>CAZYEF010000069.1:0-13593 GCA_964646375.1 uncultured Nitrospiraceae bacterium | reverse complement strand
ACTTAGGATCTGGTGGGTGACCGTGGGGGTTCAAATCCCCCCTCTCGCACCAACTCTATAAATATATCAGCAGCTCAATTCGGGTTGCATGCAAAAAAGTTTTTTTTGTATGTTTAGTACATTTAAAAAATTAATAAGGTGGAACAATCAATGAAAGTTACGATAGAGGACCTCAGCACAGTAAAGAAAAAACTCACAATAGAAATCGAGCCGGATGTTGTTACAAAGGAGATGGACAAGGCCGTTGGGGAACTAATCAAGAAGTCGAAAATTCCCGGTTTCCGGCCGGGGAAAGCACCTCGGGCGATTGTTGAAAAACACTATGGCGGTGAGGTGCAGTCCGAAGTAATGCAACGTCTTATATCAAAAAACTACATGCAGGCGTTGCAGGAAAAAAACATTACTCCCGTTGATATGCCCGACATTGACAACGTTTCAACTTTGGCAAAGGGGGCTTCTCTCAGTTTCACGGCCATGGTTGAGGTGCGTCCTGAGATCACGTTGGAAACGTATGACGGGATTGAAGTGAAAGAGAAAAACATTGAAGTGACCGATGAGGAAGTGACCCAGGCAATCGACCGGATTCGGGAAATGTATGCCCAACTTGAAGTGGTCGAGGGGCGTCCGGTTGAAACAGGTGATGTGACTATTGTTGATTTTGAGGGTTTCCTGGATGGAAAATCCATAGAAAGCGCAAAAGCGACAGACTACCTTCTGACCGTGGGTTCCAAAAGTCTTATTCCCGGTTTTGAAGAGCAGATTGTCGGGATGACGCGGAATGAAACACGTGATATCAAAGTCACGTTTCCCGCGGACTATGGCAACAAAGACCTGGCCGGAAAAGACGCGTCCTTTACCATTGTGCTCAAGGAAATCAAGAAAAAAGTATTGCCTGAACTGAACGAAGACTTTGCCAAAGATCTCGGTGATTATAAAACCGTTGATGAAGTCAAAGCTGCGATCAAGAAAGACATCGAGACCAGAAAGCGAAACGATCAGGCGACTGCTCAGCGTGAAGAACTTATGACGAAACTGATAGAAAGTCATTCCTTCGAAATTCCCTCTGTCATGGTCAACCACGAACTGCAGGCCCTGGCCCGCCAGCATGCGGCATTCATGGCCCGACGCGGCGTGGATGTAATGAAAACATTCGATATCGCAAAGTTTCGTGAAGAAAACACGGCAGCCGCTGAAAAACGCGTCAGGGGTCAGCTGCTTCTCGACGTAATCGCGGAAAAAGAAAAAATTGAAGTTACCGACGAAGAAGTAACCACCGCGCTCACCACGATGGCCAAGGCGTCCGGACAGACTACGGACTCCATCAGGAAGTACTATGAAAAAAATGAAGGCAGTTTGGATGGACTGCGGTCTTCCCTGATACAGGAAAAAACACTCGGTCTCTTGCTTTCCCGTGCAAAGAAGAGTTATAATTAAATCGTCAAAGGAAGAAGAGGATCAATCATGTCGTTAATTCCAATGGTAATTGAACAGACCAGCCGTGGTGAACGCGCGTATGATATTTACTCACGACTTTTAAAGGATCGGATCATCTTTCTCGGGACCGCAATCGACGATATTGTGGCCAATACTGTAATCGCACAGTTGCTCTTTTTGGACGCAGAAGATCCCGGCAAAGATATTTACCTGTACATCAACTCACCTGGAGGCATCGTTTCCTCAGGACTTGCAATTTACGATACCATGAACTATCTCAAATCGTCTGTCTCAACCATCTGCATCGGACAGGCCGCAAGCATGGGAGCGCTCCTTCTGGCAGCCGGAACCAAGGGCAAGCGGTTTTCACTTCCGCACTCCCGGGTCATGATACACCAGCCTATGGGAGGATTCCAGGGCCAGGCCACAGACATTGAAATACATGCAAAAGAAATATTGAAACTAAAAGACACACTCAATAATATTCTGGCAAAGCATACCGGGCAGCCGATCGAAAAAATCCAGACCGATACAGACCGTGATTTTTTCATGTCCGGCGAAGATGCAAAAACGTATGGCATTATTGATGAAGTGATCACGAAAGTGAGAAGCGCCAAGGAGAAGTAGTGTATGACTGATAAAAAAGAACCCGCCGCAGCGCAGTTGAAATGCTCTTTTTGCGGTAAAAACCAGGATGAAGTAAAAAAACTTATCGCCGGCCCTTCGGTGTTTATTTGCAATGAGTGTGTTGATCTCTGCAACGAAATTATCGCCGAAGAATGGGAAGAGGCCAAGGAAACGAAAATTCCACGGCTGCCGAAACCAGCGGAAATAAAGCGTACCCTTGACGAGTACGTTATCGGCCAGGATCGGGCAAAAAAAATACTTTCCGTCGCAGTGCATAATCACTACAAGCGCATTGATATCCGTCATGAAATCGGCGACGAGGTAGAGCTTCAAAAAAGCAATATTCTGCTGATCGGCCCCACCGGAGTAGGGAAGACGCTCCTCGCGCAGACACTGGCAAGGATTCTTGACGTGCCGTTTACGATAGCTGACGCCACGACTCTTACCGAAGCCGGATACGTGGGTGAAGATGTTGAAAACATCATTTTAAAACTTCTCCAAAATGCGAACTACGACGTCGAACGCGCACAACGCGGCATCGTCTATATAGACGAAATTGATAAAATCAGCAGAAAATCGGAAAGTCCTTCGATTACACGCGATGTATCAGGGGAAGGAGTTCAGCAGGCGCTCCTGAAATTGATAGAAGGGACGGTGGCCAGCGTCCCTCCTCAGGGCGGTCGCAAGCATCCACATCAGGAATTCATCCAGGTTGATACAAAAAACATACTCTTCATCTGCGGTGGCGCCTTTGTCGGACTTGAGTCAATAATAGACCAACGCATCGGCAAAAAAACCATGGGATTTGGCGCAGACATACAAAGCAAACAGGAACGGAAATTGAGCGAAATCCTTACGTGCCTTCAACCTGAGGATTTGCTGAAATATGGCCTGATTCCGGAGTTTATCGGAAGAATGCCGGTTGTAGCAACGCTCGAAGAACTGGGTGAACAGGCCCTGATTGATATTCTCACACGACCCAAGAATGCGCTTATCAAACAATACCAGAAACTCCTCGCTCTTGAGGGCTGCAAACTGCGCTTTACTGACGATGCGCTTGTTGCAATCGCCAAAAAAGCAATCAATCGCAAGACCGGTGCCCGTGGTCTGCGCGCCATCCTCGAGGATGTGATGTTGAATGTAATGTATGATGTCCCTTCACAGCCGGGAATCAGAGAGTGTATTATCAATGAAGAAGTGATCAACAGTGGAGCGGAACCTCTTCTTATCTACGAAAAAATCGCATAATAAAAAAAAGACACGCAATGAAGGACAGAAAGAGGACAAAACTAAGTTGTTTTTTTCTGTCCTTTGTTTTGTCATTATGCAGCGCACTATTTCATCATTCAGACTAGACACATGAGAATACTTTCCGCTGAATTTATTACAAGTGCCGTCAATCCCAAACAGTTTCCCGGGGATAAAAAACCTCACATCGCCTTTGCCGGACGATCCAATGTTGGCAAATCTTCTCTTATCAACGCTTTACTGCACCGGAAAAAACTTGTAAAAACCAGCGCAACTCCAGGAAAAACACAGTTGATAAATTTTTTTCTTATCAACGATCTGTTCTATTTCGTCGATTTGCCTGGATATGGTTATGCGAAAGTGCCACACGCCGTGACCGATGCATGGGCTCCGATGATTGAGCGCTATCTCAAAGAGACCCCTGGCCTGGCTGCCGTTGTTATACTTCTCGATATTAGGAGAGAGCCGGACAAGCGGGATCTCCGCCTCATGGAATGGCTGAAACAATATGATATTCCAGCCATCACAGCCCTGACCAAGATTGACAAGTTGAATCGCCAGGAAACGGAGCAGTCCCGAAAAAAAATACTTTCTATTCTGGAGACCGAAGAAACGCTGATTCATACATCCGCCAAGACGGGATCCGGAATCAAAGACCTCTGGAAAAGTATTCTGCCGCACATAAACGTTTCCTGAACAACTGGGAGACCTCCCAATGGATTTTTCCAAAGAACTGACCGGTGCATTGTTCTGGAGTGCAATGCTGAGCATTTTTTTTATTGTTATCAGCAGTATTGCCATTGGTTTTTTTGCAAAAAAATCACCCCAGTTGAAACCCATCGGTACCAGCCTGAAACTCATCGTTCTTTTTATCGCAATTCAATTCTCAATTTTTCTCGGAGGCACGGAACGTTATCCGCACCTTTCCAGACACCTAATTTTTTTTTCTTGGCTTCTTTTCACATTTGCAGCAGTCCGTCTTATTCTATATATCTACGGTGATCTTTTTGTCGTACGTTGGAAAAAAGGCAGTTTTCCAGCTGCATTCAAAAACATTATTACGGCGGCCGTGCTTGTCTTGGTCACCCTTGTTTTATTGAAGGAGATACTAGACATTAACGTCACGTCTCTGATCGCAACAACAACAGTCCTGACCGCAACCATTGGTCTGGCATTCCAGGGGACCCTGGCAAACATGCTGGCTGGCCTCACCATCCATCTGGAAAAACCCTTAAAACAAGGCGACTGGATCGCAGTTGCTGGCCATGAAGGTCGCGTAACCGATATCACGCTTCGGTCCACGAGAATTTTAACGCTTGAACAGAATGAAGTGTTCATACCCAACAGCAAGGTTTTGAGCGAAGCTGTGGTGAATTACAGCCTGCCGGACAAGGAACATGTAAAAAAACTTGTATTTGGCGTCAGTTACAGCACTCCGCCTAATAAGGTAAAACAGGTAGTTTTAGATGTCCTTGCCGCTATTCCGGAAATAAGTAAGTGTCCTGAGCCACTTATTCGCATTGCCAGTTATGGTGATTATTCCGTAAACTACGAACTTCGTTATGCTATCGGAGATTTTTCGCGGTCCATTGATGTTGATGCTCAGATCATGAACCTTCTCTGGTATCGTTTTAAACGCAGCGGGATTAATATTCCTCTCCCGGTCCGTGATATAAATCTACGACAAATCACGCCTGAATTGTTAAAAACAGAAAATGACCAGCTGACGACCAGACTGCTCGGACTGATGGAGAACGTGGAGATACTTGCTCCTCTCAATAAAACTGAGCTAAAGAAGCTGATATCACAATTAAGCATAAAAACTTACGCAATTGGTGAGATGCCGGTACGGCAAGGGGAGCCGGGAGACTCTTTTTACATAATCAAGAGTGGCAAAGTTGATGTGATTGTGGAAAATACGCCCGGTGAATCAGCAATTGTGGCCACGCTCACCCGGGGTGACTTTTTCGGAGAAATGAGTTTGTTGACCGGAGCGGCAAGGACGGCCAGTATTCAGGTTAAAGAAGACGCGGAATTCATTGTTATCGATAAACAAAGTTTTACGTCAACCTTGATCAATAATCCTTCCATTGCCGAATCGTTAAGCCATATTCTTTCGGAACGTCAGGCCGGCCTTGATGCGGAAAAAGAGAAGCTCGATACGGAGGCTTTTTCGCACAGGAAAAAAGCTGCATCAGGCAGGCTTTTGGCAAAAATAAGGAATTTTTTCGGCATGGACGTATAGTGTCAAAATGCTCTGGCACTCGATATGCAGATGCGCTTCAGTGCAAGCATGGTGTCTCAGTGGTTTTATGGTGACCAATTGCGGGACAACAGCGTTCCAAAACGGGCATGTTACAAGGTGATTTCGGTTCCCACACCTTCCTTGGTGAATATCTCAAGCAAAAGAGCATGTGGTACCCGCCCATCGATAATATGGACCTTTTCACAACCGAGGTCGAGCGCCTCAAAACATGATTTCGTCTTGGGCAGCATGCCGCCGGCAATAACGCCCGCATGTACTAGCGATTCAACTTTTTCCCTGTTCAACGTTGGGATGAGATTTTTATCTTTATCAAGTATGCCGGCTTGATCAGTCAGGAGAATTAATTTCTTGGCTTTGAGCGCTCCCGCGACAGCTCCTGCGACCACATCGGCGTTGATATTATACGTTTCCCCGTTTGCTCCAGCGCCCACGGGTGCAATAACCGGAATAAACCCCCCCTGGTCGAGCGCGGCAAGCGCCCCCGGTCTGACTTTAGTCACTTCGCCGACCAAACCGATGTCAATAATTTCAGTCACACCGGTTTCTACTGATTTTTTTGTCAGAGTTATTTTTTTTGCCTGTATCAATCCACCGTCTTTTCCTGTTAGGCCTACAGCCCTGCCGCCCGCCTGATTAATAAGATTCACAATTTCCTTGTTGATTTTTCCGCCGAGAACCATTTCAACAATATCCATCGTTTCTTCATCAGTGACCCGTTGACCGGAAACGAAAGAGGGGATTTTCCCCATTCGTTCCATTGTTTTTCCGATCTGAGGGCCTCCGCCATGCACAATTACCGGATTGATTCCTATATAACGCAGGAGCACTACATCCTGCGCAAACCCTTGTTTCAATGCATCTTCTGACATGGCGCTTCCGCCATATTTGATCACGAATGTTTTGCCTCTGAATGTCTGAATATAAGGCAGTGCTTCAATCAGGGTTTTTGCTTTTTCGATGAGTTTTTCCATAACAACCTCATAAAATCGCCGTGGAGATATACTGATGCAGTGCAGGCATGTTCGGAAATGCTACAAGATGTATCTGCTTAAGTCCTCGCTCTTGATGATATCTGTCATTCGATTACGGACATGCTCGGCAGTAATGTCGACGCGGGCCCCTTTTTTCTCCGGGGCATCAAACGATATGTCGTCGAGAAGCAGTTCCATAATTGTGTGAAGGCGGCGCGCGCCTATGTTTTCTGTGCGCTCGTTTACTTTTGCCGCTATGTCTGCAATCTCCTCGATCGAGTCGTTGGTGAACACCAGTTCTATTTCTTCCGTAGCGAGCAGGGCAATGTTCTGTTTTATAAGCGCATTTTGTGGTTCGGTAAGAATTCGCACGAATTCTTTCTTCCCCAGTGAATCCAGCTCAACGCGGATGGGAAATCTGCCCTGAAGCTCCGGAATCAGGTCAGCAGGTTTTGATACGTGAAAAGCGCCTGCGGCTATGAAAAGGATATGGTCGGTCTTAACCGGTCCGTATTTTGTTGTGACGGTTGAGCCCTCGACTATCGGCAGAAGATCTCGTTGAACCCCCTCACGTGACACGTCGGGTCCGTGCTGCGACTCGCGCCCTGCGATTTTATCAATTTCATCAAGGAACACAATCCCGGATTGCTCTACGCGCTGGAGCGCTTCTTTGGTCACTTTGTCCATGTCAATCAGTTTAGCCGCTTCTTCCTGGACCAGAATCCGCAAAGCATCAGGCACCTTGGCTTTTCTCCGCTTGGTTTTTTCCGGGAGGAGTCCACCCAGCATTTCCTTGAGATTCATTTCAATTTCTTCCATACCAACATTCGAGATAACGCCGAAAGGCATCACCTTTTCCTTGACCTCCAGTTCAACAGTTCGAGCATCAAGTTTTCCCTCACGCAGCTGTTGCCTGAGTTTATCGCGAGTGCCGGTATGCTGTTCCTGCTGCTCAGCTGTTGGCGCATCATGTCCAGTCGCTGTCCTCAAGGGAGGGAGGAGGAGATCAAGAAGGCGCTCCTCCGCCAGGACTTCAGCTTTTTCCCGGACTTGCTCCGCCATTTCATTTTTTACCATATTGATGCCTATTTCGGTAAGATCGCGCACAATAGAATCTACGTCGCGCCCGACATAACCCACTTCGGTGAATTTTGACGCTTCAATTTTTAGGAAGGGGGCATGGACAAGTTTTGCAAGTCTTCGGGCAATTTCTGTTTTTCCAACCCCCGTAGGGCCGATCATGATGATGTTTTTCGGCATGACTTCGTCGCGGAGTTCTTCCGACAGACGCTGCCGTCTCCAGCGGTTGCGAAGGGCTATGGCGACGGCGCGTTTTGCCTTATGCTGACCGATAACGTATTTGTCCAGTTCTTCAACGATCTGTCTCGGTGTCAATGTATCTTTCAAGGAAACCTCCGTTAAAATTGCCTCTGGATGCGGAAAATCGCCGCTGCTGCATCAGACCGTGCAATACGGCGACCTTGTAGAAGGTGTTTTACGTACGAAATACTACAATTCTTCAATGCTTATTTCTTTGTTGGTGTATATGCATATTTCGGCTGCAATTTTCATGGCTTGTTCCACAATTATTTTTGCGTCAAGTTGCGTATGACCCGCAAGCGCCCGTGCAGCCGCAAGCGCATAAGGACCCCCGGAACCAATGGCTGCAATGCCGTTTTCCGGCTCAATAACATCACCGTTTCCTGAAAGAATAAATGAACGCTCCTGGTCAGCGACGATCATGAGCGCTTCAAGTCTGCGGAGTACCTTATCTGTACGCCAATCCTTGGCAAGCTCAACCGCGGCTCTGGTCAGATTTCCATGATACTGTTCAAGCTTACTTTCGAATTTTTCGAACAAGGTAAATGCGTCTGCAGTAGCACCCGCGAAACCGGCCAGAATTTTGTCATTGTACATTTTCCGTACTTTTCTCGCGTTGTGTTTCATGACGGTTGAGCCAATGGTCACCTGACCGTCTCCCGCAATTGCTGTTTTGCCGTTGCGGCGAACCGCTAGGATTGTTGTGCCGTGCAATGGTAGTGTGTGACTCATGTTTTTTCCTCCGGGCGCTGCGGTAGCCACGCTGGGGCTGGGAGTTTCCTATTGTAGAAATTCCTGAAGAAGTCCGGGTCCTATACTTTACGGAGTCTGGCCTTCGGATGCGTCTTGTCATACACATCCATAAGCGAGTCCAGATTTAAATGTGTATATCGTTGAGTGGTTGAGAGGCTTGCATGCCCCAACAGTTCCTGGATTGCGCGAAGATCCGCTCCTGACTCGAGCAAATGGGTGGCAAAACTGTGCCGGAGCGTGTGCGGGCTGGTCTTTTGCAGCAATCCAAGTTTTTTTCCGTAGTTTTCTAAAATACGCTGAACCGTTCGTGCTGTCAAGCGTTTTCCGCCGGGGCCTGTAAAAATTTCCTTAGTTTCGGGACGGTTAGCGATTTGGCGGTGATAGGCATTGATGGCGTCGAGTGCCGTGGTCCCTATCGGCACAATCCGTTCTTTTCGGCCTTTCCCTCTGATTCTAACTAGATGATTATGCCGGTCTATATCATCCAGATTCATTTCAATGAGTTCACTTACCCGGATGCCGGTTGAGTAGAGTGTCTCCAGAACAGCCTTGTCTCTAAGCAGGATGTTTTTCTTGTTTCCTTTAAATATAGAATCCGGAGCATTCATGAGCCGCTCAGCATCATCAACGGTAAGAACGTTTGGAAGACGTTTTTCCCTGCGTGGTGTTGTCACCAGCCTTGCCGGATTGTTGTTCAGTATTCCTTCTCGGTTGAGATAGTTAAAGAAACTCCTCAGGGAAGAGAGTTTGCGGGCAATGGACGTTTTTTTTGTGTCGAGATTTATGAGGTGAGCAATAAACCGTCGCAGTGTCAGATGGTCTATTCCGTCGAGTTCAGTTTTTTCGAGAAAAGCGAAAAACTGTTCAAGGTCAGACAGATAGTTTCTCACCGTATGAGGAGAGGCGTTTTTCTGATTTTTTAACCAGTTGATAAAATTGAACACATGTTCATTCATGAAGATACTGTAGCGTAAGAAAGGTTATTTTGCAATATTGAAGTGCGGGACGGACAGAAAAAAAAGATTGATTCAGGAATAAGGAAGCTGATTTTCAGGAGCGTATTTTTGAAAATACATTCATCGGCTTAGATATAAGCGATTATGACGTTTCAATTGACTGTTTTTCTTCAGCCTTGTTCTCCGCTTTCTGTTCCTCCTTGTAACCGCACTCTTTTTTCATGCAGGTTATATAAGGGCCGGTTTTTTTGGAATACTTTTCCAGTAGAAAGGGTGCATTGCATTGCGGGCAGGGGCGCAGGACAGGTTTGTACCAGATTGCAAATTTGCAGGCTGGATAATTTGCGCAAGAGTAGAATACTTTTCCGAATCGGGAACGACGCTCAACAATGTTCCCGCCGTCTTCCGGACAGATTACACCCGTCGACATGCCTTGCGTGTGATTGCATTCCGGGTAGCGGGAGCACGCTAGGAATTTGCCGAACCGTCCGCGTTTGACGAGCATGGAAGAACCGCACTTGGGACAATGTTCATCGGTTGTCTCTTCCGGTGCCGCTTCTACTCCTGTTTCTGTTCGGATAAGCGGCTTGGTGTTTTTACAGTCGGGATATCCGCTGCAGGCAAGAAATTGTCCGTTCCGGCCCCATTTAATAACCATGGGTTTCCCGCACTTTTCGCAGTTGATTTCCGTCGGCGTTTGTTCCGCCTTGAAATCCTTCATTTCTGCCTGAGCCTTTTCCAGGCTCTCGTTGAATGGTTTGTAAAAATCCTTCACCGCGTCGCGCCAGCGCATCTGTCCTTCTTCTATTTTGTCAAGTTCCTCTTCCATGCCCGCGGTGAATGTCGCATTCAGAATAAGCGGGAAATGACTTACCAGCAAATCGTTCACAAGGACGCCGAGTTCTGTCGGGCGAAATTTGTTCTCGAGCTTGCTGACATAATCCCGTTCTTGAATGGTGGAAATAATGGAAGCATACGTGCTCGGTCGACCTATGCCTTTTTCTTCAAGAGTTTTTACGAGCAACGCTTCCGAAAAACGGGGTGGGGGTTGTGTGAAATGCTGCTTGGGATCAAGCTTGATCAGGTTCAGGGTTTCACCCTCCTGCAAAGGAGGTAAAATCGCTTCGCCGCTCTCGTCGTCGGATGGTGCCTGATCTTCGGGTTTTTCCTCCATATAGACGGCCATAAATCCCGTAAATTTCACAACGGAACCTGTAGCGCGGAAAGTGTACTGGGCGGATTGTATATCCACGGAGGTCTGGTCTATAATTGCCGGATTCATCTGGCTTGCTATAAAGCGGTTCCAAATGAGTTTATAGAGTTTATACTGATCCGGTTGCAAAAACTGCCTGAGATTATCCGGTTCCCGTGTGACTGAAGTCGGCCGGATGGCTTCGTGGGCTTCCTGAGCCGTTTTGGCCACAGCATACACAGGCGGTTTTTCCGGAACAAATTCCTTTCCATATTTTTGCGCGATATAGTCGCGTGCCTCGTTTTGTACTTCAGCACTCACGCGGGTGGAATCGGTCCTCATGTAGGTGATAAGCCCCACGGTTCCTTCATTACCGATGTCCACGCCTTCATAGAGTCCCTGGGCTATACCCATGGTTCTTTTGGCGGTAAAACCCAGTTTCCTTCCTGCTTCCTGTTGCAGTTTGCTCGTTGTGAAAGGAGGAACAGGGTTGCGGCGCCGTTCCTTTTTGTCTATTTTGGAAACAACATATGCCGCACCTTGGAGATCCGCCAAAATCTTTTGTATTTCTTCATTGTTTTTTGCTTTGATCTTTTCCGCATCTTTTTTGATGAGCTTTGCTTCAAATTGCGGCGGAATTTTACCTTCAAGCAGTGCGGTAAGGGACCAGAATTCTTCCGGTATAAATGCCTTGATCTCTTCTTCCCGCTCGCAGATCATGCGCAGCGCGACTGATTGCACGCGGCCCGCAGAAAGTCCGCGGCGTACTTTTTTCCAGAGAATAGGGCTGATTTGATACCCGACAAGACGGTCGAGAATACGGCGCGCCTGCTGGGCATCAACTTTATTCATGTCGATTTTTCCGGGATGTTCTATCGCCTGGATAATGGCCTTCTTCGTGATCTCGTTAAACAGAACGCGATAAATCTCACCTTCGTTTTTTCCGCGATTCTTTCCTCCGGTAACAGCTTCAGCGACATGAAATGCTATTGCTTCTCCCTCGCGGTCAGGGTCGGTTGCCAGGAGAACACGGTCGGCTTTTTTGGCGGCGGATTTTAATTCTTTGACGATGGGAGCCTTGCCTTTGATTACGATGTATTTAGGTTCGAAGTCATTTTCTATGTCAACACCAAGTTTGCTTTTCGGCAAATCCATGATATGACCGACGGAAGCTTTGACGGTATAGTTTTTGCCGAGATATTTTGCAATAGTTTTTGCTTTTGCTGGTGATTCAACAATTACGAGTGTTTTCATGATAGTGGTATTATAACACCTTTTCTGAAAGAGTCGTCAAGTGGTCTCTTCCTGAACAGCCCCGAAGCTAATTCCAAGCCGTTCTTTTTATCTGTCTGTTGCTGAAAGCGGTGTTTTCATCTGGTTCCTGTTCCATCGGTCTGGAGAACAGCACCATCGCAACGATGGATTTTATATGTTCCAGCTCTATCCGATCATTACAAATCGTCAGGGCCTTGTCCAGTATTTCCTCGCGTTGCTGTTCGGAGACAACGCCCAGGTGAGTAAGCTTTGATGTGAAAGCGAATGCTTCAAGAGCAAAACGCTCCCGTTCTTCCCGGTTCATGATCCGCAAGTAAGCGGTGGATTGCGCAGTTTCCGGCCGCAAAAAACGACCAGTTTCTCCCTGAACAAGTGCCTGCATGAGCATCAGCGCGGCATCCGCTTCATAAATATGATAGCCATTGTTCAGAAGCGTTTGCGTTATTTTGCCTTCATCATCGAACAGCTCTTGTTTATCCCGGACCTGTTCGGCAATGATTGAAAAGAGGTTTATCATCAGCTCTTCCACTGCGTCTCCTGTTTGTTTCAAGCATGGACGTAAATTTTCAGGGTAAATTTTATACCGTTACCGGTCCCTGGCGATTATTGCCCAGTGGCAGTTCCGGGTCCTGCCGTACGAAGAATTTCCCCGGGAGCTGTTTGACCAGCTTTTGTAATTCCAGACTGACCAGAATGCCCCCCAATTTCCCCGCCGTGCCGCCGACTTCATGTAGAAGGGAATCAATATGCTTTGGTTCGTCCGCAATGTGCCGGAGAACATTCTCCTCGTCCGCGCTTAACCGTGGCAGGGGACCAGGCTTCGTAGTCCATTGTTTATCTGTCCGGTTCATGCCAAGGGTTTTCAGAATGTCAGCCGCGTTTTCAACCAGGGTTGCGCCCTGTTTTATCAAATTGTTTGATCCACGACTGGTTGAAAGCCCGATATTGCCCGGTACTGCAAAAAGTTTCCGTCCCTGTTCTATGGCATTGTCTGCCGTAATAAGCGAACCGCTGTCTTCAGCAGCCTCGACAACAACAGTGCCGCGGGTGAGCCCGCTGATGATGCGGTTTCGAGCCGGAAAACAGCCGGATTCCGGTTTTGTGCCGAGTGGATACTCTGTTATAACCGCACCAGCGCGAGTGATTTCCTCCATCAGGTCCTTATTTTCCGGAGGATACGCAATATCAATTCCGCAACCCAATATCGCAACGGTTCTTCCTTTGGCTGAAAGTGCGCCGCGGTGAGCCTGGGTATCGATGCCTCTTGCCAGACCGCTCACGATTGTTACGCCCGACACCGCAAGATCGTATGAAAGGCGGTAGGTAGTTGTCCGGCCATAGTGAGTCGGTTTGCGAGTCCCGACAATGGCAAGGGCGTTGGAATCTTCCGGTTTCAACGATCCTTTTATAAAGAAATAGACCGGGGGATCCGGTATTTTTTTCAGATGCTCCGGATAGGCCGGATCGTCCAGCGTAATGACCGTAGCACCTGTTTTCTCGGCATCAGCCAGCTCCCGCTCTGCCCGTTCGCGCCAGGGAAATGAGCGTATT
>CAZYEF010000068.1:0-13747 GCA_964646375.1 uncultured Nitrospiraceae bacterium | reverse complement strand
AGGACGCTGGCCTCTCACGCCGGAGACACGGGTTCGATTCCCGTTGGGACCACCATGTTGCTGATCCATTCCGGGACACCATCCTGTTTACGTAAATTCTTTTCCATGTCATCATTTCAGCGGGCTCAAGAACTGTAAAACGGCAAGCTGTTTCGTCATAATCGGCTTGTCAGCATCTGTGAAACCGCTGCCTCACTGCTTCATAAAGAATAACGGCCGCTGCGATGCCGACGTTCAGCGATTCGATCGTCCGTGCCATGGGGATGCGAACAAGCCAATCCACATTTACCGTCATTTCCTGCGGCAACCCTCCCCCTTCCTGGCCCAGAATTACGAGTGTCGGTTTGGTCAGATCAATATCAAAATGCGTTTTTTCTCCTGTTAACACTGTCGCAACCGTCTGAAAACCCCTCCTTCTGCACTCTTGAATAAAAGCGTCTCCATTGTGAACATGCACGATGGGCAGACGAAGAGCGCTGCCCATTGAAGCCCGCAGGGATTTTGAGTTGAACGGATCAACCGTCCTCGCAGTAAGAACCACTCCGGACGCGCCTGCCGCCTCCGCAGTCCTGATAATCGTGCCGAGGTTGCCGGGATCCTGAAGCTGATGCAGCAGGACGATGAGCTTCGAAGCATGGTCAAACAATTCCTCTTCTGTGTGCTCTTTGATGGTTATCACGGCGAGAATAGGTTGAGGCGTTTTGCTTTCAGCGATACTATTCATCAGATGTTCCGATATCCAACATATTTCTACAGATTTCGACTCTGCCAGCTTCAAAACGCCTTTGCCATGATGCCGGACAATGTCCGGTGTCACCACAACCATCTCAACCCCGAGGTCGTCCCGCAGCGCTTCCTCAACCATTTTGAAGCCTTCAATTAGAAAAGCGTGTTTTTGCTTTCGGACTTTCGGATCGGAAAGCGAGCGCAAGTACTTAACAATACTGTTTTCCTTGCCGGTGATGGGGTTGTGCGGAGTAGTTTGTTGCATAACCGGCAGTATAGCATACCCGTGCATGTTCACGAATAAAAACTTTGTTATCCCGGACAAGAGGAAAAAAACCAGCGCATAACAAACTTGACAAAATTGGTCAAGTTTGTTATGGTTATCGTAGCAAGATTGCAGAAGAGACGGAATAGCGACCTCAGAAAAAATACATGAAGCTGTCTACGAAGGGAAAATACGGGGTCAGGGCGGTTGTTGAAATTGCCCGTCATTACGGCAAGGGACCGATAACGATCAAGGAAATTGCCGATCGCCAGGGAATATCTTTTTCCTATCTTGAGCAAATTCTTCACCGACTGGGAAAGGCCGGGTTGATTGAAAGTGTCCGGGGGCCTTCGGGAGGGTATCTGCTTGCAAGGAAACCTGGAGACCTGACCATTGGAGACATCGTACGGGTGCTTGAAGGCCCCATCGCTTTGTCGCACTGCCTCGAACCGGGAGAATCTCCGGAATGCCACCAGACGGATGACTGTGTTGCAAGGATGGTCTGGGCAAAGGTAGGGGCAAAACTGGAAGAAGCGCTCGACAGCATCAGCTTCGAGGACCTTCTGCACCAACAGCCGTCTGCAGTCATGAAATCAAAAAAGAAAGTGTCCCTAGCAGGAAGGAGGGCTTGTTAGTATGAGAAAAGTGTATCTTGACCATGCTGCAACAACGCCGGTTCACCCAAAAGTGCTTGAAGCAATGCTACCGTTTTTTACCGTGAAGTTCGGCAATCCCTCAAACCTGCACGATGTGGGACGGGAAGCCAAAAATGCCGTGGAAGAAGCCAGAGCCGCGACTGCCGGTCTTATCGGCGCAAAACCGGAGGAGATCTTTTTTACAGCGAGCGGCGCGGAATCCAATAATTTCGCCATTAAGGGCCTTGCGCAGGCCAGTAGTCAAAAAGGCAACCATATCATTGTTTCACAGATCGAGCACTTTTCCGTCCTCCACCCCGTGAAAACGCTCGAAAAATCCGGATTTAAGGTGACCTATATTGATACCGATAAAACGGGTCTGGTGAATCCGGACGATATCGCTAAGGCCATCACGAAGGAAACCATTCTCGTTTCAGTGATGCATGCAAACAATGAAATCGGGACCATAGAACCCATCGAAGAAATTTCTAAAATCACAAGAGAAAAGGGCGTGCTACTGCATACGGACGCGGTAGCGTCTGTTGGTTGGATCCCCGTAAACGTGCAGGAGTTGGGCGTGGATGCTCTCTCTCTTTCCGGCCACCAGTTTTACGGACCAAAAGGAGCTGCGGCGCTGTATGTGCGAAAAGGTGTCCGTATAAAACCGCAGCTGGAGGGAGGCATCCAGGAAGACGGACGGCGCGCCGGGACCGAAAATGTCCCCGGTATTGTCGGTTTGGGCAAGGCCTCCGAACTGGCGGCAGCGGATATTCCCCGCCGCATGACATATGTCTCCGCCCTCAGAGACAGGCTTCAGAAAGGGCTTGCAGAAAAAATTGACCATATCGTGATCAACGGCCATCCGGTGAAAAGACTTCCGCACAATCTGAACCTGTCCATGTGGTACGTGGAAGGTGAATCCATGCTCCTGTTTCTGAACATGCAGGGAATTTCAGTTTCCAGCGGATCCGCCTGTACTTCACGGGCCCTCAAATCGTCTCACGTCTTAGTATGCATCGGCACAGACGCTGCAGTGGCCAACGGGACGCTGCTTTTATCGCTTGGGATGGGAAACACCGAAGAAGATATAGATTATGTCATAGAAACGCTGCCTCCCATTGTCCAGCGATTGAGGGAGATGTCGCCTCTCTATGAAGATATGATAAAAAAAGAGAAAGCTTAACAGAGGAGGAAGCATTATTATGGAACAGTACAGCACAAAAGTAATGGAACATTTCGCTCAGCCGCATAATGTCGGTGAGATCCCGGACGCAGACGGCGTCGGCACCGTGGGCAATCCCGTGTGCGGAGATGTTATGCGCCTTTACATCAAGGTGGAAAACGACATCATTACAGAGGCGAAATTCAAGACCTTCGGATGCGGTGCGGCCATCGCCACAAGCAGCATGGTAACCGACATGGTGAAGGGCAAATCCATCAGCGAAGCGCTGAAAATTTCCAACGCAGCGGTTGCCGAGGCGCTCGGCGGCCTTCCCAAAGTAAAGATGCATTGTTCGGTGCTCGCGGAGGAAGCTCTTAAATCGGCGCTCGACGATTATTACAAGAAAAAAGGCGTCCCTTCACCGGTGCAGATGCCGGCCGATTCCAGCCATGAGCATGAAATGGAATAATTCTTCATCGGATAGCACGCAAAAATTGCGCGCGCTGTGAGAAAAAAATGGACGTTCTGAAAATCAAGCCGGACGAGATACTGGACTGCGTCGGCCTTGCATGTCCCATGCCTATCCTAAAAACAACGCTCAAGATCAAGGAGATGCAGCCCGGCCAGATACTTGAGGTGCAGGCTGACGACGACGGCATCGAAAAAGATATGCCTGCCTGGTGCCAAAGGACGGGGCATGAGTATCTCGGCCTCACAAAAAAAAACGGGGAATACCGCGTATATGTGCGCAAGCGATAGCCAGTGGAGCCCTTCCTGCTGGAACCGGAGTATTGCATGCCGCGGGGACTGGCGATCGCGCCTCTTTCTGCGCGGATCACGGAAGGCTATCAGCGTTTTGTATCGAAAGGCCTGCTCTTGCCGTTCTGGTCCTGACAGGCATTTTGATCGGGGATAATACAGGAAACAAAATAACGACTCCCGGCGCGGTTTTTTTATGGACGGTTACTACCAAATCTTCCTTACTCTCATTATTATCACTGTTGTTGCGGCTGCCCTTCTTGTGGTTAAGAAGGTCTTCTTCAGCGTTTTGCGTCATGTGATGAAGGATTCTGCGCTGCAGGTCGTAGATTTTTTCGAAAAAGGCCTGCAGGTCCCGCTATCCCTGCTGATTCTTCTCCTTGCAATTTATATCGCGCTTCGCTTTGCTGATCTTCCAACTGCGTATGGGTCAGCCATAACAACCGGCATGTATCTGTCGTTCATCGTGACCCTCACGATGGGACTTGCAAATGTAAGCGACAGAATGCTCGATTTCTTTCTGAGAAAATCGGGGCTTCCCATTTCCGTCACCGGATTGCTTCTCGGCGTGACGAAGGCCACGATCTATGCAATCGGTTTTCTGATTGCGCTGAACTATCTCGGATTTTCCATTACACCGATCATTACCGCGCTTGGCGTCGGTGGCCTCGCCATGGCCCTGGCGCTCCAGGACACTCTTTCAAACCTGTTTGCCGGCATGCATATACTTGCGGAGCAGACAGTGCGGGTCGGTGATTTTATTCGGCTGGAAACCGGCCAGGAAGGCCATATTGTCGACATAGGCTGGCGTACCACAAGAATTCGCACGTTGGCGAGCAATATGGTCATTGTTCCGAACAGCAAACTGTCTCAAAGTGTGGTAACAAACTTTTACCTCCCGGAGAGGACAATCGCCATCCAGCTGTCCATCAGTGTGCATACGGACACAGACCCTGCGTTTGCTGAATGCGTCCTCCTGGACGAAGCAAAGAAGGCGGTACTTGGTATGAACGGTGTCGTGAAGGAATCCGTCCCGACTGTTTTCTTTTCTCCCGGCTTCGGGGCCTCGTCTCTCGACTTCACACTCAGCTGCCATGCGCAGGATGTTCTTTACCAGCAGCCGGTCCTGCACGAGCTGCGTAAACGCATATACACCCGTCTAAAACAGGAAGGCATCAAAATGCCCTTCCCGACACAAACAATATGCTTGCAAGAACTGCCTGTAAAAGCGCGCAAAACCGGTTCAAAAAAATAGAAAAATATTTTTCCAGGTCATCTGCGCGTCCCCAAAATCTTCCTGAAGGTATCAACCAGCATCGAACATTCTTCATTCGTCCCAATCGTAATGCGCAGATAGTTTTCGATCCGCGGTTGCCGGAAGTATCGCACAAGGATCGAATGTTCTCTCAACTCCCGGAATAATTCGGCCGCATTTCTCTCAGGATGTCGGACAAATATAAAATTCGCAGCTGAAGGTATGACGTGAAAACCAAGCGCAGAGAGTTCTTTTGACAGGAAATTTCTGCTGCTGATTATTTTGTTCCGTGTTTCTTCGAAATAGGAATGGTCTTCAATGGCTGCGACCGCACCTGAAATTGCAAACCGGTCCAGGGGATATGAGTTAAAACTGTTCTTTATGCGTTCCAACGCTTCTATCAATGCTGCATGCCCCAGCGCAAATCCCACGCGCAATCCGGCGAGCGACCGGGATTTGGAAAGCGTCTGAATCACCAGCAGGTTGGGATACCGGTTGATCAGCGCTACCGCAGATTCACCTCCGAAGTCTATATATGCTTCATCGACAACCACGACTGATTCGGTGTTTCTTTGCAGCAGCTCATCAATGGCCGCCAGCTGCAACAGCCTGCCGGTAGGCGCATTCGGATTGGGAAAAATGATGCCGCCATTGGCGTTCGCATAGTTTTTGATGCACAGTTCAAAAGCATCATTCAATGGCACTGTTTCGTAAACCACTCCAAAGAGTTTACAGAAGACCGGATAAAAACTGTAGGTAATATCTGGAAAGAGAATCGGCCGTGACTGCTTCAGTAAAGCCATGAAGGTAAACGCCAGAACTTCATCGGAGCCGTTGCCGGCAAAAACCTGATCAGGCGTTAATGAATAGTAGCCGGCCAAGACCGTCTTGAGACGATCTGCATTGGGATCAGGATACAGCCGCAGCGTTCCCCCGGCTTCCCTCCTGAGCGATTCCAGAACGCGGGGAGAAGGATCATAGGGGTTCTCATTCGTGTTGAGTTTGATCAGATTCGGAATTTTCGGCTGTTCTCCGGGAGAGTACGGGGTAAGATCCCGTACCTGTGAACTCCAGTATTTATTCATTGGAAGACTCCTGTATGCGTTTTTAAATAAAATTGTTACTCTGATTGCATTATAGTTTTTTTTATATAAGTTGCAAGCTGATGCTGTGCTCCGTTTTCCCTTGTTGCAGAACGGCGAAAAATATGCTCCTGTTTATTCCTGCGTAGTTTAACTGCGGATCAGAATATGCAGCATGTTTCATGAAACAACCTGCTTTAATGTTTTCAAATCATTCAAGCATAGTGTACTCTGATTGCGGTACCGGCCCATCGTCTTTGTGGTATAGATAACGCTGCTCGCGGAGGACAATATCCTTCGCGCGCGCGGTCCCTTTCCGTTTGACAATGCCCAGGGGATGGTTTAATATCACGTTACTTATAAGGAAGAGGAGCAGCATGCAGACCATTGTTTCGCTTAAAGAAGGTGACTGGGTTGAGGAAATCTACCTCGTCACATCAAAACAGATATCCACAGCCAAAAATGGAGTGACCTATCTTTCCCTGAAACTTGCCGATAAAACCGGCGAAATTGACGGCAGGCTGTGGGACAACGCCGACGAGGTGGCGGGTAAATTTGAACGTGAAGATTTTGTTCGAGTAAAAGGGATGGCGTCAAATTATCAAGGCTCCATGCAGATCAAGATCAAATTGCTCGAAAAAGTGGATGATTCCATGGTGGACATATCCAACTTCCTGGAATCATCTCCCCGCAGTGTGGACGACATGGTGGCTGAATTGAAATCCGCCGCAGCCTCGCTGTCCAATCCCCATCTACAGCGGCTTTTGAACGCCTTTTTAAACGACCCTGCATTCATGGGGCCGTTTAAAAGGATTCCAGCTGCCAAATCCCTGCATCATAATTATATCGGCGGTTTGCTGGAACATGCAGTGGAGCTTATTGCCCTCGCCAGGGACGTCGCAAGGCACTTTCCCTCGGCAGATATGGATCTGGTGACTGCCGGCGCCTTCCTGCATGATATCGGTAAAGTTCGTGAATTGGCCGTAAAGAAGTCAATCGAATATACGACGGAAGGCCGTCTGCTTGGACATATTTCACTGGGATATGAAATGGTCGCAGAAAAAATCAACTCACTTCCGGATTTTCCTGCTGAGCTTGCCATGCTGGTCAAACACATTATGCTTTCACACCATGGTGAATACGAGTATGGTTCACCCAAAAGACCGAAAATCTGTGAAGCCCTCATTATCAACTACCTCGATGATCTCGCCGCAAAAATAAACAATTTCAGCGCAACCATCAAAAAAGAGCAGGTGGCCGAAGGGGAGTGGACTTCGTTCAGCAAAATGCACGAACGATATCTTTACCGGCAGTCTGCCTCTCCGGTCCCGTCAAACCCACCACAGAACACCGGAGAACCAAAGCAGCCGGTCTCCAAAAACGTAAAAACTAGCCAGAGGGCCGCGTCCGAAGCATCCGGCAAACTGCCGCTGGACATTTAGAGGTACAAAATGCTCAACGCTCTCCGCAGCCTCCGCGATGGATTGGCAAAAACGCGCAAGGACTTCAGTGATAAAATAGGCTCGCTTCTTCTCGGGGAAAAAATTGATGAAACGTTTCTTCAAGAGCTCGAAGAGGCCCTTATTGTATCCGATGTGGGAATCGGAACCGCTTCCTGGGTGCTGCAGGATCTGAGAGACCGGTTTAACCGGCACGAACTTGCAACACCGTCCCAGGTGAAGGAACGGCTGAAACAGGTGCTTTATGACATTCTCTCCACTCATTCTCCCGCCTTTTCTCTCACAGCATCACCGGCTGCCGTCCTTGTCGTCGGTGTGAACGGTACGGGCAAGACAACAACCATAGGAAAACTCGCACACCGTCTCCAGTCTGAGGGGAAAAACGTGATGCTTGCTGCTGCAGATACGTTTCGAGCGGCTGCCTCGGAACAGCTCTCTATCTGGGGAGAACGCGCCGGGATACCCGTGATCAAACATCGGGAAGGAGCGGATCCGGGGGCGGTTGTCTTTGACGCAGTTTCCGCAGCAAAGGCCAGAACCATGGATGTGCTGATTGTAGATACGGCAGGAAGGCTGCATACCAAATCCAACCTCATGGAGGAACTGAAAAAAGTGCGCCGCATTATCGCACGGGAATTGCCGGGAGCACCGCATGAGACGCTCCTCGTGCTCGATGGAAACACGGGGCAAAACGCGCTGGTGCAGGCAAAAATGTTCCATGAAGCGATAGGCCTTACCGGGATCGTTCTTACCAAACTTGACGGAACACCCAAAGGAGGCATCGTATTCGCAATATATAAGGAGCTTGGGATTCCTGTTAAGTTTGTGGGAATCGGCGAAGCCATTGAAGACCTTCGGGTTTTCAATCCAAAAGAGTTCGTAGACGCTCTTTTGTAAACCGGACATTAAAATCATGGAAAGTGTACAAGTTGAAATATTAGGCCAGACGTACAGTATTAAAGGCCAGAACAACCAGGATTATATCCGCGAACTGGCTTCGTTCTTGGATGCAAAAATGAAGGACGTGCAGAAAGGAACGGGTACCGTAGACCCGCTCAGGGTCGCGATTCTGACAGCACTCACAATAACAGACGAACTCTATCATCTTCGCGATCAGCTTAAAGCTCTGGAGGAAACATCAGATACGGCAGCCAAGCGGCTGTTGAATCTAATGGAACACCTTGCAAACGAGTAATAGACATCCCCGCAGCACCATGCTTCCTCGCGAAAAATAAGTCCTCCTGAAATATGTCAGTTTTAGCTTGCAGGCACACACCACAATATATTCTATTGAAATTAAAAGTTTTTTTAAGCAAGTCAGCCCGGCCTCTCCTTTTTTCTCCTTGCCATTTCTACCTGATTCTGGTATATAATACATAAAAGACATATAAGTGAACCCCTGCTTTGCACGTGATAGATAGATCTTGTTCCTCGTGAATAAAAAATAACGGGAGCCATCATACGAAAGGGGTGTGCATGCCCAGGCAAGACTGGGAAGCCTGAACTTTTCGACATGGCACCCACCTGGTTTATACCAGGAATCAAGAATATCTGCACGGCAAAAGCGGGGGATTTTTATATCGCGTGAAAACGGCATTATAATTCACGAACGTTCAGGTTTTATTGATCATAAATCAGCGCATAACATGAGAAAGGGGCGGGAAGTAAGGGCTCCAGCGCTTGTGACAGCATCTGTAGAAAAATATTGCGCAGAGGTAACCGGAAGAATTCAAATCTTCAAAGCTGTGAGTGCTACTCAGTAACGCACGAAGATTTTTACCAGTATTGCAACACTTGGAAATCATGGTGATATTTTGCAGATATAAGCAACAACAAAAACTAATGGACAGACCAGACAGCAGTGTTTACCCTCATAGTATTTTTGCAATAGCTGTCTTTTCCCTGTTCCGGAAATATCTGCAACTTACTTGATCCCCGATATCCCACGTACGGTGTTGTCCTGCTCTGGTTCGGTTTCCTGACTGCCACAAGCCACCCATCCTCCTGCAATAAATACATTGGGTCTTAAGAATCCCAAAAATCAGTTGTCCGCGGATTTGACCACATCCCGGCCGCCAGACCCACCGCTGGCATGGAGAATGAGGCCGCGTGATCTTTCAGAATTTGCCGGTCAGGAGCACATCCTCGCGCCAGGAAAACTCCTGCGCCGGGCCATCGAAGCAGACCGCTTCGTATCAATTATTCTGTTCGGCCCCCCGGGTGTGGGAAAAACCGCATTTGCGCACCTGATTGCGGAGCGCAGTCGGGCTCGCTTTGTGTCTCTCAATGCGGTAACGGCAGGTGTTGCCGATATACGGAAGGTAACTCAGGAGGCCACCCAGGAACGCACCCTGAACGGCACCAAGACCATATTGTTCATAGATGAGATTCACCGCTTCACCCGCGTGCAGCAGGATGCCCTTCTACCTGATGTTGAACGAGGGACTATTACGCTCGTAGGAGCATCGACGCAGAATCCATTCTTTGCCATTATCCCTGCCCTTTCGTCCCGCTCACAGATCTTCGAATTCAAACCGCTTAAGACTGAGGATATCAGAACCCTGCTTCTCAGAGCTCTTTCTGACAAAGAGCGGGGTTTGGGATCCTTGTCCGTAACCCTGACGCCTGACGCACTGGATTTTATCATTGCAAGATCCAACGGAGACGCAAGGCGCGCTCTAAACGCTCTCGAACTCGGAGTCCTTTCCACGCCACCCTCTCCCGACGGCAGCATTCTGCTTGACCTTCAGACGGCGGAAGAATCCATTCAGAAAAAGGCGCTGGTTTATGATGAAGACGAGCATTATGATACAATCTCTGCTTTTATCAAAAGCATGCGCGGCAGCGACCCGCAGGCGACGCTCTATTGGATGGCAAAAATGATATCCGCCGGCGAAGATCCGCTGTTCATTGCCCGCAGGATCGTTATTGCCGCAAGCGAGGACGTGGGAAATGCGGACCCCCGGGCCCTCTTTGTCGCTACAGCGGCATATCAGGCGGTTGAACGAATCGGAATGCCCGAAGGCGCGCTGTCGCTTGCACAGGCCGCCGTTTATATTGCGACGGCACCCAAAAGCAATGCCGCCTGCCTCGGCATCAAAGCCGCAATGAAAGATTTGGAAGAGGGAACCCTGCTGGCTGTCCCCGACCATCTCAAGGATGCACATTACAAAGGAGCGGGCCGGCTCGGCAGGGGCAAAGGCTACCGATACCCGCACGATTATCAGGACCATTATGTCGCCCAGGATTATCTCCCGCAGAAGCGGGAATACTATCGACCCACGGAGCAGGGCGAAGAAAAAAGAATCAAGGAACGCCTTGCCGGGTTGCAGAAGAGGTACCAGGAGGAGAAACATGATTGAAAGTTATATTTTACTTACATCAGTAGGACTTGCCGCAGGATTCGGCCTTGGCCTTATGATCAAGGGACGAATGGCGGCATCTAAAATCAAGGACGCAGAAACAGAGGCGGGAAAAATCATTTCAGCCGCGGAACGCGAAGCTGAGACAAAGCGCAAGGAAGCTATCCTCGAGGTCAAAGACAAGCTCTACCAGGCGCGGGCCGATTTCGAGAAAGAAAACCGTGATAAACGGCAGGAGCTTCAAAACCAGGAGAGACGTCTCGTTCAGCGCGAAGAAAACATCGAGAAAAAAATTGACGGCGTCGAAAAAAGAGAATCGGACGCCAGCCGTCGTGAGCGGGAACTTGCCGCAAAAGAAAAAATCGTGGCTGAGACAGAGGAGCGTTTCGAAAAAGGGCTCCACGAGCAGCGTCATATGCTTGAAAAAATCGCAAGCATGACTGCCGAGGAGGCAAAACGGCAGCTTATGCTTTCCATGGAAGATGAGGCCAAATACGAAGCAGCTAAAACGATCAAACGGATTGAGGACGAGGCAAAGGAAGAAGCGGACAAAAAGGCGAAAAACATCATCAGCCTTGCCATCCAGCGCTACGCAAGCGACTACGTCGCGGAGGCGACAGTATCCGTGGTGAACCTGCCGAACGACGAAATGAAAGGCAGAATCATCGGACGTGAAGGGCGAAATATCAGGGCCCTTGAGGCTGCCACCGGAATCGATCTAATTATCGATGATACTCCCGAGGCGGTCATCCTTTCCTGCTATGATCCCCTCCGGAGAGAAATCGCGCGGCTGACCATCGAGCGGCTGATCCATGACGGCCGCATCCATCCTGCCCGCATTGAAGAAATTGCGGAAAAGGTCAAAAAAGATCTGGATATCGCCATGAAGGAAGAAGGAGAAAAAGCAGCCTTCGATCTTGGCATTCACAACATGCACCCGGAGATCATCAAACTTATCGGCAGACTTAAATACCGGACAAGCTACGGCCAGAACGTACTCATGCATGCGCGCGAAGTGGCCTACTTCGCAGGAATCATGGCTGCGGAGTGCGGTGTAGATCAGAAACTGGCGCGCCGAGCCGGCCTGCTCCACGATCTGGGCAAGGCGGTGGACCATGAAGTGGAGGGAACCCATCCCCAGATCGGCGCTGATATTGCCAAAAAATACGGGGAATCTCCAAAAGTAATCAACACGATTATGACGCATCACGGCGAAGGAGAGCCAAGCAGCGTGGAATCCGTACTGGTGGCCGCAGCTGATGCACTCTCTGCGGGCAGACCTGGCGTTCGGCGTGAGACTCTCGAAAGCTATCTGAAGAGGCTGGAACAGCTCGAACAAACGGCCAACGCCTTTAAAGGTGTGGAAAAATCCTATGCCATTCAGGCAGGACGTGAAATCAGAATCATTGTAAAACCGGAGGATCTTTCAGATGCACATTCAGCCCAGCTCTCCCGTGATATAGCCAAAAAAATTGAGCAGGAACTTTCCTACCCTGGCCAGATCAAGGTGACGGTGGTACGAGAGAGCAGATATGTCGAGTATGCGAAGTAATTCACGAAACAGGTGCTGACCATGACTTCTGTGCCTTGTGCCACGGGGGATTGAGTGAGGATTTTGTTCATCGGCGATATTATCGGAGAGCCCGGCAGGAAGATGCTGAAGACCCAATTCAGCACCCTGACTGAAACGTATCACCCCGATCTGGTCGTTGCAAACGGAGAAAATGCCGCTGGAGGGTTCGGCATCACGTCCGAAATTGCAGACGATTTGCTTTTTCTCGGGGTCGACGTCCTAACATCCGGCAACCACGTCTGGGACAAAAAAGAGATAGAACCCTACCTTAACAAACAGGGCCGGCTCATCAGGCCCGCGAACTACCCTGAGGGAAATCCGGGCTCCGGAAGCGTAATCGTTTCCACGCGCACCGCTGGAGATGTCGCTGTGCTGAATCTGGAAGGAACTGTCTTCATGTCGAACCTTGACAACCCGTTTCGCGTCGGAGAGCGTGAACTCGCGAAGCTCAAAAACCAGACGCCGGTTGTGCTCATTGATTTCCATGCAGAAGCGACCTCGGAAAAAATCGCCCTCGCGTCTCATCTGGACGGCAAAGCAAGTGCGGTGGTCGGGACCCACACGCATGTGCAGACCGCGGATGAACGCATACTGCCGGGTGGTACAGCATTTATTACGGATGTAGGCATGACTGGCCCCACGGATTCAATCATCGGCGTGAGAAAGGAACAGGCCATCGCGCGGTTTTTGTACCAGACCCCGCATCGTTTCGAAATCCCAAAGGGCCCGGTGCATCTGTGTGCCGTCCTTGTTGATGTAGACGCAAAAAGCGGAAAAGCACGTTCGATTGAACGGATACATATCAAATCATAATACATGCGGGATTCGAAATTGCCGTCTGAATTCAACAAAAAATCCCATATCTTAACCGTTACACAACTCACCACCAGGATTAAGACCCTTCTGGAAACGTCCCTTCCCGAGGTTTGGGTCGAGGGTGAAATCTCTAACTTCACCCTGCCCCACTCCGGCCATGCATATTTTACACTCAAGGATGAACAAAGCCAGATTCGCGCAGTGCTTTTCCGTTCCGCACAACGGTTCATAAAATTCACGCTGCAGCATGGCATTCAGGTAGTCTGCCGCGGAAGAGTGGCCGTTTACGAGCCACGGGGCGAATACCAACTCATCCTTGAATATGTTGAGCCCAAAGGCATCGGCGCCCTTCAAATGGCATACGAGCAGCTCAAGGCGCGGCTCGAAAAAGAAGGCCTGTTTGACCGCGGACGCAAAAAATCCCTGCCGATTCTTCCCCGCCGCATCGGTGTTGTAACATCGCCAAGCGGCGCGGCCCTGCGGGATATCCTGCGGGTTATCAGGCGCCGTCATCCCCGAATGCAAATCCTTATCTGCCCCGTACCTGTGCAGGGCATCGAAGCTGCTCCTGCAATTGTTGATGCAATCCAGACTTTGAACCGAGAAAAGAGCGTGGATGTGATGATTGTAGGCCGGGGGGGAGGATCTCTCG
>CAZYEF010000067.1:0-14104 GCA_964646375.1 uncultured Nitrospiraceae bacterium | reverse complement strand
ACACGGATTTTCAGCAGGCCATCGAGATACCCAAGAAAATACCGCTGCTGCCGATCCGGGACATCGTCGTGTTCCCGCACATGGTTCTTCCGCTGTTTGTGGGTAGAGAAATGTCCATCAAGGCGATTGAAGTGGCCTTGGAAGGCAACCGCATGATCTTTCTCACCTCGCAGAAGGACATTAATATCGAGAATCCTTCCCCGTCCGATCTCTATTCCGTTGGAACCGTCGGCCTGATCATGCGGATGCTGAAGCTTCCGGACGGGCGCATTAAAATCCTGGTTCAGGGAGTGTCCCGGGCGAAAACGGTAAAGTTTCTTCAGAAAGAACCGTTTTACCAGGTGGAGATAAAGACCTTTCCCGATGTTCCTTCGTCGGTGGACCTTGAAACCGAAGCACTGATGAGAAATGTGAAGGAGCAGATTGAAAAACTGGTGTCGTTCGGCAAGGTGATCCTTCCGGATATCATGGTGGTCATTGAAAATGTGGATGACCCCGGAAAGCTCGCGGATCTCGCGGTCGCCAACATGGGCATGAAGGTGGAGCAGGCCCAGGAGATCCTTGAAATTACGGATCCGTTGCAGCGGATCAAGCGCATCAACGAGGCGCTCGGCAAAGAGATCGAGCTCCTGTCCATGCAGCAGAAGATACAGGCGGATGTCCGCGGGGAAATTGACAAAACGCAGCGGGAATATTTTCTGCGCGAGCAGTTGAAGGCAATTCAGCGGGAGCTCGGGGAAACGGACGACCGGTCCGAGGACATCCGTGAGCTCCGCGACAAAATCAAGGAAGCCAACATGCCGGAGAAGGCAGCCAAGGAGGCCGAAAAACAGCTGCGGCGCCTTGAGCGGATGCATCCGGACGCCGCGGAGGCGTCCATGACCCGCACCTACATCGAATGGCTGGTGGAGATTCCCTGGAGCAAGTCCACGAAAGACAATCTTGATCTGAAGGCCGCGCATAAGGTCCTTGAAGAGGACCATTATGATCTCGAAAAAGTGAAGGAGCGGATTCTGGAGTATCTGTCCGTCCGCAAACTGAAGGAAAAAATGAAAGGCCCGATACTGTGTTTTGTGGGCCCTCCCGGCGTGGGAAAAACGTCCCTCGGCAAGTCGATTGCGCGTGCGCTGGGACGCGAGTTCGTCCGGATATCCCTCGGCGGCGTGCGGGACGAGGCAGAAATCCGCGGACACCGCAGGACATACGTGGGTGCGCTTCCCGGAAGAATCATTCAGGGCATCAAGACCGCCGGCTACAACAATCCGGTGTTCATGCTGGACGAAATCGACAAAATCGGCGCTGATTTCCGGGGAGACCCGTCCGCCGCCCTGCTCGAGGTGCTCGACCCGGAGCAGAACAACTCATTCAGTGATCATTACATCGGCCTGCCCTTTGATCTCTCTCACGTGATGTTCATCACTACGGCGAACATGACGGATCCCATTCCCGGTCCTCTCAAGGACCGGATGGAGATCATCCACCTTTCGGGATATACGGAGCAGGAGAAGCTTGGAATCGCCAAGAGCTATCTGATTCCCCGCCAACTGACCGAACACGGTATCTCTGAAAAAGACATCAGCATTCCCGACAAGACGGTCCTGCAGGTTATCGCGCAGTACACGCGCGAAGCGGGCGTCAGAAACCTCGAACGGGAAATCGGCCATCTCTGCCGCAAGGTGGCGCGCAAGGTGGCGGAAGGGGAAACAGGGCTTTTCACGATCACCACGCAGAACCTTCACACCTATCTGGGAGTTCCAAAATTTCTGCCCGAGGTCGAACGGGAGAAGGACGAGGTCGGCGTTGTGACCGGCCTCGCCTGGACCGAGACCGGCGGCGATATTCTGTATATCGAGGCAACAACCATGCGGGGCAAGGGGCATCTTACGCTGACCGGACACCTCGGGGATGTGATGAAAGAATCCGCCCATGCCGCGCTCACCTATGTGCGGTCGCGCGCTGGACTGCTCGGCATTCAGCCAGACGTATTTGGAAAAACAGACGTCCATATCCATGTTCCCGCCGGAGCCATTCCAAAGGACGGCCCTTCCGCCGGCGTTACGATGGCAACTGCTCTCGCATCGGTCTTCACCAATGCGTCGGTCAAGAAGGATCTGGCCATGACCGGCGAAGTGACGCTCAGGGGCAGGGTGCTTCCCATCGGCGGCCTTAAGGAAAAAACGCTGGCCGCGCGGAGGGCCGGGATCAAGACCATGATCATTCCGAAGGAAAATGAAAAGGATCTTGATGATATTCCAAAATACCTCCGTAAGGATATGAAATTTATCTTTGCCTCGACCATGGACGATGTGATATCCACAGCGCTCACCGGAAAAAAGGCCCGGCGTGTCGCGCGTAAGAAAACACCCGGCAGATCCATGGCGACACATTAATGGAACAGCCCTGGTAAGCAAAAGGAACCCGGAAGGCATGAAATTATCAGCGCTGGGCGAATTCGGTCTGATCAGAGAAATTCAAAAACAGTCTTCCCGCACATTGCCCTCCGTTCAACTGGGCATCGGCGACGACGCGGCCGCCCTTACGGTTTCGTCAAACGCACTTCTGCTCGCCACGACTGACATGCTGATAGAACGCGTGCATTTTGACCTGTCATGCACCGATTTTTACTCCCTGGGATGGAAATCCGCCGCGGTAAATGTGAGCGACATCGCGGCTATGGGTGGCATTCCCCGTTTCTGCCTGACATCTCTCGGCATTACGTCCGACACATCTGTGGAACACATTTCGGAATTCTACCGGGGGGTCAATGCCATCCTTGCCGGGCACAAAACGGTCCTTGTCGGTGGGGACACCTGCTCTTCCCTGGACGACCTGATCATAAGTGTCACGCTGCTCGGGGAGGTGGAAAAAAAGCAGGCGCTGACCAGGGCGGGGGCAAAGGCGGGAGACAGGATTTTTGTCACCGGAACGCTGGGAGATTCGTCGGCGGGGCTGGAACTTTTACTGGGCTCGAAGAGCAGAATACGAAAGGAAAAGTGCAGAATGCTCGTTCCCGGACCGGCGCGCGCGCGGATGATCGAACGCCATCTCCGTCCGATTCCGCGTGCTGCGTGGGGCCGGAAAATAGCCCGTGCCGGATGCGCGAGCGCCATGATTGATGTGAGCGACGGCATTTCATCCGATCTGGGACATATCTGTGAACAGAGCAGGGTGGGGGCAGTTATCTACTCCGGCAAGATTCCCCTGTCGGACGAACTTCGGAGCGCCGAAGCGGCGTTATCCAAACCGCTTCTTCACTACGCTCTTTCCGGCGGAGAAGACTATGAACTGCTGTTCACCATCCCGCCCGCAAGAATGCCGAAGCTGCGCGCTCTCAGAATTCCGGCCATAGAAATCGGTGAAATTACCCGGAGGAAAGGGATATCTCTTGTGGATACTACCGGCAGAAAAAAACAGCTCAGACCCACTGGGTATAATCATTTTATCCATGACGCTCCTTGATCCTCGCAGGTTCAGCGGATTGTTCACCGAACGGGTATGAGAAAATATATACGCGAACGATTCCGTTCCATCCTGAAGCTTGACGACCCTCCGCACAAACTCGCCCTTGCTTTCGCAATCGGCATTTTCATCGCATTCAGCCCGTGGCTCGGCCTGCACATTATTTCGTGTTTTTTCTTCGCCTGGCTTTTCCGAGTGAGCAAATTCGTTGTTCTTACCGTGTCGTTCCTAAACAATCCCTGGACCATTGTTCCCATGTATGCGTTCTGCGTCTGGGTCGGACTCAAAATCACCGGTACCCATGGTGCAGTTCCCGATATTGCATGGAGTGACCTCACTCTGACGTCAGCGTATGACGTTTTGAAACCCTATCTTTGGTCCTATCTGGCGGGCACGCTTGCGGTGAGCGCTATCGCGGCGGTCATTTCCTATTTTGCATTCTATTGGGCTGTTCTTCGCTATCGGAAATTGGAACGGTGATAAACGATGACGCCATATTTCTTTGAACATGGTCTTCGCATACTATAACAAACTATCAGCTGCCAAAAAACGCGTGTATCAGAAAAGCGATGGGATTCATGCCGTACCGCTTTCCGATGCAGTGGCATTGCAACCGTTTGTTACCCGGCTGGTATCGGCTTTGGAACAGGAAGACCGCAAACAGATCGAGGAAATCTGCGCGGCAATAGTGACGGGTCTGGCAGACCGTCTCGGCGTCCCGCGCGTCAGGCTTCGGGTGTTTGCTGTGCGGCCGAGTGCCTCAGGGGGAGAACTGCACGGATTGTACGAACTGGTGGAAGGGCGGTCTGCTGCAGTCACTCTCTGGATGCGCACGGCCAAACACAGGCGCGTGGTCGCTTTTCGTTCCTTTCTGCGAACGCTCCTGCACGAATTCTGCCATCATTTGGATTACCATCTATATAAGCTGGCAGATTCTTATCATACTGAAGGCTTCTACAAGCGGGAATCAAGTCTCTTCCATCAGCTGAAGACGGAGGAATAGAGAGAGAGCACCTTCTTGCTGTTTGCATGGCCGGCATGATGCCGCTTCATTCACGCATCCAGCACGGTCCTGACCTTATTTATGATATCGTGGGGCTTTGACGGCTTTGGAAGAAATTGGAACCCTTTTTCAAGCACCCCTTCTTTTTGAATCAAGTCTGCCGGATACCCGCTGGTAAAAATCACTTTCATGTCCGGTTTTTCCGACCGGACCTCTTCGTACACCTGTCTGCCGTTTTTCCCGGGCATGATGACATCAATCAGCATTAAATGTATGCGGTCTTTGTGCTCCCTGAATTTCCTGAGTGCGTCCACGCCGTCAACGGCTTCTACCACAGTGTATCCATACTGGTGCAGAATGGTCTGGGTGAATTTTCTGACCGGGTCATTGTCTTCCGCGAGAAGAATGGTTTCAGAGCCGCCTTGGGGTACGGTTTCGGCGAGTACGCCGGTGGAGCAGGGAGTTTCCATGCATGCGTCGACTATGGGGAGGTAGACCGAGAACTGGGCACCTGCTCCCACATCGCTCTGGACCGTGATATAGCCATTGTTCTGCTTCACGATGCCGTAGACAATGGAAAGTCCGAGTCCTGTTCCTTTGCCGGCTGCTTTAGTGGTGTAAAACGGGTCGAATATTTTTTCTTTCAGTGTTGCGTCAATACCGGTTCCGGTATCGGTCACCGTCAGTACGGCATACGCGCCTTTTTTTATAAAGGCCGGCGCGGCGGTTTCGTCATGATTAATGTCGAGGAGCGATGTTTCGATCAGCAGTTTTCCGCCATCAGGCATGGCGTCACGTGCGTTTGTAGCCAGGTTCATAAGAATCTGTTCTATCTGCATGGGATCAACAAAGACGGTCAATACTGAGGAGTTCAATGTCGTGGTCAGAACAACATCTTCACCGATGATGCGTGAAAGGAACCGTTCGACTTCATGGATGACATCATTCAGATTGACGATCCTGGGATTTATTGTCTGTTTGCGGCTGAACGCCAGCAGGCTGTGAGTCAGTTTTGCCGCCCGCTCCGCAGATGTGAGGATATGGTCCACATGGATATAGTTCGGATCGGTTTTATCCAGCTTCAGCCGCATGATGTTGCCATAACCGATGATCGCCGTCAGAATATTGTTGAAATCATGTGCGATGCCGCCGGAAAGCTGGCCGATTGATTCCATTTTCTGGATGTGCATTACCTGGGACTGAAGCTTTGCCTTCTCCTCCTCGGCATGTTTCCGTTCGGAAATGTCGCGTCCAACGCAGGCGAGTGCTATTGGCCGTTCGGTTTTGATATCCCTGATGATAAATATATTCATATCAACAGGTATCGGCAGTCCCGTTTCGAAGTGTTTCAGGCTCAGTTCACCGAGCCAACTTCCCGTGCGGAATGCAGTCGGCAGTATTACCGTTTCGAACCGCTGGTGGTCCGCTTTCATGTGGAAGGTAGTGATATATTTCCCCCGTACCGTCTCTATGTTGTTGAGCCCGACAAGTTTCAGGGCCGCGGCATTGAGGTAGGAAACCCGGCCGTTCAGGTCCGACATCCCGATGAAATCATGGCTCATCTCGATCACGGACACGAGTTTCTGACGGTCTTCTTCAGCCTTTTTGCGCGCGGCAATGTCCCGCACGACCGCAAGCACCCGTCCGGAGCCCCCTATGTTTGTTGCACACAGGACTATCTCGGTCCAGAACAACTCTCCGTTTTTTCTTCTGGCCAGCCATTCAAAGGACTGAGGGCCTTCCCGCACGGTCTTCTGAATCCATTGAATCGCCTCCTTCAGGGAATAGGGAGGCGGTGCGAAGCCGAGCTGTCTTCCTCCTTGCTGCAGAATTTCAGCGCGTGAATACCCATACAGATCCTCCACCGTCTTGTTGACATCAATGATTCCGCCCGACTCGGCATCGTGCACGAAGATGCAGTCCTTTGTCGTATTGAAGATCTCGCGGTAATTTTTTTCGCTTTTAACAAGCGCCTCTTCCCGCAATGCAAGCTGCGAGGCCATTTCGTCGAAGGTCTGGCCCAGCCTGCCGAGTTCTCCGCCAGCGACAAGATCGGTGACCCTGACTTTCAGATCTCCTTCCGTTATGGTTCGCGTTGCTTTTTCAAGCAGGGTGACTCGGTCCGCAATAGAGCGCTTGCCGATATACAGGGAAAGCAGGATCGCCATGACGAGAAAGAGCAGCAGAATCAACAGGTCCTTGAAAAGTGACGTTCTTGCGTTGGAGAGAACAGTAGAAACCGGAATCCCCACCCTGATGTACATGTAGGGTGCCTGTTCCCCATGAATCCAGAGTTTTCGGTAGGTCAGGACCCGGTTATCTCCCTGCATGGACGGCGCGTTGTTGAAAGAAGCCGCGTCCGTTCCCTCCTGCATATCCTTAAACAACGTTTGATCGAATTTTTTCCCGATAAACTGGGACCGGTCAATGGAACGATAGACAATCACTCCCTGATGGTCGAGCAGGGTGATGTGCGCATCGGGCGGTAGCATGAAACGTTCAAGCACCTGCTGGTAAGCGTCTATCTTGAGCCCCACGCTGATGACCCCGATTGTAGCTCCACTGGCATCCTTCATGGGGGCCGCGATGTTGATGGCAGGCGCGGCCGTCGCCCTGCTGATGACGTATTCGCCGGACGCCAGCTGGTTATTTCCAATGGCGTGCTTGAAGTATCGGCGGTCAGATACATTTTGATGCAAAAGTCCAGGAATCGCAGTCGCCCATACAATCCCGTTGCGGGAAGCGATGAATATGTTGGAGAAATGAGGCTCCAATTTCAACGCGTCGCGGAGAATCGGCTGAACCTTTTCGACATTCCGGTTTCTGACATCAGGCAGTCTGGCCAGCATGTTGATCATCTGTTGCGCGGAAGCAACCAGATTCTGCTGCTCAGCCGCAATGTTGTTTGCAAGCCTCTGGGTATCCACAAGAGCTTTTGTGATTTCCTCTTTCTGGATATGGTTGCTGGAATAAATGATGGTGCCTGCTGCGGGAACAGCCACGATGAGGGCAATAAGGAGTATCTGTGTGCGGATGGAGAGGGATAATAACGAACGCATATAAGTATACTCACACGGGTTTATTTTTTGAAATGGCGTCCAGAAGTTTGGCAGTAATTTTATCGGCTGAATTATGAAAAACTTTAGTACTTATCAGCTGTTAAGTGACATTTTTGCTGCTCCCGTATGATAGCAAAGAGATTAGTTTTGCTGCTCACTGCCTTTATTATGATGGCGTATCACTTTACTTTTCAAAAATTTTATAGTATCTTATCAATGACTTATGAGCAGTATTGAGCATTTTATATTTCAATGAGGGGTGTTTACCATGGATGAAAAGCAAATGATTTCAAAGGCAAAGCTCTTTCTGAAGAGCCACTACGGGGAGGAGACCGTAAGCATGGATGTGACGGACAACTCAGTGGGAGAGACCGGCACCGGCATCCTTTCCGTGGACTGTACGGTCATCGCCGGCGGCAGCCAGTCGGACTGGAGTAAAAAGTTCCATTTTAAAAACGGCGAGATTGCCAGGATGGATTGGAAAATGAGGTAAATCTGTTTGCGGTTTGTGTTGAGCAGATATTGTTCTGTTTTGCTGCTGCACAGACGTTCAGAAATAAATTCTCTCAATACCGAGGTTTGGCGGCTCAGAGTTCTGTCAACGGAAGTTATTTATCGAGAATTCCGAAACCAAAAGACAGTAGTTCTGAACAAAATTGAGCAGATGGTTTTAGCGGTTCAATTTTATGAGCTGCAAGATACTACTGACTGTACGCTCTATTCCAATCACTAGACAATCCCCGGAAAAATAGGAGCCGCTTTTCATAGCCTCAACATCAGGAAATCAGAAGTGGCCCCTGTTATTTTCATTGGTTGTCCGGCAATGTGTTGCTAACAATAATGATTATACTCCCATCTGGTCGGATGGCGGCGGAATAACAAATGGTTCTGCTGTCTCAAACTGCTTTGAACAATCTCCCACCCGGTCGGGATTTTTGATCAAGTCCAGTTTTTTTACCGGCGCACCCTCGGTGAAGTCCAACGCCTGCATCGTTACCCAGACAATATTCGGGCTCGTGGTTGATTCGAAATAGTAAACCAGATTGGTCAAATCAGCAATTGTGCGCCACCGGGTTGCGCTGATGTACGGACGCGCCGGGTCGGCTGTGCCGAACGGCTGCGCCACGTTTCTCATCACGCTCAGCACTCCTGCGACACACTGGCGGTAGTCTGTCGGCGGAGGCAGGTTCTTCAGGTAATAGGCAGCGCGGACAAAGCGGTCTGCCGCCTGGGTTGTGCCGGGAAGGGGCTTGTTTCCGCCAAAACCCGTGTACTGCCTGAGTTGACCGAGCTGTTTTTCGAATGGGGGAGAGTTCGTTGCCACGCGATAATCCTTGCTGTGGAACACTTTGGGCTTGCCGTTGGTGTATTCGATGATGGCGGAATCCCCCTTCGAATCCTCAAGGATCAGGTGGAGGGTGATTTTCCGTCCCTGCGGCATGTTGCCAGAGACAATTTGAAATGGTGTCTTGAGTGTAAAGGCGACAGCTTCCTTAACCGTGGCAAAATTATCGAGATAATATTGCGCCCACAATCCGACGCTCAACCCGGGCAGTTTTACGTTCCGGGTTCCATAGTTTGATTCGGACAGCCAAAGGACGTGCGCCGCGAACCCTTTTTCATTCATCCCGTCGGAGGCGGCCACATCAGCCGCCACCAGGCTGCCGTACTTTGCGGTCCACCGCAGGGTGTTGTCTCCGGTCATACCGTCCCTTTTTATTCCCCGGGGCAGGAGCCAGAGATTGACCGGCATAGGGTCGCTCCAATCCATGTTTCGTCCAGCAACGACCGCTTTTCCGTCACAATCCCAGACGGCGCGGGAGCATGCCTGAGCATCGGGATGTAGCCCCGTAATGATCAGCATTGCAGCTATTGCGAGTCCGAACAACCAAGGTTTTCTTTTTTGCATTGTATTTTCCTTTCGGGTTCACATGATAGAATAATTTATTCACTGTGCGGTCGTTAGTAATCAACATTATATCATTAATGCAGCCGGTTGCTTGTAAAATGATAGTATTTTTATCGCGTGTTCGTTATTCCATCACTGCGGATTATACAAGCAAGGGTTGCATATATATTATTCCCTGCTGCATGGAATATCTTTATTCCTGGAGGAGAGAATTCTCCTGATTCTCTTAATTATCTGTTGGCAAATCTGCTGCGGCATTTCGGGCCTGTCAATCGCCATTTTAAAACAAAAAAACTTGCCAATGGTTCAAAACTGTAGTATTCTCAACAAATTGGGGGATGCGCATCGTTTTTTTTCTCTGAAGCTTTCCGCACTGAAACTGAATAATTCTGATCGCTGATTCTTGTTGATGACAAGTCACTCCAGAGGTTGCCATGAATAAATGCATGCGAACCATATTCGGATTATTCATTTTTCTCCTCTGCTCTGTTGCCATTGTTTCCGACCCGTCAAACTGTTTCGCACAGCAGACGCCTTCCACCCGCAAAACCAAAACAATCACGGTAGTGGCAGATGACAATTATCCGCCGTATATATTCCGGGGTGCAGAAGGAAAATTGCAAGGCATCCTTGTTGATGAATGGGCGCTTTGGGAAAAGAAAACAGGCATCCATGTCAAGCTGATCGGCATGGACTGGGGGAAGGCGAGCGAGTTTCTAGCCGACGGCAAGGCGGATGTTATTGACACCATCTTTTTTACCGAAGATCGAGCGACAACCCTCGATTTTTCAAAACCCTACGCAACGCTGGAAGTGCCTATCTTCTTTAACAAAGACATCAGCGGCATCAGCGGACTTGCCTCGCTGCGCGGTTTTACCATCGGCGTCAAGACGGGAGACAGCTGCGTTGATGTCCTGAAGAAAAGCGGTGTCACCACGCTTTTGGAATATCCGAACTATGAAGAGATAATACAGGCGGCGAGTGACGGGACGATCAAAATCTATTGCATGGATAAGCCTCCGGCGCTTTATTACCTGTATAAAAAAAATCTGGAAGGCCGATTCCGGCATACGCAACCGCTGTACACCGGACAGTTCCATCGCGCCGTTCTGAAGGGTAAATCGGACCTCCTGGATAAAGTTGAACAGGGCTTCTCCCTGATCAGTGATGAGGAGCACGCGGCGATAGAACGGAAATGGATGGGATCGGCACTTCACTCTTCTTCCTCGCTGGTCCGATACGGTCTGTACTCGGCTTTTGGCATTGTTGTTGTGATAGCCCTGCTGGTGCTGTGGAACACCATGCTCAGAAAACGGGTGTCGGAGCAGACATCGGAACTGCGTACGGCGCTGGAGAAACTTGGCGCGAACGAAGCGCTTCTCAAAGCGATCATCGAAAGCCTTCCCTATGACTTCTACGCGATTGATATGGAAGGGCGCTATTTCATGCAGAATAACGCGTCCATGCGACGCTGGGGTAATGTTATCGGCAGCCGTCCCGATGAAGTCGTACAGCGCTTCCCCGACCGGGTGAAATGGCTGGAAAACAACCGGAAGGCTTTTAACGGAGAGATAGTCAAGCAGGAGTCGGAATATCTCGTCCGTGGTGAAAACCATCATTTCCTGGAAATGGTCATGCCCATCTGGAGCAGCGACAAACAGATTCTGGGCATCCTCGGAGTCAATTTTGATCTAACCGACCAGAAATACATTGAAGATGCCTTCAGGGAAAGCATGAGAAAATACCGCGCCCTGATCGAGACGACGAACACCGGTTTTGTCATTCTAGACAAGGACGGGATGGTTTTTGACGCGAACGCCGAGTATGTCCGTCTGTCCGGGCATGGCCGTCTGGCGGAAATTGTCAACAAACCGGTGACTGACTGGACTGCCGACCCCATGAAGGAGCGAAACGCGGACGCGGTGCAGAAGTGTTTCGCGCGGGGCGGGATCAGGGACTTCGAAGTTGACTATGTCGACAGGCAGGGGAGAATAACGTCCGTCGAGATCAACGCGAAGGTCGTGGACACAAAAAATGGCCGCCAGATATTGACGCTGTGCCGTGATATTACGGAACGGAAGAAAATAGAGGAACAACTCCGGCAATCTCAGAAACTGGAGGCAATCGGGAAACTGGCCGGAGGGGTCGCCCATGACTTCAACAATATTCTGTCCGCGATCATCGGATATGCGACGCTGACACAGATGCAACTGACGGACAATGATCCCAACAGAAGAAACATCGAACAGATACTGCATGCTTCAGAGCGGGCAGCCACCCTCATCCGGAGGCTTTTGTCGTTCAGCCGGAAGCAGGTTATCGCTCTGAATTTTTGTGACCTGAACGAAATTGTCAAAAGGTCGGAAAATCTTCTGTTCAGGCTGATCAGGGAGGATATCGAACTTACGACGGTCTGCGCGGACCAGCCGCTGACCGTTCTTGCGGATGTTGCGCAGATTGAACAGGTGCTGATGAACCTGATCACGAATGCTCGTGATGCAATGCCAAACGGCGGAGTCATAACAATCCGGACCGGGACGGTGTTCATGGACATGGACTTTGTCCGTTCGCATGGATATGGAACAACCGGAGAATACGCGCGCATCTCTGTTTCAGACACCGGGGCTGGCATGGACGCGGCCACGCAGGCGAGAATTTTCGCCCCGTTTTTCACCACCAAGGAACAGGGAAAAGGAACCGGTCTCGGACTTTCGATGGTGTATGGCATTGTGAAGCAGCACAATGGATACATTGATGTCCGGAGCGAGCAAGGCAAGGGATCAACCTTTTCAATCTATCTGCCACTTTCGAAAGAAGGGGTGGCTGAGGAGCAGTGGGAGACGGAGACTGTGCAGCCGCAGGGAGGGTTGGAAACCATACTGGTTGCCGAAGACGACTCCACGGTCAGAACACTCACTGCAACGATACTGCGCAGCCACGGCTATACCGTGATTGAGGCGGAGGACGGCGAGGACGCCGTGGCCCAGTATGTGGCTAACCGTGACCTCGTGCAACTGCTTCTGCTTGATGGCATCATGCCGAGAAAAAACGGCAGGGAAGTGTATCTGGAAATTCGGAGGATGAAACCCGGAATCAAGGTGATCTTTATAAGCGGCTACGCTGAAAATATTATCAGCGGAGACGGGGTGCTTGAACCGGGCGTCAGTTTTCTCATGAAACCTCTTGCACCATCCGTACTCCTGAAAAAAGTCCGGGAAAATCTGGACATAAATTGGCAGTGACATCAGCTTAAAATTGTTTTGTTCCCGGAAAAGCCGGAGGTTTTCGTGGTTTTACGCGAACGCAAAAGCATGCAAAGACATGAACATCTAAAAACCAGCCGGCCTCTTGCTGCGGATGCGGCCCGGAAGCCCACAAAGTCCGAGCTGCTTGCGGCATATGGCAAACCTGTTCCGGATGTCATTGCGCCCCGATTGAAGGTCCTGTTTGTAGGCATCAACCCTGGTCTGTATTCGGCGGCTGTCGGACACCATTTCGCCCGCCCGGGAAACAGGTTTTGGCCGGTACTGCACAAGGCGGAATTCACCGAGCGGCAGCTTTTTCCGAGTGAAGAACGGGAACTGCTGAACCAGGGATACGGAATAACCAACCTTGTGAACAGGGCTACTGCAACTGCGGCGGAGCTGGACAGCGAGGAACTGAAGGCGGGCGGACTGCGGCTTGCGGCAAAGGTCAGACGCTATCGTCCCCGTGTGGTGGCAATACTCGGGCTTGCGGCCTTTCGCGCCGCCTTCGGACAGCCAAAGGCTGGATTCGGACTCCGCGAGGAGCGCATGGGAACAACGCGGCTCTGGATCCTGCCGAACCCCAGCGGCTTGAATGCGAGCTACCAGCTTCCCGAACTCGGCAGGATGTTCCGCAAGCTCCGCCTTGCCGCTGAAGAAGACCGCTGAACGGGGATTGTATATACGAAGAATGCGCTGCTATTTACCGGGGAATGACCACGGAACTGTAATCAACTGCCAACGCATTGTTCACGGTACCGCGCGAATCGAGCGTGTTTCAGCCATCTCCGGAAAGCCTGAGCGATATAATCTTACTCTTGAAATATTGATTGGTTACCGATATAATTCTTGCGTAGTTCAACTGGCGTCAGGGCAGCAGCGCTGATTACAAAAAAAAAGAAAGCGACGGATTCGATTCCATTGAAAAAGAAGAAAATCACGTATAAAAAACCTGAAAAACGGCGGCCGGATGCGGCCGGTGTTGATCAGGCGCAAAAAAAGAAGTTTCCCATTCCTTTTTCCGAGCATGAGCATTTTAAAATCATATACCGGCCCGTTTTGATAAAGGTCATTTCATCGATCCTGATGGTGCTCATGCCGATTGTCCTTCTCTTCGCCGCTCTCACCATGTATTATTATTTATTGGGTACAGTGCATGGCAGCACGTCCTTCTGGATTGCTTTCCTGGTTTGTATTGCGGTGATACTGGGCTGGCCGATGGTCGTGGCAGTAAACAGATTGCCGAAGGAAAAATTCGCATGCTTCGGCTTTTTGAAGTTTTTTTTGCGGTTGAAGGAGCCGTATCTGGTTATTACTTCATATACCAGCGAATGCCCTGTTTGTTCCCATACCATGAATCTTGTCTTTAACTTTCCAGGCTCCCTGATACGAAGACATTCCTATTTCGGCAAGTGCAGCAAAAAATCAG
>CAZYEF010000066.1:0-14206 GCA_964646375.1 uncultured Nitrospiraceae bacterium | reverse complement strand
TTCTTTCGTCACTTTCGTGATCCATGCTTTTGTTCCATATACGGCAGTGGGATCAGCCTGCAGTTTCATTTTTTTCTTCAGTCTGTTCAGATAAACCGCCGCGATCAGCTTGCGCTCAGTAGCAATTTTTGCTTCTTTTTCCACGATGGAGGCCAGGGTGATAATCTGGTGTTCGCTGAAACCCATTTCTTTTGCCCGGCTCCGGTAGCTGTCAACAAACACTGCTTTATATCGCTGCACCATTCTTTTCGGAATATCTTCCAGTTTGATGCCTTTGGGAAGATAGTACGTATCAGGAAAGAGATATCCTTCAAGACTATCAGCTTCAATGCCCAGTGAACGGGTATATTCTCTGTTCTTTACCAGAGTGATAAATTTATTGGGATCGGAAATAAGCGGTGTATTGGCAAGCGTCCAGCCAATCTGATACAGGTTGTAGCCTTCAGGAACGATGACCTGATATTCAATGATTTTTCCGTTGCGCAGGGCGTCGAGCACTTCCCACAGGCTCATGTTTGTATTGAGTCCATAGTACCCGACGCGGACTTTCCGGCTGATTCCTTCGAGCCTACCGAGCATCTCGAAATATCCTCGATATCGAACAATGCCTTCACTTTGGAGGGTGGTTGCAATGGCTTTGAAGCTCATTCCTTCGCTTACCTGGATTTCTTTCCATATGCGCTCTTTGGAGGGTGGAACAAAGAAGGCAAGATATAAATGAATGGCCAGGGTAAGCACTGCCGTTGTGAAGAGAAAAATGATCCAGGAATTTTTTCTTATATGCCGCATACCATCCTCTTATACGAAGCATAATGATACGAGAATCTTGATTCGATTGTTCCTTCATGAATACTGATCTAAGCGAGGCAGATCAAAGCTGGCCGGATCGCAATATTCCAATGAGTATCCAAATTCCCAGAAATGCAGCCAGGACATATCCTATAAGGCCAAAGACCGGAAGCCCAAACAGCATCGGTCCCTGGGCCGAATGAATAATGATGGAAGAAGCGATGATTATCGCGGCCGTAATGACGCTGAACGCAAGACGGTTGCTCGATCGGTCTATGTCTCTGATCAAATAATGGAGATCTTCGTGGTGAATATTGATGCGTATCTCTCCATGGGTAATTTTCCGAACCACCATCCGTACCTGTTTCGGCAAAAGCGCAACAGCATCCGCAAGGTCATTCAGATTCTTTTTCAAACCTTTCAGCGTGTGAAGAGGGTTTCGTTTCAGGCCGATCAACTCGGCGACATAGGGCTTTGCAGATTCGTAGTAGTTAAACTCAGGATCAAGCTGCCTGAGGATGCCTTCCAGGGTGATAAGCGCCTTATCCATAAGATAAAGATTGGATGGCAGCTTCAGACGATGACGGATAAGGATATGCGTGATACGGTCCACATAAGCTCCAAAATCGATCTGGCGCGCCTGCATAATATAGTACGGTTCAAGGAATTCCACCAGATCTTCTTTCATTTCACGCTGAAATTTCTCAATATCAATGGACTCATCGGACAAGAACCCCATATCGACATACCGGCTGACCAGGGTGTCGTAATCACGATTTGCCAGTGCAAGAAAAATAGTAGCAAAATGTTCTCTGTTTTCTTCGGATATCCTGCCCATGATGCCGAAATCAACCAGGCCGAGTTTCCCATTGGGAAGAACAAACAGATTGCCCGGGTGAGGATCGGCGTGGAAAAAACCGTCATGCAAAACCATTTTGAAAAACGCAGCGCCCCCCTTTTGTGCTATTTCCCGACGGTTATGTCCAGCGCGCTCGAGTTTGTCGAAATCGTTGATTCTGATGCCTTCAATTTTTTCCAGAACTAGTATGCGCTTGCTCGAAATATCGGCATATACTCGGGGAACATGCAGGACCGCGCTTTGCTCGAAATTTTTTCGCAGTTGAGTTGCGTTGGATGCTTCGACGAAAAAATCGAGCTCCCGCCTGATGGTGCGTGCAAACTCCTCTACTATGCCCGGAATATTATAGGGGCGCATTTCAGGAACACGCGTATCAATAAGATGGGCTAGCCAGCGCATCAAATCGACATCCCGGTCAATAATTCGTACTATGTGAGGCCGTTGAACCTTGACCATAACTTCGCTGCCGTCCAAGAGGGTTGCACGATGGACCTGGGCGATCGACGCCGCCGCAACAGGGATGTCATCGAAGGAAGAAAAAACTTTTTCCATCGGGAGTTTCAGTTCATCTTCGATGATTTTTTTGGCCTCTGCTACCGGGAATGGCGCAACCGAATCGGTTAATTTGAGCAGTTCTCGTGAATATTCAAGAGGCAGCATATCGGGACGGCATGCCAGCACCTGTCCGAATTTTATAAAGGTCGGCCCCAGGTCCTCAAACATCATGCGAAGACGTTCCGGTGCGGCTATGCGGTGGACGTGTGCAAGGGAAGATGATTTTTGAACCGTGGCAAGACGTTTTCCGAGGGAGAAAAAACGCTGCAATCCCATCTGTTCAACCAGATGGTCAAAGCCATGGCGGGATGCTACAGCGATAATACGGCCGATTCGGGGGAGATCCCGGAAATACCTTCTCCTAAAACTGAAAAGAGACATGGATATTGTCGGGTAAAAAGCTATGCCCCGCTCTTTCCTCCATCTCCTTCGAGTTTTTCAATTCTCGCCGACAAGGCCTGTATGGTTTTTTCTATTTTTTCGAGGTCGTCACGGGTTGGAATATTAAATTTTTCTAGGGCCGCAGCAAGAGCGTCCTTGATTTTGAAGTCGACATCATGTGTTCCTTGTTCAGCCCTGGACACCCACTCCTTTAAAAGAGCGGCGCCTTCGGACTTCGAAAGCTCTCCTGCTTTTATCAGTTCATCGATAAAATCATTTATTTTTTCCTGCGCGCCAACACCCGCTAGCATGGTTTTCCTCAGGATTTCTGAAACTGTCATGACAACCTCCTTTCAGGGATGCTTCACGACAAGTAGAGACATCTGCATCATACTGCTTTGATAATAGTATACAATGCGTCAAGGGCGGCGTCCAGCTTCCCGGGGTCTTTTCCCCCGGACTGGGCCATATCCGGTTTTCCTCCGCCGGTCCCGCCGAGAATTGCCGCCATGTCTTTGATGATTTTTCCGGCATGATATTTGGCAGTAAGATCCTTTGATACCATAACAATCAAGCTTACTTTTCCGTCTTTTACAGAGCCCAGGGCAATGATGCCCGAACCGAGCTTGTCCCTGAGCTTGTCACCAAAATCTCGTAGTTCTTTCTGCTCCAGGCCATCGATGCGTTTGGCCAAAGATTTTATCCCGTTAATGTCAGCTGCCCCTGCAATTACATCATCGGCCTGTGATGATTGCAGTTTGTGCTTTAATCGCTCCAGTTCTTTTTCTGTTTCTTTCAGCTGATTTACCAGTCTTTCGACACGACCGGTGAGGTCCTCATCTGATGCCTTGAGGAGTTGGGCGATTTCATGGAGGTTTCTTTCTTCCTTTTTTATTTCCTGATAAGCCCGTCTGCCTGCCAGAGCCTCGATTCTGCGAACACCCGCTGCGATACCTGATTCGGAGACGATTTTAAACAAGCCGATGTCTCCACTGGCATGTGTGTGGGTTCCTCCGCAAAGCTCCTTGCTGACATCCTGAACGGTGACAACACGAACCATATCTCCGTATTTCTCATCAAAGAGCGCCATGGCACCCGAGGCAACCGCCTGTTCGATATTCATAACCACCGTCGTGACGGGATGGTTTTCTAGAATGCGCTCATTCACTAATTCCTCTATCCGGTCCTTTTCCCGTTCCGTAAGTGCGGTATAATGCGTGAAGTCAAAGCGCAGGCGGTCCGGTGTCACCAGTGAACCAGCCTGTTTTACATGATCACCCAGCACAGACCGCAGCACCGCATGGAGTATATGGGTCACCGTATGATGCCTCGCCGTGTCTGTCCGGTCATTTGCGTCAATTTTGGCAAGCACGGCGTCTCCGGTATTAAAAGTTCCTTTTTTGATCTTTCCTTTATGCACGATCATATCTTCAGCCGGCTTTATCGTATCTGAAACTTCAAATTTGGCGGCCTCGCCCAGAATTTCACCACGGTCTCCTATTTGACCGCCGGAGGCTGCATAGAAGGGAGACTGATGAAGGATGATTTCTACTTCATCGCCCTCCTGAGCAGAAAGGACGCTGGTATTATCTTTGATAATTGCCGCGACTTCCGTACTTTCTTCAAGCGTGTCGTAACCAAGGAAGGATGTTTTACTGATGCTGGACGCAAGTTCCTTGTAGAGTGGGCTTACTTTTTCATCACCCGTGCCGGTCCAGGCCGCACGCGCCTTTTCCCGCTGCTCCTGCATGGCCCGGCGGTATCCTTCTTCATCAAGCGTCAGGTGCTGGTCTCGAGCCATATCCGCAACAAGGTCGAGTGGAAAACCAAACGTATCGTACAGCTTAAACAGCAAGGCACCCGGTATCACTTTTTCGCCCGAACTCTTGAGCTTTTCGACTGTTTCATTCAGAAGGGCGAGACCGGAATCCAGTGTTGTTGCAAAACGCTCCTCTTCAAGTAGGACCACTTTTGCCACATGTTCTCTGGAATCAACAAGTTCAGGGTACGCCTGCCGCATTTCGTCAACCACTGCACCGGTCAATTTATAGAGAAACGATGCATTGATTCCGATAAGTTTTCCATAGCGGATTGCACGGCGGATAATTCGCCGCAAAACATATCCTCTGCCTTCGTTGGAAGGCAGCACGCCGTCGGAAATGAGAAATGTCATGGAGCGCAAGTGGTCGGCTATGACCTGGTACGAGATGTCAGCCTGCTCATCCTTGTGATACGGGACGCCGGCCAGCGAGGCAATCTGTTTGATGATTGGTTGAAACAAATCCGTTTCAAAGTTGCTGCGCACGCCCTGTACGACTGCCGCAAGACGCTCAAGGCCCAACCCCGTATCAATGCTTGGTTTCGGCAGCGGGGTCAGCTTTCCGGTCGCGTCACGATTATACTGCATAAACACAAGGTTCCATATTTCGAGATACCGGTCGCAGTCGCAACCCACGGCGCAGTCATGTTTTTTGCACCCTACTTCCGGTCCCTGGTCAATAATAATTTCAGAACACGGACCGCAGGGCCCCGTATCACCCATCTGCCAGAAGTTGTCTTTCTCGCCGAGTCGAACAATCCGATTTTCTGGAACCAGCGCTACATCCTGCCAGAGCTTAAAGGCTTCGTCATCGTCCTTGTAAATCGTCACCCATAGTTTTTCCTTGGGAAGCTTGACAGCCATAGTAAGAAAATTCCATGCATAGTTAATGGCGTCCTTCTTGAAATAATTGCCAAACGAAAAGTTGCCAAGCATTTCAAAAAAAGTATGATGACGGGCGGTATGGCCGACGTTCTCCAGGTCATTATGTTTACCGCCGGCACGGACACATTTCTGGCTTGTTGTCGCCCGGTTGTAGTCGCGTATTTCTTCGCCAAGAAACACGCTTTTGAATTGCACCATTCCGGCATTGGTAAAAAGAAGCGTGGGGTCGTTTTTGGGAACGAGTGAGGAACTGGGTACGACTTTATGGCCGTGTTGTGCAAAGTAATCAAGAAACATTTTTCGCAAATCGTTTGCTTTCAAGTTCAACTCCTTGAAAAATGAAATATATGATTCAACGGTCAGTCATGATTCTATTTTTTTAACTATCTGGCTGATAATATCGCCGGTAAAACCTTTTCGTTCGAGAAAAGCCGCCACTCGTCTGCGGCGCGCTTCCCGATCAGTATTTTTAAGAGTATCGAGTTTTTTGTCCGCGTACATGAGTGCTGTTCGAAATTGCATCTCTTGAGACAAAACTGCGGACAATGTGCTGTTGATGAGGTCGGGATTGATTCCCTTCTGTCTGAGCTCTTGCCGTATCCTCCGTTCACCAAAGCCGCGCGATCTGAATCGGGATGAAGACCACTGCAACGCGAATGCTTCATCATTGATATATCCGAAGCGCACCAGTTCTTCGAGCACGTCCCGAACAGTGTCCAGACTGAATTGTTTCTCCAGTAGTTTTGTTTCCAGTTCCTTGCGACTTCTTGCACGATACGTAAGTAAACGATACGCGGTTTCTTTTGCCCTCGAAAATTCCTTTTGACCGTCTGCAAGGGGGCCGGCCTTGATTCTCTCCCTGGTCACTTGTCGCCAAAACGATCTATTTTGAACTCGCTGTCGTTTGAAGGGGTTTTGTATTCTCTCGCTTCATCCTGGTGATGTGAAGGCTTGGGTGCAAGGCCGGTGGGTTGAGTTCCTCCTGTCTTCCCCGTAGTTTTTCTGCGTTCATCCTCCTCCATGACAAGATCGCTGGTGGATTGAACTCCTTTTACTTTCAAGGCGAAATCATCGGGATTGCTTGCCGTCAGTATCGCTTCTTCATACGTGATCAGCCCTTTTTTATAGAGCATCAGGAGAGACTGGTCGAAGGTCTGCATTCCATAATGAAGATGTCCCGATCCAATGATGGTGGGAATCTGGCGTGTTTTTGCGTCATCAATGATCGCTTCACGAACAGACAAGGTCCCCAGCATGACTTCAACTGCCGGCACACGGCCGTTGCCGTCGGCTCTTGCGACAAGTCGTTGTGAAACGATAGCCCTGATTACTGACGCAAGCTGCATTCTTACTTGTTTTTGCTGGTAGGGAGGAAACACCGTGATAATACGGTTGATTGTTTCAGCCGCATCGAGCGTATGCAGCGTGGAGAGAACCAGGTGGCCGGTTTCCGCTGCGGTCAGCGCAGTTGAAATGGTCTCAAAATCACGCATTTCTCCGACAAGAATAACATCCGGGTCCTGTCGAAGCGCACTCCGCAGCGCATCGCTGAAACTGAACGTATCAGAACCTATTTCTCGCTGGTTTACTATGCTTTTCTTGTCGCGGTGAAGAAATTCTATGGGGTCTTCAATGGTTACAATATTGGCGGTTCTGCTGGTATTGATATAGTCAATCATTGCAGCCAGCGTAGTTGATTTTCCGCTTCCCGTTGTGCCGGTCACCAGGATTAGGCCGCGCTGTTCGGCAGCGGCTTTTTGAAGAACGGCGGGCAGCATAAGGTCTTCAAAGCCGAGTATTTTTGCCGGAACCTGTCGAAACACCATGCCGACACTGCCGCGCTGCTGAAAAACATTTACCCGGAAGCGGCCCAGGCCGGGCACGGCATACGCCATGTCGAGTTCGTTTTTTTCCTTGAATTTGGCCTTCTGCGCCGGATTCATAATTCCCATAGCAACAGCAAGCACGTCTTCCTGAGTAGTGCGCTTTTCCGTGTCAAGCGGCGTAAGTCTTCCGTCTATTCTGAGAACAGGAGGAACACCGACCTTAAGATGCAAATCAGAAGCACGTCTTTCGAATGTTATCTTAAGAAGTTCATTCAGATTCATTTAAGCCTCCGTATTTTTATCGGCTTTTTGTCCTTTTGCTGTCCTTGTTCCCGGACCGGAAGAGCTTGCGCCTGACGCAGACTCCTTTTCCGCCGCTGGCGTCGCAGTCACTGCTGCGGAAGAATTGTTTCCTGCCGGCAGACCGGCGGATTGCCGAACCTTAAGCTCAATCTCCGCAGCCATATCCGGATGTTCGCGAAGAAATTGTTTAACATTTTCCCGGCCTTGACCGATCCTTGTCCCTGCATAAGAGAACCAGGCTCCGCTCTTCTCCACAATATTCTTTTCGACGCCCATATCAATAATTTCACCGAGCTTTGAAATACCTTCGTTGAACATTATATCAAATTCAGCCGCACGAAATGGCGGTGCGATCTTGTTTTTGACCACTTTCACTTTCACCCTGCCGCCGGTCACATCATCCCCTTCTTTGATGGCAGATATTTTGCGGATATCCAGCCGGACGGATGAGTAAAACTTAAGAGCATTCCCGCCAGTTGTTGTTTCCGGATTGCCGAACATGACGCCGATTTTCATGCGAATCTGGTTTATGAAAATGAGTGTTGTGTTCGATTTACTGATGGCTCCGGTAAGTTTCCGAAGCGCCTGGCTCATGAGCCGCGCTTGGAGTCCCATATGTGCATCGCCCATCTCCCCTTCTATCTCGGCCCTCGGTGTAAGCGCGGCAACGGAGTCAACGATAATAACATCAATTGCGCCGCTGCGCACAAGGGTTTCTGTGATCTCAAGAGCCTGTTCACCGGTATCAGGCTGGGAGATAAGAAGATCGTCGGTCCGGACACCAAGCTTTCGTGCATACGTCACGTCAAGCGCGTGTTCCGCATCAATGAAAGCGGCCTGGCCGCCGGCTTTTTGCGCCTCTGCTATGATGTGAAGAGCAAGCGTAGTCTTCCCGGAGGATTCAGGTCCGTAGATTTCAATGATTCTTCCGCGCGGTACGCCGCCCACGCCCAAGGCGATGTCCAGCCCCAGCGACCCGCTGGAAATGGCGGGAATTCCGGCGGGAATTTCTTCTTTTCCCAACCGCATGATGGAACCTTTGCCGAATTGTTTTTCGATCTGCCCAACCGCCAATTCTAATGCTTTTAACTTCTCCTTATCAGCCATGCTTCCTCTCCTTTCGCCGCTGCGCGGCTGTCCAGTCCAGCTCGTTCAGAATTGAATACATACGTGTTACAGTAAATCCACACTGCCAATTTCAGTATAAACCGCTCCGGAAGGCTTGAGATCACTTTTCATCAGGTGGACGGTCCGGACGAAAAAATTTTGTGTTTTAAAATGTTGAACACGGTTGAAACCGTTGAGCCATTCCTCCCGCGACTGGATGTTTTTTATCCGGCCGAGCGTAAGATGGGGAACAAACGGCCTGTTCTCCCGTTTAAATCCAAGTCCGACTATTGAAGATTCCACGGATGATTGCAGGTTCAAAAGTTTGTCTGTTTCTCCAGACACTCCTATCCAGACAACACGCGCATTCTTGACATTCGGGAAAGCTCCCGCATCGGAAAAGGAAAGCTGAAAAGCAGACGTGTTTTTTACCATGCTGGTAAGTGTCGTCATAATTTCCGGTATTTTGGGCTGTGCCACTTCTCCGAAAAAGTGTAGTGTCAGATGAAAACCTTCAGGTTTGGTCCAGGCTGCTTTCACGCCGGACTGCTTAAACATATCCTGGAGTTCCTGCAGTATCCTTATAATTTCCTCGGGTATTTCTACGGCAATGAAAATGCGCATAGTGATTACGGATTTCCGGTGGAATAACGACGCTGTTGTATGGTTTCTTCTCAGTATCCGATGAGATGTCTTCTCACCATATCCAGCGCCATTTGCGAAGCGTGTATCCTGACCTGCTCTCGGTTTCCAAGAAAACGCTGCTCTGCCGTTTTTATACCCTGAGCAGAAGCAAGGGCGGTATAAACAAGGCCCACAGGTTTTTTATCGGTTCCACCGTCCGGTCCAGCGATGCCGGTGACGGACAACCCAAGATCTGTATTCGCCGCTTCACGAATGCCTTTTGCCATGGCAGCAGCAACTTCTGCACTTACTGCACCGTGTTGCTCGATCAATTCCATTGGGACATCAAGCATTTCAGTTTTTGATCGGTTGCTGTAAACTATGGCTCCACGGTCAAAATATTCGGAACTTCCCGCAATGTTCGTGATTCGCCTGCTGATCAAACCTGCTGTGCAGGATTCCGCTACGGCAAGCTTCAGCCTGCGTTGTTTTAAGAGCGCGCCGACTATTTCTTCCAGTTCCATGCCGTCCACGCCATATATTATGTCGCCAAGCTTTTCTCTGATGGCGGTCTCGGTTTTATCTATCATCGTTTGCACCAGATCCGCACTGGTTCCGCGCGCGACGATGCGAATATCTACGCCCGTTGCTCTTGCGGACAGACCAACAGTTGGTTGGTCGAGCCGAAGGATGCTCTCAATGGACTGATTGATTGCAGACTCGAACATGCTGCATGTGCGCAGAACTCTTTTCCGGATGATAATCCTGCCTCCAAAACGGGCCTGGAGAACCGGTTTTAGTTCTTCACTAAACATTGTCTGCATTTCGAAAGGCACACCTGGAAGAACCGCTATAAAAACTCCTTCTTCAGCTATCAAAAAACCAGGGGCTGTTCCCCTGGAATTACGGATGAGTTTTGCTCCTACGGGGATGAGCGCTTGGCGGTCATTCGTATTCAGATATTCCCGCCCTCTCTTGGCAAAACGCGAGCGGATATCTTTAAGAGCGTCTTCGTGCAAGATAAGGCGTTTTTTCGTAATTTTTGATACTACTTTGCGTGTGATATCATCTTCCGTCGGGCCAAGTCCGCCGGTAATGATCACTGCGTCCGTACGGCCCAACGCTCTTTGCAGGGCCTCTTCCATGTCCTTTTCATTGTCACCCACGATTGTCTTGAAGGCCGTTTCAAGACCCAGGAGCATAAGTTCTTCCGCCAGGTACACGGAGTTGGTTTCCTGGATCCCTCCGGATAGCAGTTCTGACCCTGTAGCTATGATTTCAGCACGCATAATGCAATCCTGTCATAAGACTCGTTTCGTTTTTATCACAAGCTAATGCTTTTGTAGTATGAATATGATATCTGTAAAATAATGTTTGTATAAACTGCCGCACCGATGTCATCGAGCATTACCCCCACGCCACCGTGGAGATTTTGAATTCGTTGAAGCGGCCATGGCTTTACAATATCAAAAAAACGGAACAGAATAAAACCTGCAGCCATATAACCCCAGGACACAGGAATCAGTGTCATGGATACGAGGTAGCCGGTAATTTCATCAATAACAATAGATGGTGCATCCTTCTTTCCCAGCAGTTTCTCAGCCTCGCCCGCCAACCAAAGTCCAATAACAGCAATCACTATACAAACGATTAGATACCAGACCGCTGTCAAGCTGCTGAAAAAGTAATACAAAAAAACGCCTACGACCGTCCCTGCGGTCCCTGATGCGATTGGGGATTTTCCGGAATAAAACCCTTCCGCAACCAGCAAAATAAGAGAATTTTTTAACGGTCGTATCTGCATAGAATCAAATGATTTTGTATTTTATCATCGCAATACGACATGAGTCAACGAAATAAGCGCCGCGCATGGAATGAGCGGATAATAAAATCAAGGAATACTATAATGTTTCATATACCCAGATATTTCCGTCACTTCGTGTTTCCTCCATACGTTTTACGAGTCGTTTCTTTGAGAGGTTCAACAGCCGTGTGCCGCTCGTGTTGGATTCAAGTTTTTTTGCTTCCGAAAGATCCTTGGAGGTCACTTTTTTCTTCTTTATTATGAATTCCAGTGTGTCTCTAAGATAGTTATTAAGGCTGCCCAGAACGACCCGCTGGCCATTTTTTAATTCGGATATAACTGACAAGTTTTTGCGTTCCAGTGCTACATCAATGTTTTCCTTCTGATTTTCAGTCAACCCGGAAAGAATGATATACTTATTGCCATATTCACCACTCAGCAGTCGTGACACAAGCTTGGCCACAATTTCATCGGCGCAGGAATAATCAATGACTCCAATTTCGTCAAATACAAGAGCAATTACTGAGCCTTCGGGCTCATTTGCCAGGTCCCGTTCAATCCGCTCACGAATTGCCTGACCTGATGGCCTCGTTACGAGATTTTTTGAATTATTATTGAGTTCTTCCGTCATGATTTTTTGAAGGTTATACCTGATCATTTATAGAGCGTCCTGTATTAATTCCGCGAAAAGCATAAAAATATTAGGCTTTGTCGAATTATATTCAATTGAATCAATTGAACCATAATTATGTCGTTTTGTCAAGTAATAATATCAATAATTTAATTATTCGAATAAAGCTACTCAAGCATAAGTAAGGAGTAGAAAACTTCCGGCAGGATTCGGAGGCCGTCTCGAATAAAGAGAGCTTCCGAGATTTCTGTTCTTCTGCCCAGACAAAAACCGGAGGATTCCATACCTCAGGAATTATAATTTAAGTCGTTGTTTTATAAATGATTTCAGGAAGGCTGATATTGATCTGAGAACCAGGGAAAAAAGTGAGGCCACGTTCTTGTTCCCTGCCATGAATCCATCTGGGAAGTATTGAACGTTTTGCCCTGCCGGAACGTATAGAAAGTCCACCGTTCCATTGCTTTATGAAACGCAGGGCCGCTGGAAGTCCTTGTCCCCTTCCTTCATCACTGTAGCGTGAGTTTCCTTGCAGAAGCGCCTTCTCAATTGCTTCGAGATCATTATCTATCTTGAATCTGCTGGAGAGAGACTTTCGAAAACCGATTCCCACGTCCATGACGGCGATTTTCACGATATTCCTGTTTATGCGTTGATAGCGATATTTCTGGATGCCGACGAAGCCCCTGTTCTCGCTGTGTTCGATGATATTCTGGCATATTTCTGAAAGAGCAACGATAAAGCCGTTGATTGCTCGTTCGTCATATCGTAAATGCCTGGCAAGAATGGACTGTGCACGTTCTCGTACTCTCCCTACGATAAAATGAATATCATTTGTTTTTTCGACTGGTGTGATTTCCAGCAATACGTCGGAATCTGCGCTCCGTTGATTTGTTCCGGCAATCTCCACGGTAGCGTGTGCAAGAGTGAAGTATCTGCGGGCGAATGCAAAGAAACCCATCCGGTCAAGATACGAACAGACTTCCAGGGATTCCGGAAGGATTATGGTTTTTCGTACATCCTCAAGCATGCAGAGCTCCCCTATTTCGAGAAGCCCGAGCATGCCGTATGGATCAATGAAGGAAATGCCACGCAGATCAATCTGTTCAGAGCGGATAAAAAAGCGCAGAGTTTGTTCAAAGGTCTCTTCGGTGATTTGATTCATAGAGAGTGAGGAGAAATCTCTGATCTGCAATTCAGCGTTTCTTATTCGTTTTGCCGGACCTGGCTGAACCCGGCTTTGATTTCTTTGCGGCAGGTTTTACGGTTTTTTTAGCTGTTTTCTTAGCCGTTTTCTTTTTTGCCGGTTTTTTTTCTGTTTTTCCGACGGTACTTTCAGCAGTTTTCTGCGTTGCCGTGCGACCAGACGTTTTTGCAAGAGGAAAAACCGGACGTTTGAGAATTGAAGCCGTTGATTGCTGTGAAGATGTTGTTGCCGGTATCTGCAATGGTTTCTTCTGTTCGCTCGTTTTTATTGGTCTTTCAAGAAGGACGCCCAGAATGTCGCGTTCTCGAACGAGCACCAGTTCATCATTATCTATTGTATGCGCACGGCCGGCATACCGCTCGTAAATGACCAGATCACCAGGTTTGATTGTGGTCGGTATGAAGCGTCGTTCCTTGTTTTTGTCTTTTTTCTCTGAGCGTTTTTCCTCTTCATAAGCGCCCGGCCCGATGGCTACAACAACCCCTTCATGCGATTTTTCCTTCGCCATGTCTGGAATGTACAGCCCGCTCGCAGTCATTTCCTCAGCGGCGAACTGCCGGATTACGGCCCAGTCATGCAATGGTTGTAGTTTCATTTTATGCCCTCCTTAAACATTGTAAATGCTGTTTGAAAATTCACGATACGGTATTTCTGGTACCAGTATTTGAAGTGCAGGTCAGTTTCTGCCACGCAGCGGGTTACAGTTCGGCCGCGAGATCGGGAAAACGCTCTTCCATGAAAGTTTCCGCTGCTTTTCTTGCAAGCATTGCCGTAGGCTGCTGCATAACAAGCGAGGCAAGCTCAACCGCATCCTGCATCCGCACTGACCTGATGACTTTCTTTATCCAGGAAATGGAGGTGACGTTCATACTCAAATATTCAAACCCCATGCCGATAAGGATGGCTGCGTAAAGTGGATCGCCAGCCATTTCTCCGCACATCGCAAGCCGAATGTTTTCATGATGTGCCGCATCTGACACGCGCTGGAGAAGGCGGAGAACGGCCGGGTCAAGCGGTTCGTACATATACGCAACGTGTTCGTTCTGACGGTCGATTGCAAGTGTATACTGTATCAGATCGTTGGTGCCGACACTGAAAAAAGAAACTTCTCGGGCAAGGACATCGGAGATCAGCGCGGCAGAAGGCACCTCAATCATCACGCCGATATCCATATTTTCATTGAAGGACTGCCTTGCAGAGCGAAACTCATTTTTTACTTCTTCAATGAGACTTTTTGCATCAAGCAATTCCGGCAGAGACGATATCATAGGAAGCAACAACTTGATATTCCCATGGCCGGTTGCGCGCAGAATTCCGCGAAGCTGTGTCTTGAACAACTGGCGTGTGTGCAGGCAGTAGCGAATGGCTCTTAATGCTGGAGAGGGATTGGGTTTTTTTTCGAAATCTCCGGCTGGGGCG
>CAZYEF010000065.1:0-14478 GCA_964646375.1 uncultured Nitrospiraceae bacterium | reverse complement strand
GAAACCACGCGTTGCATCTTTTTTCCTGAACATTACAGCAGATGGTTCTCCGATTCTATTCTTTTGTTCAAGCAGACACTCTTGTATGATATCAGTGCCAGCATAGCGATCATTTCCCCTATATTCCGACAAGACTTGCCTGATGATCGACCGATCATCTATAACATTTCTTGCGGTCGCGACAAGTGATATCTCTTTGTCAGCCTCCAGCACTGCTACCATTTTTTCCAGTGCTCGTGGTGAGGCCAACAGGTCGTCACTGAGAAGGTACTTAACATAAGTGCCCTCAGCATATTGCAAACATAAATTCAGATTATTAATCATTCCAACATTATGGTCGTTTATAGTAAACTTGATTCTCCTATCTTTTTCAGCGTATTGTCGAATGATATCCGCGGAATTGTCGATAGAACAATTATCGACGATGATGAATTCAAAATCAGCATAACTTTGCTTCAGCACTGATTCTATTGCCTCTGAAACGTATGGGGCAAAATTGTAATTAGGCATACAGATGCTAACTTTTGGATTCATAGGTTTCCCTGGTTGTTGAAAGAGTGCGCCTTGTGATTCAAAAATGTCAATTGGGCGCTGCTCGTTTTTATTTTTCTTTTTGAAATACAGTCGTATACGCTGCGCCTAAACCATTGATTCTTTCTATGGGTGCTGCAACCACACTCATAAGTCTCCCCACGGAACGTAATCTTTTTCTGAAAAAACCGCGGCTGCCCATATTGGCAAAAGAGTCTTTCCACCCTACAGCATTCAACAGCAACCCACCATCATCGGATGTTGTGGAGAATACTGCCTTGAGTCCAAGTAATCGCGCCCGTTCCTGAAGAAGCGATAAAGGAACTAATGAAAGATGACGTGGCGCGTCAATATGCGTCCAAAAACGTCCGAGAGTTTTAAACTGGATTGCATCGGGATTTGGTGTTGCAATTATCAAAAAACTCCCCGGCCGCAATTTTTCCGCTAGTATTTCAAGCGTTCTCCATGGATTTGGCAAATGTTCGAGAACATGCCAAAGCACAATTACATCATATGGTTTGGCATTACGAAGACTTTCCTCCGGATTATCACTATGTATCGCTTTTATTCCGATGATATCCTGTAAAAAATTGCAGCAGCTTTTGTCACGTTCGAGTGCTTCTACCTCAAAACCAGCCTGTTTAGCCAGCAATGCGAACTTACCATAAGATGGACCGATCTCCAGCAATCTGCCTTTTGAAACAAATTGCCGAATAATTGTAATTTTGTAACGATCCTGCTGTGCTTCTTTTTCCAGTTGCTCATATGATCGAGGTACAGGGTAATACTCGGCAGTATAATATCTGCCCAATTCTTTTGGAATCGGCGATAAAAAGATCAACTTGCACGACGGACAAAAATTGTAACTAAATACTTCCTGAGATATTTTTCTATTGTAGTCCATGGTACGCAAATAGATTTGTGACTTATTTTGGCAAAGTGGACAAAAAATCTCCATAACAATCCTTTCCAATTCATTCCCTGTATACATTCAACGTGCAGGGCTGAAATCGAAGTCTGCTGATAAAAAATTATCTTTAATTTTCCGCAAGAAAAGGTGCGTCTGAAATAATCTTTGTAAACCTCGTTTGATTGCAGACTGCCAACCATTGTCTGCCATTAGCTAGAGAATACTGACTACCTATATTTTTCTTTTAAATACCTCTCCAGTGCATCCTGCCAGGGCGGAAGTGTTATTCCCAAGGCTCTAGCTTTTGTATTTTTCAAAACAGAGTAAAGAGGCCGCCTCATTGCACCGCTCATTCCCTGCCTGTCGACCGGTTTGACCTCGACATGAATATGCATGATCTCGTAAATAGCCTTAGTAAATTTATACCAACTGCATTCTCCTTCATTAACCAGATGATAAATTCCAGACTGTGCCTGAGGATGTTCGATCAGGCGTAATACCATCCTGCTGAGATCATCCGTATATGTTGGACAGGCTATTTGCTCGCAACCCATTTCAAGAGAAGAATGCTCACTTGCATCCTGAATTCGCTTGTCGACGAAATTGCCTCCCTTAGATCGCGCCCCGGACGTGCCATAGAGTCCGCAGGTTCTGATAATAGTGGTGATATCATGCGCGGTTGCAAGTGCGGCATACTCCCCGGCGACTCGAGAGATACCATACACTTGCAAAGGGGCGGGTTGATCGGATTCTTGATAAGGAATTTGTTTTTCGCCACCAAAGACATAATCCGAACTGAAAGTTACGAATCGCGCCCCCATTTTCTTGCAGACAAGGGCAATATCCCTGACAGCAATGCAGTTTATGCGAAAGGCCTTGCCATGCTCTGTTTCGCAGAGCGGAACATTATGAAATGCAGCGGTATTTATTACCACTGATGGTTTGTATGCTTTGATTGCTTTCTCGATTTCATCTTTCGATTCAATATCCAGCACGGATCGTTCTGGAGCGTAAATTTCGTGTTTTACACCGTTCTTCAGTATATCGCCGCCAAGTTGTCCGGTCTTGCCAATAAGTAGAATCTTCATACAGACATTTTTTTTAAAAAAGGATATATCTGGTCTTTTTCGGACATAATAGGGTTGCTGAGTGGCCAAGTGATGCCGAAAAGCGGGTCATCCCATCTTATACCCATAGCATAATTCGGCGCATAGAATTCAAACATCTGATAAAAAACTTCGGAATTGTCTTCCATCGTTTGAAAACCGTGGGCAAACCCTTCCGGTATGTAAAGCCCCTTGTAATTTTGAGCGGTTAAATCAAATGCCGCCCATTTGCAGTATGTGATCGACTGAGGTCGCAAATCAATGATAACATCATATATCGCCCCACGGGTACAACGCACCAGTTTTGCCTCAGCTTTCGGAGCTGATTGAAAATGCATACCACGCAAGGTACCCTTCTTTTTGTTAAAAGAGACATTGCACTGCGCGATGTTCGTCTCCAATCCATGAGAAGAAAATTCTTTTAAACAAAAGCTTCGTGAAAAAAATCCCCTTTCATCTTCAATCGGCTCCATATCAATAAGATAAGAACCTTTCAGAATTGTCTCTGTGAAAATCATGAGACAATCCTGACTTCAGGAATTGGCAGAATAAACTTGCCGCCCTTTGCTCGATATTCTTTCTGCTGCTCGAAAATTTCTTCTGCAAAATTCCATGCCAGCAACAATACAAAATCCGGCATGTCTTGAGCAAGCTTATCAGGATGAAACACCGGCAGATGAGCGCCCGGCGTAAAAAGATTTTGCTTATAAGGGCTTTTATCAACTGTATATTCAACAATATCCCGCGTAATACCGCAATAATTAAGTAAGGTGTTGCCTTTGGCCGGAGCACCGTAAGCGGCAATTCGTTTTCCTGCTGTTTTGATTTTTTTTAATAAGTCAGTCAAGTCTGTTTTAATCAATGACGTCCGTTTTGCAAAAGCGCAATAGGTTTCTTTTTGATCAAGCTTCTTTTCAAGCTCTAACCGCATTAAATCCGGTACGTTTATAGCAATTTTATGTTTTCCCTTGTTCCCAATAAAATAAATAATAGATCCCCCATGGATAGCCACCCTTTCAGCATCGAAAATTTCCATCTTGTAGAGATTGAACAGGTAGGACATGGCACGCATTGACAGGTATGAATAGTGCTCATGATAAATCGTATCAAATTCTGTTTTTTCGACAAAATCGACCAGATAAGGTGCCTCGATGGCAATTACACCCTGATCGTTTAAAAGTTTTTTTAATCCTTTGACAAATCCTGGAATTTCAGGAACATGAGCAAATACATGACGGGCAAGGATAACATCGGCAGTTCCATACTTATTTTTTATCCGATGTGATGTTGCCTCGTTGAAAAAATCATTAATTGTTTCAATACCAGACTTTTCAGCCACCGCTGCGATGTTCTTGGCCGGCTCTACACCAAGAGTTTTTAGACCGATTTTTTTAAAATACTGCAATACCGTCCCGTCATTGCTAGCGATTTCAACAACTCGCGAATTCTCCGTCAGGCCAAAACGTCTCTGAAAACTTTTGGCCAGATAGTCAGCATGCTTATGAACCAGATCAGAGGTGGCAGAAAAATATATATACTCCTTAAAAAGCGCATCGGGTGCCACTACATGGCCAATCTGAACTAAACCACATCGCTCGCAAAAATAGACATCCAAGGGATAGGTGCCTTCTGCTCCGGACGCTAACTCCTGATCAGTAAGAAAACTGTTTGCCAATGCCATGGTTCCGAGCTCAAGAAACTTGAAAATATTTTCTTTGTTGCAAAATCTGCAATTCATGCAGTGTCCTCATCAGTAAGATATGTTTCAATTTGCCCTAAACAAATGCTCTTTACATCGTTATTATTTCGATATGCCTGCGTCCACTCAAGAATGGTGTTTATTGCCTTTTCTAAATTCCATCTGGGATACCAGCCTAGTTCATCTTTTGCCTGGGAACAATCAAGCTTCAGATAATGAGCTTCATGTGGATGTGCTGCAGCATCAATCGTATAGGAAGCTCCTTCACCCCATGCCGCACACAAACGCCTAACCAGCCATTCGACCGGCTTCGCGTCAGAATCATCAGGGCCAAAGTTCCACGCTTTTGCATAGTGTGGCCCCTCTTCATATAATTTTTGTATCAATATAAGATATCCGCTCAATGGTTCAAGCACATGCTGCCATGGACGAATCGCTTGAGGATTTCTGATTAAAATTTTTTCTTTTTTCAAAAGAGCTCTGATGCAATCGGGCACCAATCTGTCTGTGGCCCAGTCTCCACCACCGATAACGTTTCCCGCTCTGGCAGACGCGATCCCCACCCCGTGAGATGCATAGTCTTTTGAATTAAAATAAGAGTTCCGGTAAGCCGATGTCACCAGTTCCGAACAGGCCTTGCTGTTTGAGTAGGGATCGTACCCTCCAAGCGGTTCGCCCTCTCGATAACCCCACACCCATTCTTTATTCTCATAACATTTATCTGTTGTTACATTCAAAACTGCCCTTACTGTATTGCACCGCCGCACGGTTTCAAACAGATTTACCGTACCCATGACATTGATGGAATACGTCTCTACGGGTATTTTGTAGGAATCCCGCACAAGCGGTTGTGCCGCCATATGAATAACGATCTCAGGTCGGGCAGCCAGCATCGCTTTTGTTAATGTTGCACTGTCTCTCACATCGCCGATTGTTGAGCGGACAAGTTTCCCAACGTCGGCAAGCTCGAACAAACTTGGATTTGTCGGCGGATTCAAGGCATAACCGCTAACCTCCGCACCAAGCGCGGACAGCCACAGACAAAGCCATGAGCCTTTAAAACCAGTATGCCCGGTAATAAAGACGCGTTTACCTTTAAAAAAACTTTCTAAAGACTTTTTTAAAGTCCTGAGATTCAGAACATTATCTTTCATTGGCATACCTATTATTAAGCTTTTATATTTCAAAAAAAATCTTTTTTGGACTTAAAACAATTAGAAAACAATATCGTTACAAAAACAATTCAGCTATCCGGCCGTGTATGCATATATTAATGAGTATCACCATACCTTCCACGGTGCGTTGCCAGATTTCCACAAATTTTCGAGTTGGTTCTTATCTCTGAGCGTATCCATAGGCTGCCAGAATCCATTGTGTTTATAAGCCATTAGCTGATGGCCTTTTACCAGATTCTCTAGAGGTTCGCGTTCCCAAATAGTTTCATCGGATTTTATGTAATCGATTACTTGCGGCTCAAGAATAAAGAAGCCTCCATTGATCCAGGAACCATCGCCTTTCGGTTTTTCCTGAAAAGAGACCACAGCACTGCCTCCGTCTATATTCATTGCTCCAAATCTTCCAGACGGCTGAACCGATGTCATCGTCGCATGCCTGCCGTGTTTTTTGTGGAATGCCAACAAATCCTGCAAATTCACATTCCCGACGCCATCGCCGTATGTCATCATAAATGTTTCTTTACCAAGATAGTCGACAACCCGTTTCAATCTGCCACCAGTCATCGTTTCTTCGCCCGTATCCACAAGCGTTACTTTCCAGGGTTCGGCGTACTGTTGATGCACCTGCATGGAGTTTTTGCTCATGTCAAACGTGATGTCGCTCATGTGCAAAAAATAATTCGAAAAATACTCTTTTATCATGTAGCCTTTGAACCCGAGGCAGATAACAAACTCATGAAAACCAAAGTGTGAATATATCTTCATGATATGCCAAAGAATCGGCTTGCCCCCAATCTCAACCATAGGTTTGGGGCGCACAACTGTTTCTTCGCTGATTCGCGTACCAAGCCCGCCAGCTAAAATCACAACTTTCATATCACCACTCCTGACAGCCTCTCCGCACATATCATGCAGCATTGTTCAGCATCAGCTAGATGAAAGGCTTAATTGGCAGATTACATTTTTTTCAAGTAATTGTAAAGTTGATAATTATCCGCTCGGTAGCATTCTCGCAGCTATTGGTACGATTTTTGCCCTAATAAGAACCGGAAAGAAGAGAAGTGTACATGTCATCGAGTCGCTTTCCGAACTGTTCAGTTGTAAATTCCCGCTTTGCAATTTCTCTGCACCGATCCGAGAGTGCCCCATAAGACGGGCGGTCATGCCAGAGAGACAGCAACCGCTCCGCTAATGCCGGTACGCCGGGGGCCGGGCTATAAAGAAAACCAGTACCATACTCCTCAATCAATTCAGCTCCCCCCTCATCTTCTCTCGCGATAATGGGAGTTCCGGCCGCCATCCCTTCCAGCAACACCATTCCGAATGCCTCGTGAACAGATGGAAGCAGCGTAAAGTGACTCAAGGAAAGCAACTCCGGGAGATCTGACGTCCATCCGGTAAAATAAACATTTTTCCCCAGCCCATTGTCGGTAATTTTACTGATGAGGGAATCATAATAATCACCTTGCACAGGATCTCCAGCAATAATCAGAAGCGGGTTTTCTCCGTTCTTTTTGCATTTTCCTGTAAGCTCAATTGAGATCACATGGTTTTTCTGTGGTATTATGCTCGATATGTGGCAGAAAACAATGCTGTACAGGTCGGCATTAAGCTTCCGTTTCCAGTATTCCTGTTTTTCCGAAACAGGATTTGAATACCGTTCCACATCAATTCCCGGTCTTATTACCCTTATTTTTTCGTCCGGCACGCCATTTTTAAGCAAGAGAGCTTTCTGTTTGTTCGATACAGTGACCACTCTGTCAGCGAAACGATACCCTATGTGATACCTTCGTACATTCATGGTACTGACGACCGGCACACTTGTCAGGCGTGAGAGAATAACTCCAAAGTAATCAGCCCTGTCAAGCGCGGTATGAATGATATCGATATTGTTTTGTTTTACGAGACTGCGCAAATACAGCAGATCCTTCAGACCTTTCATCGGTATGCCGTAATACGGCAGGCCCAAAGCCTGAACGCCTTCAGGGATATACCCCTTGTCTCCGCGTCCCACAACAATCAAGGAGTGTTTCATCTGGTGAAGTGCTATTACCTGTTCAAGAAAGACTCTTTGAGCGCCATACTTGTCATTCTTGGAAATTATTAAAAGTATATTCATGAGGAAATCTGTATAGCCAGTGATAGAGAATCAGGATTATAATTTTTTTTCAACGCGTTTAAAAAATTGGTAATAATCATCAATCATACGCTCTTTTTTGAATCGCTCCTCCACCCATCGAGGCCCGGCAGATGACATGTTTTTTCGCAGAGTGTCGTCTGACAGAATTTTCAGTATCGCTTCTGACATTTCTGCTGGACCGCCGTCCACCAGGAGACCTGCAGGACAATTTTCCAGGGAATCTCTGATTCCGCCGGCGTTCACTGAGACAACCGGTGTCCCCATAGCAAGCGCCTCTAACACCCAGATTCCGAATCCTTCGTTTCTGTGAGTACTGACAGCCACATCAACATCGGCATAGAATTGCAATATGTCATTTTTTGACAATCTTCCCACCCATAATATCGCGTCTGACAAGCCAAGTTCATCCGCTTTGCGTTTAAACCGAAGTACCTCCGTAGAATCTGACTTTTCGGCAACCAGGGCAAACAAAGTGTCCGGAAGAGTTTGTCTGATTACAGCCAAGGAGTCCAAAAATTCTATCTGGTTTTTCCAAAGATCACCGACTGTCGCAATGATCCTGGTGCTTGACCGCACATTGAAACGCATCCGCAGCCACCCGGGTGTATTATGAGCACGCGAAAATTTCTTGATATCAATCCCATAATAAAGGACGGACAGTCTTGTTGAAATTGCTGGTGCGAAATCATGCAGCTGTTTCGCAATATATCGTGAGATAGTCGTGAGAGCGTTCATTCGCTGGAGAAGAAAACGTGACTTTAAAAATTCCGGAACTTGTATTGTATAAATCAGAGCAGGTTTCCGGAAAGAAGCAACCGCAGCAGTCCACGACTGCAGAATATCATGGCCCCGTTGAATGCTTATTACGGTATACTCATTTTTACGAATAATCCGGGCAATCCTGATGATTGACAGGAGAGCATCAAGACCCGATCGGTTGACCGCGTGGACAGCAACCTTAGATTTTGAAAACATTTCTACCAAAGGGGTATTCGGGCGGCAAACAAGACCTACGGTTGCGCCTGCCTCTATGAGCCCCGGCAGAAGATCCCGTAAAAACTCTTCTCCTCCTCCCCTTCCTTTGAAATTATTCACAAAAAGAATATTCATTTTTCCCCTTCAGAATGATTTCGAAAAGTTAGCTCCCATGCTTTTGCGTATTTGCTAAAAACATAATAAGCATGAAATATATTCAGGAGCAATCCATGTTTTCCGTCAAGAAACCCGAGTCTGATAATATACTTATAGAAAAATGTGAGAATCGGGCGGAGAACAATGTTGATCCAGCTCTGCCTGAAAAAACCAATCCCTTCCTTCTTCATGACGTCCACGGCAAGTGTTGAATACCTATTCATTGACGCTATATAGGATGCGAGGTCTGGGTAGGCGTAATGCAGTATTGCATGCTTTGTGGTACCGACGCTGCCCTGAACCCGGATTGCCTCATGTACAGCACGTTCCTCAAAGCATCCTTTTCCCCTGCGGAAAAGCCTTAAATTATAGTCAGGATACCAACCGCCGTACCTGATTTCTCTTCCGAGGAAAAAGGTTCTTCTCGGAATCCGGTAGCCGTCACAGGAATCCGCTTTCGAAACAAGAGAATGTATTTCTTCCACCAACGCAGGCTCTATCGGTTCATCCGCATCCAGGCTCAAAACCCAGTCGCCGGTCGCCTTTTCAATGGCAAAATTTTTCTGTCGCGCAAATCCGAGCCAGCCCTGCAGAAAAACGTTGACTGTGTATTCACGGCAGATCGCAACAGTATTGTCGCTGCTACCGGAGTCGACGACAATGATTTCATCGGCCCATGCAACACTTTCCAGGGTACGTCTGATGTTCCGTTCTTCATTCAACGTAATGATGGTGATTGATATTTTCGGGTGCATGGCAATACTTCTTAACTTTCTTAGGCAATTTATGCTGCAGATGCCGCGCCGAATGGCATCAAACGCAATCAGAGTTGGAAGTCATGGTCGTGTACGTGGGAGTTTGTGTGTGCAGGCCTGTACAACTTCATCCACGGTTATCGCTTCCACGCACGCTGGTCTTGCTCTGGCAGACGGGGTGCATTCAGTAAAAAATTTTTGTCTGCAGGGTGAACACGAAAAATTTTTATACAATATCGTGGCTCGTGAACTCCAGGGACCGAATTTACGGGGAGACTGCGGGCCAAAAATCGCCACAAGCGGTGTTCCCGCCGAGGCAGCCAAGTGCATGATCCCGCTGTCATTGCCAACAAACAGTAAAGCCTTCTTCAGCAGGGAAGCTGTCTGAAGAATGGAAAGCTTTCCTACCAAACTGATTGTTAGCTTCGGAAAAAGGTGCGCCGCGTTCCTAAACATCTCAGTGTCCTTATTTCCGCCGAGAATCACGGGAGAGTAACCGCAATGGAAAAGGCGCTCTGCAAGTTCGGCAAAATTCTGAAGAGGCCATCCACGTTCAACGACCGCGGAAAACGGATGGAGCGCGATAATGGGGCTGTCTGCTTCAAGGCCTGCCTCTGCCAGTATCTGGTCAATCGCGGCGTCATCCTCCGGGCGGGTCCAGAGTTCAAGGTAATCATCCGTGACCGGCACGCCATCAGCCCGTAAAACCGATAAAAAATTTTCCACTTCGTGGACATCATCGCGATATGGTACTTTGGCCGTTAGAAGGATTCCCCTGCCTTCCGTGTTGAATCCTATTCGTTTCGGCGCGCCGCTCAACAACCCAAGGAGCGCGCTGGAAAGAGACCGTTTCAGAACATAAACGGTGTCAAAATGTATCGCGCGCAATTTTTTTATGAAACGAACTTTGGCTAAAAAGGAGCGATGAGCCCCCTTACTGTCAGCATGGATCGTTGCCGGGTCCCAGTAAATCAATTCATCTACGTACGGATTATTTTTTACCACGTCGGACGACAGGGGTGCCACCATCCATGCAATGTACGCATAAGGTTTTGCCCTGCGTAAATTCCTCAAGAAAGGAATCGTAAGCAATGTGTCTCCGATAAAACGATACCGCATCACAAGGATTTTTTCAACCGTTTGTTCCATCATATGTCACTTATTGCTGTCTTTTGATGTTGCTTCCTCTTTTTACGCAACACTCGTCTATCATTTTTGATCATGCAGGATGATGCTGATTTTATATATTCTATAGTGCTGTGCCGCCAGAATGATCTATTTTTCGGACTATTGCAGTGGTGAAAATGACGAAACGTCCTATTCTTCATCATGTGTTATAACAGATAGTGGCAATTCTTGCATCATACCGTTCTTCTTAGCGAATCACTTGATACCCTCTACACCGTCTACTGTTACCTTGCGATATTACAGCTTTTTTTTCAACGGCTGCAAGTGCTTCCGCAACTGTTATTTGTTTCATACATTCATTGTCGGTGCACTTGTGCGGCTTGCATGGATGGCACGACAGCCTCTTAGAGATCACCGTATGACCATCACCCCACGGCCCCCATTTTCGTTCGTCCGTAGGACCGAATAATGCAACTACGGAGACACCAACCGCAGCAGCCATGTGCATTGGCCCTGAGTCAACACCAAAAAAAATATTTGCCGACTGGTAGATTGATATATTTTCACGCAGCGTGGTGATGCCGCAAAGATTCAGGCCTCCAAAGGGACCGAGTCTCTCGATTTGATTATAGAATGTGGTGTCTCCAGCGGCTCCGGTGTATATGAACCGCGTGTCATATTTCTGCCGGAGAACCTTCATGACTTCTGCGAAGCGTTCAAGGGGCCACTGTTTGGCAGGAAGACTAGCTGCCGGGTGTATTATGACCTTAAAATCTTCTTTCTTCCATCCAGCCTTGTCAAAAAGCGTCCGGGTCTTCTCATCACCTGCCTGAGATGGCCAGAGTTCCAGAGCAGCGGATTTGACAGTAATGCCAAGAACGCGCAGGCAATCCAGAAAATTTTCTACCTCATGCTGGTCCTGGCGATAACGAACAGGATCCGTAAGTGCCAAACCACGGCCCTCGGTCGCAAAGCCGATGCGGCGGGGAATACCCGCGGCCAGCGCAAGAAGGGCACTTGAAAGAGACCTTTTCAGAACAAAAACCGCATCATATCGTTCAGCTTTCACAATCTTCCAGTAGTGCAAGTATCCAGCGACTTTACTGCGTTGAGACTGACTACTGTAAGCATGGATCGTTTTAAATTCAAAAGGAATGATTCGATCGATATACGGGCAACCTTCGATGACTTGTCCGGAAAGAGGTTCGAGCATAAGGTCTATCTTTGAGTCAGGGTATGCTGCTCTCAAATTTCGGAGAAACGGGATGGTCAGCACAGTATCGCCGATAAATCTGTATCGCATGACCAGTATCTTCTTTGCAGTCAATCGCATTTTGCGTCCTATACGGTTTGGTGCTGCAATATCCAAACAACAGCCTCCGCAAGATCATGCGCGACAAAATCAGGATCTGTTACAGAGGAAGGTCTCTCATTATCCTGTTCGCTTGAACCGTGACCGGTTCTTACCAGAACAGTATAGGCACCTGCGCGCTGACCCATTTCGATATCACTCCACTTGTCTCCCACCATATACGATGCGTTGACGTTAACATCAAGATCCTGTGCCGCCCGATCTATCATTCCCGTTTTCGGCTTTCGGCAGTCACAGTCGATCGTGTAAGAGGAGTTTCCTATCGTAGGATGGTGAGGGCAGTAATAGATTCCATCGATATGCGCCCCTTCCGCGCGAAGCATCTCTAAAAAAAGTTTGTGCGTTTTCAGAATGAACGGTTCGGTAAAGTGCCCACGGGCAACTCCCGCCTGATTCGTAACCACGGCAACTTTGAAACCGGCCTCATTCAGCTTCCTGATTGCAGCTCCGGCGCCGGGAATCAGCCGAAGCTTATGAAGGTCTGTGATATATCCCACTTCCTCATTTATGGTTCCATCTCTGTCAAGAAATACTGCCTTGTTCATGGTATATGCCTTTGCCCTGTGCAACGAAGGTGTTGTAAACAGTGCGGTAACGGCTGTCAGGCGTGAGCGAGAAGAAATGCGTTCCACTCTTCCCGTTCATGGACCGATAATTCAATCCGGAGAGCATAGATTCCTTCCGGTTTAAGCGGTTTCAGCCGAATAGCGTCTTTTTCTGTTGTAATGATAATATCGGCCTTGTCGGCAATCGCTTTTTTATAGCAGGCGGCAAGATCGGATCTTTGGTATGCATAATGATCCGGATAGATGTTTTCGGAAACGACTGACGCCCCCAGCGACTTCAGAAGTGCGCTAAAGGATGCTGGCCGTGCAATACCCGCAAGCATAAGCACGCTGGCACCCTGCAGAAAAGACAGGGGCTGCTGTTCGCCGCTGCAGCAGTCAATCACATCAAGTGGGACAAACTGTGAAGAAAAAATCCTGGCTTTTGTCTGTTGTGCGATGATTTTTTTTACCCGCTCCACATTTTCAGTCCGTTCACTCTTGGTGATCAATACGGCATGAGCGCGGTTGAGAGCAGATGCCGGCTCACGTAAAATCCCTGCAGGAAACAACCTGCTATTTCCGAAAGGATTTTCCGCGTCAACGAGTACGATATCGAGCGTTCTTCTCAGCTGCATATGCTGATATCCATCGTCGAGCAGCAACACATCCGGTTTGAACAATTGTAATGCTTCCTGGGCAGCGCGGTATCTATTTCTTCCCACAATGACGGGAGCATTCGGCAGCTTTGTGCCGATGAGAACCGGTTCATCTCCTCCCGTCTGCGCATCAACAAGGACCGTCTGGCCATCGGACACAACCAGCGTGTCGCTTTCACTCTTTCTGCCGTATCCTCTGCTGATAACCGCAGGCCTTTTCCCTTCCTGAAGAAGAAGCGTTCCGATGCTGATAACGGTCGGAGTTTTTCCGGTGCCGCCAAGGGTAATATTGCCGATGGAGATGACCGGAATAGGGAGTTCTCTGGATTGGAAAAAACGCCGTGCATAAAGCATCTGTCGTATGCGGATGAGTACCCCGTATACTCTCGACAGCGCGTTCAGCACAGGCCCCCAGAAACGAGAACTGACTCTTCCGTATATCAAATCTTCAAAAAAGGCTTTATTGAGCAACGAGGAACCTGCCGATTGCATCAATAGTTTTTTTTGCCGCACCGGAGTTCGCTTCGATCACCTGAAATGCCTGCTCTCCCATGCGTGCTGCCAGTTCTTTATCGGACAAAAGTTTGTCGAATTGAGAGAAGAGATCCCATTTATCCCGCACCATAACACCTCCGCCCGACGACAGCAATGCTTCCGATATTTCCTTGAAGTTGAACATGTAGCGGCTGAAAACCACAGGTTTCTTCATGGCTGCGGGTTCAAGAAGGTTATGCCCTCCCACTTTGACGAGGCTTCCGCCTACAAAGGCAATATCGCAAATTGAGTAGAAGGCTCTCAACTCGCCGATTGTGTCAAGCAGTAGAACATCCTTGATTGTTCCTCTTAATTGCGTTCTGCGCTGGCATTCGTAGCCCGCCTTGCTGATGAGTCCCGCTACTTCTTCGAACCGTTCAGGATGACGCGGTGCCAGAATGAGCAGCAATCCGGGATACTTGGTTCTGAGCTGGGTAAAAATTTCCAGCAGCACTTCCTCTTCTCCCCGGTGTGTACTACCCGCTGTGATCACCTTTTTTCCTGCCGGGATGAGTGCGGGAAGAGATTGGGGCATTGATATTTTCTGGTCAAATTTGAGATTTCCGGTCACAATCACCTTTTCAGGCGCGGCCCCAATTTCCTTGATCCGCACTGCATCTGCATCGGATTGCATGCAGAAGAGATTCACGTTCTCAAAGACAAGGCGGAAAAAAGATTTGAAGCGCAGATAGTTCTTGTGGGATTTCTGGGAAATTCTGCCGTTTATCACGGCTGAAGGTATCCCTGCTCTTTTCAGCTCCCGGAAAAAATTGGGCCAGAGTTCGGTCTCGGC
>CAZYEF010000064.1:0-14603 GCA_964646375.1 uncultured Nitrospiraceae bacterium | reverse complement strand
TTACGAGGTTGCTCCGCATTCCTGAGGTTAATGAGATATCATTGATTGCCATTGTATGTTTCTCCTTTTCTAGGTTTTTTACCGGCATTTCTTGCCGGCATTCTGTAGTAGTGCAGCTTTTAATAAATTATTGGTTGAGGCGTCAGGCTGGTCTTTGTTCTTTCGTTCACTCCTTTCTTGACCGGATTCCTCTCTCCCATTTGTCCTACTTTATCGGCAGGACCGGTAAAAACTTTAATCTCTGAATTATCAACAAGATAGGAGGAGAAAGGAGAAGGACTCAGCAAAAAAAGCGAACAGCTGATGTCTGAAAAAAGCCATTTTTGTCTAAAGTTTCGGAATATCGGGCCGATAGGATATCAGGTGCTTTCCATATATTACGTGCTTATTGCGCCCCGAACGCGGCAGGAGGTTGAGGACAGATGGCAATTGCCCCCTTTCAGAGCAATGAAGTTGTCCAGCTCTATAACAGGATTTTCAAGTTGAATCCGTTATTGATTCTCGACAAAGATGAACAGGGAGAACACCAGGACATGGTCAAAATTTCGGCAGAAGCAAAGAAAAAACAGATCCTGGAGCAGGCCCGGAGCGAGGTTCTGGAGCATATACGGAGCATCAAGTAAATCTAAGCAAAGGCGGAGCATTCAACTGGAAAAGCATGACTTTAAAATACTGGTGGCTGATGACGACGAAATCGTGCGGGAGGTGATAAAATCCCTTCTCACCAAAGAGCGATATTCCGTCGTTACCGCGCGCGACGGGGTCGAGGCAATTAATATCCTCAGGGTCGAGGATATGCACCTGCTGATAACCGACCTCCGGATGCCGGGAGCGGACGGAATTGAGGTGCTTAAGTATGCCGTTCGGAACAATCCCGACACTGCTGTCGTCATTCTTACGGCATTTGCAACCCTCGACACGACGCTGGAAGCGGTCAAAGAGGGGGCGTATGACTATCTTACAAAACCCTTTAAAGTGCAGGAACTCATCGCGTTGACGGAAAAAGCATACAAGCAGGCGCTGTTGATCAGGGACAACCGGGAGCTCAGGAAAGCGCTCCAGGACACCTACCGCGATATTGAACTGATAAAAACCGTGGCGGGCCATAATAATCCCGGCATGACGGCGGGATGGATCGAGCGGGTTGAGCAGTTGAAATCCATGAGCGTGTTTTCGGATCATGAGGCTACTCTCCTGAAGGAAAGGCTGACAGCGAGTGATGGAAACAGGCAGAATACTCATAGTCGATGACGATCCGATAGTACGGTCGGTTTTGTCCGACCTGCTTGAAACCGTCGGAAATTATACAACAGACTGCGCCGAAGACGGCATGGACGGCATTAAAAAGGTCACGACCAACGACTACGATGTCGTTTTCACCGATCTTACCATGCCGCGTCTTACCGGCATCGAGTTTCTGAAAGAGAGCAAAAAAATCCGCCCGCAGCTCCCGGTGGTGGTCATCACGGGTCACGGTACCCTGGAAAACGCTGTCAACGCCATGCGGGAAGGCGCAAAAGATTTCATAACAAAACCCTTCAATATTGCGACAGTCGCCTCGGTCGCGGAACGCACCATCGGCGAGAAAAAACTGCTCGAAAATATTCTCGGCCCGAGAAGCCATGACCGTTCCATAGACAGGCTGAACACGGAGCTTTTTAAGAAACTGCAGGAAATAAGCATGCTGCAGGCTTTGAGCAGCGAAATCGACAGTCTGTATGATAATAAAAAAATATATGAACAGATTGTGGAAATGGCCTCCCGGATAATCCCGGCCAAGGAAGTGTCGTTCGGAATCATTGAAAACGGCTGGTTCAAAACAAAGAGCGCGCTGGGAGCAAGCCTGAAGCACATATCCGTGGCAAACACCCTGTTCGCGTATGTTGTCGAGTCCCAATCCCACCATATCGCCATGAGCGGAGAAATCAATCCACATACCGGCAGAACGCTGAACGCGCAGTTTTTTTCCGTGCCGTTTACCATTCACAATGAAGTTTTCGGGATACTTAATTTCTGTAATAAGCTTGATGGAACAGGCTTCACCGACGGCGAGATTTCCCTGGTGCTCACCTTTGCCAAAAAAGCCGCGCAGAGAATAGAGAACAACGCCCTGTATGAAGTCTTCTACAATAATCTGACCAACACCCTGAAATCGCTGGTCAGCAGCATAGAAGCGCGCGATCCCTATACCCAGCGCCATTCCGACCGCGTAACCCGGTATGCATTGGAAATCGCAAACGTCATGAATCTGCCTCCCGACCAGAAGGATGCCATCAGCTTCGGCGGCTATCTGCACGACATTGGAAAAATCGGGGTGCGGGACACAACGCTCCTGAAACCCGGCAGGCTTACTCCCGAGGAATACGCGGAAATCAAACTGCACCCGGTCATTGGGGACACCATCATCAAGCCGATCACGTTCTTTCCCAAAGAACGGGAGGTCATTCTGTATCATCATGAAAGATTTGACGGGAGCGGTTATCCGCACGGCCTGGCGGGCGCCAGAATCCCCCTGATCGCCCGAATAGTCGCGGTTGCCGACACCTACGACGCCATGACGACTTCACGGCCTTACCGCACCGCGTTAACGCACGAGCAAGCCGTCACGGAAATAAAACGCTGTGCAAACACGCAGTTTGACGGAGACGTTGTACGCGCATTTCTTCAGACAGCTGCAATAAAGGAGTGCTGATCATGGGAATAAAAGCGGGAGATACTGTTTTTTTCCGGCTCATGCCGGGCATGGAAATGCTTCAGGGAAAGATTGATTCCGTCGAAGACACGGCCCTCGCCCTGCGGCCGATTGACACGCTGCCTCCCGATCTGGAGCCGGGCCGCTATGTCATCATACCGGAAGCGGACACCGACTGCGATTACTACACCGAAGTCACCGGTGTGAGCGGAGGGCTCCTGCATCTGAAACGCCTCTGGACCGGCAAACGGGACTTCTTCCGGGTTGACGACGTGTTCCCCGTTCTCGTCCGGAAGATATCGGACAAGGCAGCGCCAAAAAAATGCAGGCTCATCGCAGGCATCGGCGTGGAAAGCCCCGACGATTCGGTCGTGCCGGACGGGACCGTCAGTCCGCAACTATGGAAAATGCTCGTTGATATCAATGCAAAACTCGAAATGATTCTGGAAAAGCTCTCCCTTGAGAGCGAAGGCCTGACGCAGGCACACAGCACACCGGTCAATGTCAGTGCATCCGGAATACGGTTGACAATACCGGAAACCGTCTCCTGCGGCGATACCGTAGAGGTGAAAATGTCCCTGCCGGTCTATCCCCCGGTGGGAATTGTCGCCTGCGGAGAAGTGCTGCGGGCCGCGCCCAACAATCAGGGAGGCTGTGAGGTCGCCCTGCAGTTCATCGATATGGACGATGATGTACGCGACCAGATCATTCACTATACTTTCAACCGGCAGCGAGAAATGAACAGACGACAGGACAGATAGGAAAATATTTCATCATATGGACCGTGCAAGTTTCATAGGACTCATATTCGGAATAGCGGCCATCGTCGCCGGAAACATGATTGACGGAGGGAGGCTGGAGACCATCCTGCAGCCGACCGCCGCCATCATCGTCTTCGGGGGAACGCTTGGAGCCACGCTGCTGAGTTTCCCGTTCAAGGACGTGGTCAGGGCCTTTGCGGCGCTGCGGAGCATTTTTTTTCAGCGGGCGGGCAATCCGGACGCGATCATCCGTGACGCCATCCGGTATGCGCACATGGCGCGCAGAAACGGCCTGATCATTCTAGAGCCGGAAATCGCGAAAATTTCGCACCCCTTCCTTGCAAAGGCCCTTAAACTCGCAGTGGACGGCACCAGCCCTGTCATGCTGAGAGAAATCATGGAGCAGGAAAACATGACGTACGAGGAGGAGCACAAAAGAATCGCGAAGGTATATGAAACTGCCGGCGGGTTCGCGCCGACCATCGGAATCGTCGGCGCCGTACTCGGGCTTATTCATGTCATGGAAAACCTGTCCGATCCTTCGAAACTGGGCGCCGGCATCGCTGTTGCCTTCGTAGCGACAATCTACGGCGTGGGGTCCGCAAACCTTTTCATCCTTCCCATGTCAAAGAAGCTTGTGCACACCCTGAACCGTAACCTTGCCCAGCGCGAAATGATGATCGAGGCCGTACTGGGCATTCAGGCCGGTACCAACCCGCACCATCTTGAAGAGCGTCTCAAGGTTTTTCTTGAGAAGTAGTAAGGAAAACCGCGATGAAAAAAAGAAAACGGCAAGATGAGCCCGAGAATGTCGACCGATGGGTGGTATCCTATGCGGATTTCATCACTCTTCTGTTCGCTTTTTTCACGACGCTGTATGCAATAAGCCAGGTAGACGCGGCAAAACTCGATCGGTTTGCCGGTTCCATGAAGTCCGCCCTCAAAAGCTCTGCAACGACAACAAGCAGCAGTTCCCTGATCGAAGGGGTCAAGCCCATTAACTATGAAGACGCCAAACTCGAAAAAGAGATTCGTTCCGTTTTTGAAAAATCTGGTATAATAGAGGGCGTTGCAATTTCTCGTGATGAGCGCGGTGTTCGCATTTCCTTCGGAGATGCGGTCCTGTTTGACCCCGGTGCTGCGGAGCTGCGTCCTGATGCCGTGTCCCTGCTTGCCGCCGCCGCGGGAATCATCCGGCAGGCACAAAACACAATTGCAATAGAAGGACACACGGACAATGCGCCGATCCGGGACTCCCGCTACACCTCGAACTGGGAGCTTTCCACTGCACGGGCAGCGAGTGTTCTGACATCTCTTCTCCAGGACCACCATCTCAATCCGGAGCGTTTTTCGGCATCGGGGTACGGGGAATACCGTCCTGTTGCCTCAAATACCACTCCCGACGGAAGAGCAAAAAACAGGAGGGTAGATATCATCTTTGTCAACAAAAAAGACAGATTATAAAATACTCTTTCTGGGATTCAACCCGGAGGAACACGCGCGCATAGAACATGTTTTCAGGGAAAAACATCCGGACCTGGGGCTCGTTTTTGCCTCTTCAAATGAGGAAGGCCTTCTTGCCGTAAAAAAGAACAAAATAACGTCGATTTTCATCAACCAGGCCGCCGATGCGATAAACGGGTTCAGCTTTGTAAAAACCATCCAGACCCTGGAATACCACATCCCGACCGTGCAGGTCACCCTGCCGCAGGACAAGGGCGCGATTCTGAACGCATTCGAAAAAGGGATTTATGAATGTCTCGCCATGGAGGGGAACTATATTGATTCACTCCCCGCCGTCATGGACCGCGCACTTGCACGACACAAATACAGAAAACTGTCTCGGGCAAAAGAGTGGGCCATCAGCCAGAGCCGCAAGGAATGGATCACCATCATCGATGCCATAACGGATTTCATCTTCATTACCGATGACCAGTGCAGACTGGTAAAAATGAACTGGGCGTTCTCCTCCGCGTTCGGCGGCACGCACCCCCGCTCCCTGATCGGAAGCACCTGCGTCGCCATATTCGGAGATAACGCTCCCTGCAATGACTGCCATATCAACAACATTCTGCAGCACACCACCAACACTGCGGAAAAGAAAGTAAACGACAACATCTACCAGTTCAGCACCTTCCCGCTGTATATCGACGAAAAACCCTATACCGTCCATGTGATGAAAAACATCACGGAGATGAGAAAACTCAAGGACCAGCTCTACTATGCCGACAAGCTTGCCTCTCTGGGGAGCCTGGTGGCGGGAGTGGCACACGAAATCAATAATCCCCTCACGGGAGTCATCGCGTATTCAGAACTTCTTTTAATGAAATCCTCCCGGGGGGACATTGATGACGAATTAAAGAAAATCCTGCATAATGCCGAAAGGTGTAAAAAGATCGTGGAGAACCTGCTTACCTTCTCCCGCCAGAAGGCCCCGACCAAGAGCATAGAGGCCCTGAATGACATTATCGACCGCACAATCGATCTCAGGACCTACTGGCTGCGTTCCGGCAATATAGAGGTTGTCAGGGAATACGGCGAAGGATTGACGGTCTTTGTTGACGCGCAACAGATGCAGATGGTATTTCTGAACATCTTGCAGAACGCGGAGCAGGCAATCAAGGATACAGGAAGAGGTTCCGGGAAAATTACGGTAAACACGCATTACAACAAGCAGCATAAAAAAATAACCATACGATTCAGCGACAACGGCTCGGGTATTCCGAAGGGTGTGCTCTCGAAAATCTTCGATCCGTTCTTTACTACAAAATCAGTGGGAGTCGGCACCGGATTGGGCCTTGCAATCTCCCACGGCATCATTACGGAGCACGGCGGCAGAATCTGGGCCGAAAGCGTTGAAGGAGAAGGGGCCACGCTCATCGTTGAACTTCCCACCGGCGCCGTCAGTGGCTCAAGAACTCCGGAAACACCGGGTTCTGTACATCCGGAAAACGCAGAGAGGTAAGTATGCTCGTCATTGTCGGAGCACTAGTGGTTCTGGGCGCGGTCATCGGCGGCTATCTCATGGAGCATGGCAATCTGTCCGTGCTCGTGCAGCCTGCTGAGTTGGTGATCATCGGCGGCGCGGCGCTGGGCGCTTTTCTGATTTCATCACCGCCGAAAGTCACCGCTCATGTGATTAAAAATATTTTCGGCGTTTTTGCCTCAAAAAGCCGGAGCAAAGGGCAGTACCTGGAACTGCTTACGCTTCTGTACCGGCTCTTTTCAAAAATCCGGAAAGACGGCTTGATTTCCATCGAAGCGGACATAGAAAATCCTCACAAAAGTCCGCTTTTCGCCAAATACCGTTCAGTCCTCTCAAACCAGCACGCGCTCAGTTTTATCTGCGACAATTTCAAGGTGATTGTCTCGGCAAACATTCCGCCGCACGAACTGGAAAGCCTGGCGGATATTGAAATAGAAACAACCCATCATGAAGCGATGATCCCGGCCCACAGCGTCGCCAGGGTCGCCGACGGCCTGCCCGGCCTCGGTATCGTAGCGGCGGTCCTCGGCATCGTTCTTACCATGTCGAAAATCGACCAGCCTCCGGCAGTACTTGGACACAGCGTGGGCGCCGCTCTGGTGGGAACCTTCCTTGGCGTTCTGCTGTGCTACGGTTTTGTCGGCCCCATCTCGGTCAATCTCGAGCACAAAGCAAAAGAAGAAAATAACTTCTTCCAGGTCATCAAGGTGGCGCTGGTAGCCTTTGTGGGCGGCGCTGCCCCCCAGATGGCGGTCGAGTTCGCCCGGCGCGCAATACCGGGCAAGGAAAAACCGACCTTCGATGAGCTCGAAAAGACGGTCAGAGACCCTGCAAAATGAAAAGCAAGAAAACCATCATCATCAAAAAGATCATAAAACGAAGTGCGGAAGGCAGCCACGGCGGAAGCTGGAAGGTCGCCTATGCCGACTTTGTTACGGCGATGATGGCGTTCTTTCTGCTTCTCTGGCTCCTGAGCATGGTTTCCCAGGACAAGAGAATCAGCCTCTCGGAGTATTTTAAAAGCTTCAATATCTTTCAGCAAAGCGGTTCGTCTTTCATGGACCGGACAACCGAGATGCTGAAAGAATCCGGCGAAGCTCCAAAACAGTTTTCCAAAGAAGCCTCACGGTCGGTTTCTGACCCCATGAAACCGGAGGAAGTCAAAGAATCAATAAAGAAGGCCATCGAGCAGAAGCTTGACGATATCAAGGACCAGGTCCTGGTTGATATTTTTGAAGGAGGAGTGCGCATTCAGCTTGTGGACAAGGCGGGCAAATCCATGTTTGAGATAGGATCGTCGCGGCCCACGCCCCTCGCCATGCGGATACTGCAGGTCATCGGTGACAACATTAAAAATCTTCCGAACCCCGCCTCTGTGGAAGGCCACACGGATTCACTGGCGTACAAATCCTCGAACTACGGCAACTGGGAGCTATCCACGGAACGGGCTCTCGCCGCGCGCAAAGAGCTCGAGACGCTGGGACTCAGCGCCTCCCGGCTTACCAGAGTCGCGGGATATGCGGATACCGTGCCTCTCATCAAGGAAGACACGGAGGATCCCCGCAACAGGCGGATAAGCATTATCCTCTTTTTCCCCCAAAAACAGCCCCAGTGACCGGTGAACGGAGCGCAGGGCCGACCGCTCTATTCCGCGTTGCCGAGTTTCTTCAGGATTTTTTTTACAAACACGCTGCCGGTGCATATGTCGAAAACAATCTTCCGGCCGCTGTCTCCTCCGACATCCGCACTGATAATCGGTATGCGCTCCTTCTCAAGGATATCGCGCGCGAACAGAATATTCCGCTCGCCGATATTCATGACGGAGTTTGTCACGCTGAGGACTTCACCGCCTCCGAACACTTTTGCCTGAAGATTTTTCCTTGCCGCTCCGAGGTGCAGCACCTTCTCGATCAGTTTCGGGACGGCAATGCTGCCATACTTCGGCGAAGCAAGCCCTTCCCCATTCCAGAACGGAAGCATATAATGGTTCATACCGCCTATTTTACTCGAGGGGTCCCACAGGCATACAGAGACACAAGAACCGAGAATGGTCGTAATAACGCAGGGGTCTTTGCGGGCAACAATACTGCCGGACAGCAGAAAATACTGCTTATGTGAATTTATGTCAGCGTGAGAAGGTCCCATTCATAAAATACGGTGCGTTGATGTCATGTACGGACCGGGCCGCCGGAACCGGACTAATATTGCTGTGCGCCGTCGAAAATGCGTTCATTGCCATCTTCCGAAAGATCGCGGATTTCGTCTCCTGTTCCGAGCTCGTTCAGGATCAGGGTGAAGTTGCATCCCCTGCCGGGTGATGAGAACAGATTTATTTTGCCGTCGAGCATTTCGGTGAGTGCTTTGGCTATGCTCAGGCCGAGTCCCTGGCCCTTGTGCTTTCTCGTCGAGCCTGAATCCAACTGCGTAAACCGGTCGAATATCCTGTCACGGTCTTTTTCTTCAATACCTATTCCGGTGTCGATAACGCTCAGCACCAGCCGGGGCCCTTCTCTTCTGACAAGAATCTGCACCTTGCCGCCTTCATTGCTGAACTCGATCGCGTTCGCCAGCAGGTTGGAGAGAATACAGGACAGCTTTTCAGGGTCAGTATTAAAATAAAGCGTTTCGCCGGCCGCCGGAGCGTCCACGGTGCATTCCATGGTAATTTTTTTGTCCGCCGCCTGATGATGAAAGGAATCCAGCTGGCTCCAGGCCAGCCCTCCGATGTCGGTATGCGCAATGTTGACGGAAGCCTCTCCTGCCTCGATTTCCGCCGCGGTAAAAATATTTTCCATCTTGAATTCCAGATCAAATGCTTCTTTATAAATCATTTCCACCGCGGTTTTTGAGGCTTTCTGGTCGGTGATGCCTTTGCTCAGCTGTCTGGACATCCCGAGAATCACGGTCAATGGATTGTTGATTTCGTTCCTGATGTTCGAAAGGAAGTTGCTTTTCAGGGATTCCGACTGCCGCAATTTTTCATTCACCATCTCAAGCTCACGGGTCGTCTCCGCAAAATCGCGAAGCGCCCGTTTGCGTTCCATGAGTCGTTTTTTGATCTCTTCAATCAAAAAACCATCGCTGACATCTTTCACGTGCTCCTCCCTTAGGATTACCCTGCCACTCACGGTGTTCCTGTCGAAACAACGATAGCCGCGGGTTTTTGCCGCGCCATCAGTTCTCCCGCAGCAGGCCGATGATGTCCCGTTCGCGTTTCATGATATACTTTGCCATATTGTCGGAATCCCAGGGGTGCAGCCGGAACTCGGCCCCGTACTGATAGCCTCTGCACGACTCTTTCTTGTGCCGTATGGTTCCCCGGGTGACTATGACGGCAAAGGGATCCGGCAATATAATGGTAAAATGACAGGTGGTGCCGGAGGCGACGTCCCGCTGACACAAGAATCCCACGCCCTGCTGGCTGATGTCAATTACGGGATAGTTCACCGACGGTTCATTCGCAATGGGGATATACAGTCCGACCGGATCGAGTTTGCTCGGCTGAATTCGGATATCTCTGACGGAAAACATTTTTTCCGGTACGGTAATGGTTATTTCACCGTCTGATATGCCTTCGATGCAGGTAATGCCTTCCTTGTTTTCCTGCCTGTAGGGGAAAAAGACTCTGACACAAATCCCTCTTCGCAGACTCTTCAAAAACAACGCATGTTTAAAATTGTGAAGGACCAACACGTTTTCGCGGAGTTCTTTGACCGTGCAGATGCCCCGCGCCAGAACCGAATCGCCGCTTTCCTTCACCTCGAACCCAAGCATGACAGGCAGTTTGTTTTTTATAAGATGCGCGACCAGTTCCCGGATTTTGCCTCCATCTTCCAGCGGAAGATCGTCCGTCTTTTTCGGAAGCTCATTGTCAGGGGGACAATCCTGCATCCAGGAACCGGGATCCCCTGGCGCGCCGCCGAGAATGAAACGGAGAATTTTTTTTATTTCCTCCGCTTCCAGCCGCTGGGTGTTCAACACAAGGGCATTCGTAAGCTCCGGTTCCGCGTGCGAACCACCGTATTTGGATGCAAGAAAAAGCACGCGCCGCGACCTTCCGCGTTCCTTCACGGCATCGTGAAACGCCCGATGTCCGCCATCTATGGGTACAATGGCGATATCGTCAGCACCGCTTTCCAGCAGGAAGGACTCCCTGATCTCGGCTTCGTCCCGAAGCATGACGGGAAGCCGCTTCTCCAGATAGGCCTCGCTTATTTTCGGAGTTGTCCATATTTGCATAGATCATCCATTCTGAACAGTGGTGCGCGGCACGCAAAACCATGGTCCCGTTATGCGCACTCCTGCAAAACCACCCCGGAAATTCTACCGAGCGGAAGCACCTTGTCCACAGCCCCCAACTCGATGGCTTTCATCGGCATTCCAAAAACCACGCAAGTGGCTTCGTCCTGGGCAATGGTCGTTGCCCCCGCTTCCTTCATTTCCAGCATGCCTTTTGCTCCATCATCTCCCATGCCGGTCATAATCACGCCAAGGGCGTTTTTTCCCGCATACCGTGCCGCGGAACGGAACAGGACATCCACGGACGGACGATGACGGCTGACGAGCGGGCCGTCTTTTATTTCCACGAAGTAGCGGGCCCCGCTTCGTTTCAGCAGCAGGTGATGGTTTCCCGGAGCAATAAGCGCACGCCCCCGGATGACGGTGTCCCCGTTTTCCGCCTCCTTGACTGATATGCGGCATGTCGTGTCAAGGCGGGTGGCAAAGGCCTTCGTAAAATGTTCCGGCATATGCTGAACAATCACAATGCCGGGTGTATCGAGCGGCATGGACTCCAGGAAGCTCTTCAAGGCCTCCGTGCCGCCCGTTGATGCGCCGACAACGACCACTTTCTCCGTGGTCCGTATCATGGCTTCACTTGTTGCTGATGCCTTGGCAATAACAACGTCCGCCGTGAGCTTCGGAGAGACCTGGTGCGCATGGGCCGAGATGCGTTTTACATCCGCCGCTGCCGCGGCCTTCACCGCGTCACAGATGCGGATCCGCGATTCTTCCAGATAAATTTTTGTCCCGATGCGGGGTTTGGTAATGATGTCAACAGCGCCGTATTCCAGCGCCTTCAGGGCCGTTTCAGACCCCTCATCCGCGAGGCTTGAGCAGATCACCACCGGTATGGGATGCTGGCTCATGATCTTCTGGAGAAACGTTATTCCGTCCATGCGCGGCATTTCCACATCAAGGGTGACGACATCAGGGACCTGGTGTCGGATTTTTTCCGCAGCGATGAACGGATCCGGAGCGGTGGCCATAATCCGGATGTCGGGGTCTGACGATAAAATTTCCTGCATCGTCTGTCTGACCACCGCAGAATCGTCTACAATAAGTACATTTATCTTTTTGTCCATGTGACCGCCACGGGTGCAGCTTGTTGTTTTTTGAGCCTCCGAAAAACTCCGTCCTCTGCTATGCCTGCTTACGGTAAATCGTGGACGAAATCCGCGCAAACGGAAGGGCAAAACCGTGCATTGTCTCGGAGTGTCCCAGGAATAAATAGCCGTCCGGTTTCAGATACGAACAGAGTTTTGTCAGAAGTTCCTCCTGCGTTTTCCGGTCGAAGTAAATGATCACGTTCCGGCAGAAAATGACATGGATTGACTCCGGAGCCATGAGTCTGGCGTCCATGAGGTTCAGCCTTTGGAACTGGACGCGTGCCCTCAGCTCCGGCGTGATGCGTACAAGCCCTTTTTGCCGGTCTTTGCCCCGGAGCAGGTATTTTTTTTTCATTTCATAGGGGATTCCCGCCGTCTGATCTTCCTCGTAGACGGCAACGCGCGCTTTCTCGAGCACTTTGGTTGATATGTCGGTGGCGAGTATGGAATAATGGAAACCGGAGCAATGCGACGCGAAATCATCCAAAACCATCGCCATGGTGTACGGTTCTTCTCCTGATGAGCAGGCCGCGCTCCAGATTGTGAATTTTTCCGTCCCCTCCATCTTTACATATTCCGGCAGCAGGGTATCCGTGAGAAAGCGAAAATGGACTGGTTCCCTGAAAAAATCCGTTTTGTTCGTGGTCACGCAGTCTATCATATGCACGTATTCGTTTTCCCGCTGGGGAGACTCAAACAAATAGTCGCAGTAATCTTTATAGGAAACCATCCCGAGGCTGCGGAGCCGCTTCTGAAGGCGGGCCTCCAGCATGACCTTCTTGACCGGTGGCATCTTGATGCCGCAGTGGTCATAAATAAACTCGCTGAGCCGCTGAAAATCCGCGGTTGTCATTGTATTCTGGAATGAAACAGGTTTTTGCATGTCACCCATATTCACAACCCTGTTTTGCGGGTAAAAAAAGCTTGTACCGGCCGCACCTCTCTGAACGATTTCGGGTTTTACCGGGTGCTGACCGGCATAAGCACTGTTCGCCGTACGCTCCTATGCCGTGCGTTCCAATACTATGCCGGAGGCCTGCAGGTGTTCGCAGGCGGCCTGAGGACTTTTTGCAAGGGCCTCGTATGTGATTCTTTTGAACTCTTTCCGAGCGATCGGCTTAATAAGATATTCAAACACACCGAGGCTGAGGGCCTTCAGGTACACTTCGATGGAACCACACTCCGTCAGCATGATTGCAGGAACAGCAGGTGCGCTCCTCCTGATGAGCCTCAAAAAGTCAATCCCTTCATGTCCGTCAGTCCTGCAGGCCAGCAGTACCAGGTGTACAGGCGGCCCTTCCTTTAAAACGGACAGGGCCGCATTTTCATCCCGGACACTGATGACCGCGTTTTCGGGTCCTGCCAGAATATTAAAAAAAGCTTCGTGATGGTGCGGCGCACTATCCACAATCAGTATTGTTTTCATAATGTTCCTTGACCGCTGAAGGCCGCTGTTCCGATAGTTCGTCGGGTTTTCCGGCGGTGTCATTGCTGCCGTCCGGTTCCGGCTCATTCCATCCTACGCCGCACTAGACTGCGTGGACTGCACCAGCGCGATGTCTTCCGTCGAAAACACCTTGTCGATATCGAGAAGGATGAGGAACCGTTCGTTCTGCTTTCCCATCCCCTTGATAAACTCGGTTTTCAGCCGCATTCCGATTTTCGGCGCGGGTTCGATCTGGGCGGACTCAAGCTCGATGACCTCCTGCACCGAATCGGCAAGCGCCCCGAGCACAGTTGTCTCATTGTCCACGGTCACTTCCGTGATGATAATGCAGGTGTTTACGGTCTTTTCCGTTTTTGTCAAACCGAATTTCAAACGCAGGTCAACAACCGGCACCACACTTCCCCGGAGATTGATCACTCCGCGCATGAATTCAGGCGTTCTCGGCACTTTTGTCACCGAGGTGAAATCAAGCACTTCACGGACCTTCGCGATGTCGACTGCAAAAACTTCTTCATCCAGCTTAAAGGTCAGATATTGGGTTGTTTCCACTACCCCCGCAATGCCCATAATGTCCTCCTGTACGATTCGGCCTGCCGTTTGCGTAACGCAGACGGCATTTCATCCCGCGTGTTCCGGCAGCCGGTGTTCAGTGTCATACTCTAGAATTTTTCAAACTCCGCATCCCGTGCGTCGCCGTTGCCCTTCACCATGTTCAACGACACTCCTGCGGGTTTTGCCGCGGACTGCGCCGGCGGTGTCGCGGCTTTGTGTTCGATATGCGCAGCACTCAGCTGACGAGCCGGTTCCGCGGGTTTCTGAACAATGGTTTTTCTTGTCTTTTGCGCTTTCTCGTCAAGTTTGAAGAACGAGATCGTGTCCTGGAGCTGTTCTGCCTGCGAGGAAAGCTCTTCTGCCGTGGACGCCATTTCTTCCGCAGCACTCGCGTTCTGTTGAATGACCTGGTTCAACTGCTGGATCGCGGCATTGATCTGGTCGGAACCCGTGGTCTGTTCCTTCGAAGCAGCGTTGATTTCCTGGACCAGTTCCGCAGTTTTCTGGATGTCCGGTACCAGTTTGGTAAGCATCTCACCGGCTTTTTCAGCGACCTGGACGCTCGTTCCCGACAGGTTGCTGATTTCTGCAGCCGCGGTCTGGCTCCGTTCAGCAAGTTTTCTTACTTCCGCGGCAACGACCGCAAACCCTTTCCCGTGTTCTCCTGCCCGCGCCGCTTCGATGGCCGCGTTCAGCGCCAACAGATTGGTCTGACGTGCAATTTCTTCAATAATCGATATCTTGCTGGCGATCTCTTTCATCGCGATTACCGATTCGG
>CAZYEF010000063.1:0-14686 GCA_964646375.1 uncultured Nitrospiraceae bacterium | reverse complement strand
GTGAAGCCGGATGATCTTTTAAATGAAAATCAGGAAAGCTTCCGCTTCAAGGCATCTCTGCTCCTGCATCCTTTGTTGTGTGATCTGTGTGCCTGTTACACTTCATCCATCGGACGAAGTATCATTGCTTTTTCCCGCTCTTCGCGCTTCAGGTCGCGCAGGGACGGCATTTCGGGCCGCAGGATGTCCTGCGAACCGGCAACCCAGCTTAACGGACGCCGCTCCTGCCCGACCTTTTCCCGGAGCAGCAGAAGCCCTTCCATGAATGCGTCAGGGCGGGGGGGACAGCCCGGCACATAGACGTCCACCGGCAGGAACTTGTCCACTCCCTGGACTACGCTGTAGATATCGTACATTCCACCGGAGTTGGCGCAGGAACCCATGGAAAGGACCCAGCGTGGTTCCATCATTTGTTCATAAAGCCGTTTGATGACCGGCGCCATCTTGATGAACACCGTTCCGGCGACGATCATCATATCTGCTTCACGCGGCGTTGCCCGGATCACTTCTGCGCCGAACCGTGCGACGTCATATTTGCTGGTGAGGCTCGTCGCCATCTCCACGTAGCAGCAGGAGAGCCCGAAGTTGAAGGGCCAAATGGAGTTTTTTCTTCCCCATGCCACCATGTCGCGAAGTCGTGCGAAAAACAGGTTTTTCCGGACTGCATCTTCTAGGTTGTCGTTTCCGGATGGTTGCAATTGCATATGAATACAGTCCTTTCCTGATTGGGAACAGCGGTGCAGTTTGAGAAACATCGGCAAGGATGTCGATAACAAGCTGTTCAGCGCACGCGATCTTCTCTGGTTAGCTTGCAGGTTTTCCCCATTCCAGTGCTTTGAGACGCCAGAGATAGACGAGCGCTGCGGCGAGAACGCTGATGAAAATGAGCATTTCTATATAACCGGGCCATCCCGCTTCACGGATCGATACCGCCCAGGCAAAAATGAACACTGCCTCCAGATCAAACACGACGAAGAACATCGCAAGAAGGTAGAACTTGATGTCGAAACGAACGCGTGCTGTTCCGGTGGAACGGATGCCGGATTCATACGGCTCCGCCGTCTGCTTTTCCCGATGCCGCTCACCCAGAATGTAGGAGAGCGCAATCATGATGGTGACCACGATGATGACCGCCGCAAAATATACGGTGAGAGGCCATAGCACAGCATCAGTTTCAGAGACGGATAACATGGTAAAAGAATATCACAGCGGGTCAGAAAGTCAAGCGTGCGGCGGATGAACTGCGTGCACCTGCCGCCATGAAGGAAGGGAAAAGGCGGGGATTGTGCATGCCCCGCCTTGGAAGTATTGCTTCAGAAATATTTTGCATCATTTATTTCGACGCCATGGCGTCGGCAAGAATTTTAATGCCTTTTTGCGCTTCGTCCACGGACCTCGTGAGCGACTCCCGTGCCATTTCGGGATTATGGAACCCGTCGGAATTTTCCGCCGTCCAGAATTCCCAGAGGACATGTGCTTTGAGATGTTGATCCTGGGCTTGTTTGACGATCGCGGAGTCGAGGCCGGCTTTCTTCGCTTCCACAATCTTGTCAATGAGAGCTGAAATCCAGAACTCGGCTTTTCTCAATTTGCCTTTCGTAAAGGCCTTGATCGAGTCAATTGAATACGCCGCTTGTTCCGGAGTCCAGTTCGCGTGGCACCTGGCAGAGAGGCACGTGTCTTTCAGCTGTGCTCTCGGAGTGACCGCAAAGTGAGAAGTAAAAACCTTGCCTGTCTTACGGTCTTTTATTTTCGGCGTATGACAGTTGTCGCAACTCACGCCATATTGTGCGTGTTTCGAATTATAGAAGGTCTCGGACTCGGGGTGCTGTGCCTTCCAGAGAAGGCCGCCGGTGAGCGCGTGTTTAAAATCCAGAAAGTTGATCTGGTTTACATAGTGATCATAGAGGCCGAAAACATCTTTGTATGGAATATGGTTGGTTCTTCCGTCGGTCATCCTGACGGAGAATGCCGAGAGATCGGGGTTTTTTGTATCATAGCCTGGGTTGCAGTTGTATTCCACATGGCACTGACCGCACAGGAGTCGTGAATCATACGAATCAAGCAGCGCGATTTTTCTGGTATAGCCTCTCATGCCCATGTCTATCACGGTGAAACCCGTTCTTTTCGGGTCCTTGTGCCAGAGGGTGTCCGCTTCAGGTCTGGTCAGAGCCTGAATCAACGCATCCCGCACGATTCTCGGCTTCGCCGCGTGCGGGTCATGGCAGGTAAAACAGTTCAGTCCATATTGCACATTCTTGACCAGTTCAACGACATTGGATGCTCTCGACCATGTCGCACCCGCACCGGGGTTGCCGAGATACGACCATGTTAGAATATGGTCCTGGGTTTTGCACTGGAGACATACGGGATTTGCTGCAACAGCGGTCTGGGGAAGAAACGTTTTTTGCTCTTTCACTTCCGGATGCGTGTCGGTAAGAATATCCCATGCCTTGCCTTTTTCCAGTATATAATTCCATCCTTTTTTCCCCTGGAAACGGCCGCCGAAGGCGCGGTCAACTGCGAAATTGTCTATAAGCATATTGACATGGCTTCTGGTCAGTGCATGTTCCTTGGTGAACCCATGGCCGGCCATAAGTTTGTCCCAAAACGGGTTGGGGGCTCTGTTGGTAAGCTGAGATTTTTCGTCCCGTGCAGGACGGTGATACGTCTGCTGCATAAAGGTGGCATACTGACCGGCATGGCACTGGCCGCATGCCTTCCAGGAGGTGTCGGTCACGGGTCTTGTGTCAGGACCTGGATTCTCCATGTGCTTGACAAGTCCTGCGTGGCAGCTTGCGCAATTAATCCTTGCATGCTTCCCCATGCTCCGCAGCTGTTTTATGGTATCATGGCAGTTATAGCAGGTATCAACAGCTGCCGGTTTCTCCTGTACCGCTTTGGCCGAGGTTGCTGTCGTTATGAAGAGAATGGTGCTTAAAGCGGCGGTGATGGACACACACAGTACAACGATTTTATTTATCATTGTTATCATTCCCTCCTTAGTTTGTATAGAGATTTTGCAGCGGCTGTGAGTGCTGTCGCATAAATTCCGGTGTGCAGGAATGTTTTTGTTTTCATTTGAGTCAAGTCGAGCATCAATGGCTTGTTTTGATTATAACTACTATATCATAAATTCCCCATTTTTTACTGCTGACAGCCGACCAAACCGAGAATTTCTGCAGCATGATAAAAAATGACATCAATTCGTCGGCTGAAAATGAGACGGATGGGTATTTCCCGGATACAATGTAATCATGTTTTAAAAGGCAATTTTGCCTTGACTTTTAAGAGGTTGTACACTATATTATGCTGCGTAGAGGAGGGGACTATGACCAAGGCAGATATCATCTCGGAAGTATTTGATAAAGTCGGGTTGCCAAAACAGGATGCTGAAGAACTGGTTGAGATGATTCTGGATTTGGTCAAGCAGGTCTTAAAAGAAGGGGAGACCGTGAAGCTTTCCGGATTTGGAAACTTCGTGGTCCGAAGCAAAAAATCTCGAAAAGGCCGCAATCCGAAGACGGGCCAGGAGATCGAGATTACGCCGAGGAAGGTTGTCAGTTTCAGACCGAGCATGATATTCAAAGAGCATGTCATCGAAGCCCCAACAGCCGAGTAGCAAGCTTTTTTATCGAATCGGTGAAGTGAGCCGCATTACCGGTCTCGAACCTCATGTGCTCCGCTACTGGGAGTCTGAATTCCCTCAAATCAAGCCGGACAAGCAAAAATCAGGTCAGCGTCTTTACGATCAAAAAGATCTGGATACGATTTTGCATGTCAAACAGCTGCTTTATAAAGAAGGCTACACCATCTCCGGTGCCAGAAAGAAGTTAAACAGCAAGGGAGAGCAGGATCTTGGTGCTGTTATCGAAACGGCAAAGAAAGAATTGAGGGAAATACTGGAACTTTTGAAATAAATAGAGAATAGACATCAATAGCTCCTTTTGCGGTGAATTGATTCCTCATACTATATTGCAATTCTTAAAGGATTCGGGGCGTGGCGCAGCCTGGTAGCGCACTCGTTTGGGGTGCGAGTGGTCGGCCGTTCAAATCGGCTCGCCCCGACCATTTTATAAGGTCCGTGAATCAAGTGATTCACGGACCTTATTTTTTTTACCAGATGCATCGCGCGGACGGCGTGAATACTTGACGGATAGGGATAAGTTATATAGACTTACCACATGCCGTAAAAAATCCATTCAGGCGTGCCGGCATCCTGCCGTTGTGCGCATACTGACAGCTCATCGGCATTCCAACTCCTGACGAAAGGAGCATTGAAATGGACTTTATTCGATGGAAGGACGACTATTCCGTTCAGGTATCGGAAATTGATGAACAGCACAAAAAGCTTATCAGCCTCATCAACCGTCTGGCGGATGCCATGAAAATCGGAAAAGGCCGTGAGGTGCTGGATGCGGTGCTGACGGAGATGGTGGACTACACCGTGTATCATTTTGAAATGGAAGAACGGCTTTTTCGACAGCATAATTATCCGGACTATCAAAAGCACAAACAGATACACACCGCGTTTGCCGGCAAGGCGCAGGAACTCAAGTCAGCCTTCGACGCCGGAAATACGAAAATCAGTGTCGATGTGATGCTGCTCCTCAGCAACTGGCTGAATAACCATATTCTAGAGGAAGACAGAAGGTACGGTCCCTATTTGAACAGCAAAGGTGTGCGGTAATACTGAAGAAGGATTCTGCAAAACTGAAACCTCTACTGAAACCCTTCATCGGCTTGTCAGACGTTCACATCGGATTTCCCTTTTCCTGAAACTCTTTGATCCTTTTCTTTGCATAGAGGTAGCCGGTTTCAACAATGTTGTCTATCGCATCGAATTCCAGCAAACCGAACCCGCCGACCGGCGGACAGAAGTCGAAATCAGCGGCCTTTTTTGCGTGAATTTCTTTGTTCGCGCTCCCGACCATTATGGTGCGCATCATGATGTCCAGAATCCCGGGCACGACGATTTTCTGCTTAAACGGGCTCAGACGGCTCCAGAGGATTTCAGCTTCCGAAGGAATCTCTTGGTAGCAGTCGGGAATTTTCAGGTCTTCATCGGGGCTGACGTCAACCATGATTACCCGTCCACCGCAGAGTTCCTTCATAATATCGGCCGGAACATTGTTGAATAGTGCGCCGTCGACCAGAAGGTTGTTTCTCTCCAATACCGGTTTTGTGATTCCGGGCAATGCACCGCTTGCGCGGACGGATTTCCCGAGAGGACCGTACCGGTGCACGACCATTTCCGCGGTCGTCAGGTTGCTGGACACGCAGAAATAATTCAGCCACATGTCCTCTATCTGTGTGTCGCCGCACATGTTTCGAATTACGTTGTCCAGCCGTCTGCTTTTTATCAACGCGACAAGCGGAATCGTAAACTCGCGGAACGGTTTCAGCGCGATGGATTTTTTCTGCTGGGCAATCATGGCTTGCCAGTCCAGTCCCATTGCATACTGAGCGGCGATCATGGAACCCATGCTGGTTCCTCCGATCATGTCTATCGGAATACCGGCTTCGGTGAGGGCACGGATTACTCCGATGTGCGCAAAACCGCGCGCGCCTCCTCCTCCCAGGGCCAGCCCGATTGCATTCCCGGTAAACAGCCGCGCCAGGCGTTTCATGTCGGCATCGGTGTCCTGGCGGACATGGTAATGGCGGTCGACACATCTTTCCTTGAGCCATGCATTGGTCCCTGATGGAAGTCTGCGACCGTCCGGATGGAGCAGTATCAGAATGCGATGGACATTGCCGTCTCCCTTGTCCTGCATGAGGAGTTCCGTTTCTATTTTTCCCGGGGCGGGAGAAGCGCTTGCCTGCGCCAGCGTTATGATGCGGTCTGCATGCTGAAGGCAGCGTTTCGTCCAGGGAGTCGGAGTCATGTCCGCTTCGTAGATAATGTTCATGTATTTCGCTTCCTGCTCGTCCAGCCACGCAGCAAGCCTGATATTGTTGGGGTCCGCTTCCGCAGTCTGGGCCATGCCCGGTATCCCCCAGGCGCGGTCCAGCCGGTCGCTGCTGATATGGAGCGTCGGCCCGAAAGCCGAAAGTGCATCTGCAAAACTGTTTGCAAAGGAGGAGAGGGGAACATCGGGGCCGGCAGGGATAAGGGCCATGTTCAGAGGCTTGTTCCTTTGTTGCGACACCGCACTGATTTCCTGCATGCGCTTGATGATGAACTGTATAAAATGCATCATCATGCCGGGGTGGGAGGCAATGATCCGTTCAAATGCTTCGCGGGAGAATCTGACCAGGTCGCTGTCCCGCACGGCAAAAATACTTGCAGTGCGTTTTTCACCGGTAAACATGGCCATTTCTCCCACGATGGTGCCCCGCCTGACTTCGGCCACCGTCTGTTCGATGCCTGTTTTGTCTTTGATGCACACGGACAGACGACCGCTGATAAGAATGAAAAAATCGTTGCCCTGATCCCCCTGATGAAAAAGCGCTTTGCCGCGCGGGAGATGGACCCATTCGATCGCGGATTCTATTGTCGTCAGCATCGTTAAATCGACCGGTCCGCAAAAAACCGGCAGTATTGCCACCAGCTGATAGCGCCTCAGCCGACCGCGAATGATTTCCGCGAATTTTTGCAAAACGGCGGGGCCCTGGTTTGCCAGACGGTCAAAAACGGCTTTGGAAAACTTCATGAGAAGGGTGTTCTGCATTGCATCCACCGTTGCTGTCCGCACACCGCCGCTCAGAAACTGAATTTCACCGGCCGGCATGCCCGGTTCAATGGTCGCAACCATGACTTCTGATCCATTTTTATCGACCACGGTGACGCGCAGCCGGCCTGAATAGACAAGACAGAAAAATCCTCCCGGATCTCCCATGCGAAACAGATTTTCCCCTTTTTGCAGACTCATCCATTCGATATCTGGCAGCAAATCTTTTAAAAGGGAATCGCTGAATTGTCCGAAAATATCATGAGAATGGAGAAATGAAAGAACATCTTTTTCTGTTGGGCGGGGAAAAATCTCTTGCATCGCGCTCGTCTCCTGAAAGGTGTCGTGTGAACAGTCGCAAGAGCGGACATCATTGCAGAATCAGTCCAATTATAACATAGAAGGTCCGGATCTCAAACATCTTTTGATTTTGACGAAGATTCATAACGTTTGACTATTATGCGGTCTTTTGATAAGCTTCCCTCCATAATTACGATGATCTATCGTTGAAAACAGGTGCATTGATTTAAGAAAAAAGAATGACGCTGATCCGGTCGTCGCGTGCCGATGGAAAGGGCATGCAAGAGGAGAGTCTATGACGAAAAGAATCATTTTTATTCATGGAAGCCCCCGTAAAAACGGCAATACGCGCGCCATGTCTGCACTGGCAATGGATGCGGCGCGGGGGCAAGGAGCAGAAGTTGCCGAAATCGATGCCCTGACGCTGGAGTTTAAAACACCGGGCTGTACCGGCTGCCAAAAATGTCAGCAATCGGATAAGTTCGAATGCATCATCAAGGACGAAGTGACCCGGGCCGTTGCATCGCTTCCGGAATTCGATGTGATCGTATTCGCCACCCCCCTGTATTGGTGGAGTTATACGGCGCAGATCAAAATACTGATCGACAGAATATATTCGTTGAGCAAATTTTCATCCTCGGGAGAACTCCGGACACGGCTTGCCGGCAAAACACTGGCGCTCCTTGCCACGGGCGGAGGGCCGCTGGAAGACAATCTGGATATTCTTGAAAGTCAGTTGAGGAATCCAGCGGGCATGCTGGGTTGCGAATTTGTCTCATGCATGTTCCCTAATGTGGCACCGGAGGCGGGGATACTGAAAGAAGATAAATCGGCAGTGCAGAAGGCACGGGAATTCGGGAGAACTCTGGCTTCGGCAACATAACGTACGAATCGGTCTCCACGAGGCATTTGACATCCGCCACATTCCGAAGGCAATATGGACATGAAACCAAATAACGCCAATAATGACGAACTGAAAAGATTTTCAGCAGATTCCAGGCTGAGCTGGTCGAAGTTTTGTCTGATGTGGTTCTCAACGTCCTCGATATTCATGTTTTATCTGTTTTCCAATATCGTTACCGCCTGCGTGGTAGGGGCCTTTACCTGCTGGCTTATTTCCTTTACATTCATGGGACCCTGGCTGGTACATGGTCTCCATTTGCTGACAGTGGACATTGCGACCGATGATCTGTACAAACTCGGCGCAGCAGCCGGTTTTTTTGCCGGATTTTTGAAGTTTAAAATTGAACAATGAATAACCCTCGTTGATTTTGGCCGCGAATGAAAAAGACGATTATCATCCTTGTTTGCATCCTTGCCGTGTGCGGTGTCTCCTGCCGTCGGGAAACGCCGCAGGACAAACTCAAAAAAATCATAGCGACCATCCAGCAGGCGGTGGAAGAGAAGGACGTGAAAAAAGTACTTGGTTGTGTCTCGAAGAACTATACCGATCCTCGTGGAAATACGTTTGAAACCATCAAAGGCATTTTACTCGCTTATTTCTATCAATATCCGAAAATATCCATATACATTCCCAGTCTTGACGTGACGACTGTTGCCGATGATTCGGCCACAGCGGTATTCCAGGCCGTATTGACAGGCAGAAACGGTGGCGGTGCCCCCGTGACTGTTCTGCCGGAATCGCTCGGATTGTATACCTTTGAGTTGTCGTTCAGAAAAGAATCGGGAGAGTGGATAATATATTCTGCGGTCTGGGAAAGGGTGGGTGATGCCCCGGAAGGGTCCGCCCGGCCATGAAATGCTTGCAGGAATCAGTATTCTCTTGGTGCTTTTCTGTATTGCTGCCGGCCAGCCCTGCAACAAGTTTCAGTGAAGGAAGTTCCCCGCATGACCCCTGAAAATATCGCTATAATAATCTTTTTGGCCAGCTATACAGGCATAGCATTCGGAAGTATTCCAGGATTGGCAATAGACAGGACTGGAATTGCGCTTCTCGGGGCCATCGCCATGCTTGCGACCGGAATAATGACCGAAGCGGAAGCGTTCAAAGCGATCAATCTGCCTACTATCCTTCTGTTGTATTCCCTAATGGTTTTGTCCGCACAGTTCACGATTGGCGGACTTTATACCAGGGTTGCACTTTCACTTGTGCGATTCATGGAAAAGCCGGAACGATTTCTGCTCATGCTGATGGCCACCGCGGCTTTTTTTTCTGCGTTCATCGTGAATGATATCGTCTGTCTGGCGTTTGCACCTGTTGTATGCTTTTCCGTTCTCCGGGCGTCTCTCAACCCGATTCCTTTTCTTATCGGTCTCGCGTGCGCCAGCAATATCGGTTCTGCCGCCACCATCATCGGCAATCCGCAGAACATGCTGATCGGCCAAACCGGCGAACTTCGTTTTGGAGCATATCTCCTTTGGTGCGCCCCGCCTGCGATACTTGCTCTCGGCGCCGCCTACGCTATAGTTGTTTTATTATACCGTTCCCGTTGGGAGGGGGCGCCGCCCGAATCAGCGCATGCCACGTGGGGCTGGAATGAGTATGATGCCCACCAGTCTCAAAAGGGTATTCTGCTGGCGATCATCCTTATTGCGCTTTTTTTCACGCCCATCCGCAGAGAACTGTCCGCACTGGCGGTGGCGGGAATACTGCTCTGCAGCAGACGGATCACGACTCGTTCGTTATTGGGGCAGGTTGACTGGCACCTGATTACCCTGTTTTGCGGTTTGTTTATCATCACTGCAGGCATGGTCAAGTACGGCATTCCACTGAAAATTGTCGCCCTTCTTGACTCAATCGGGTTGAATATAAACGACCCTTTCCATTTTTCTGCTCTTACATTGATTCTGAGCAACACCGTCAGCAATGTGCCGGCGGTCATGCTGCTGCTGAACCATATGGACATCCAGGCAACGCAAAATCTGTACATGCTCGCGCTGGTCAGCACATTTGCCGGAAACTTTTTGATCATAGGGAGCATTGCCAATCTGATCACCTTTGAACAGGCTAAACAGTTTAATGTCATGGTGAGCGTCAAGGAACATGCGAAAACCGGCGTTCCCGTTACGCTGGCGTCGATTTTGATTGCGCTTGCCTGGCAGAAGTTCGCCATGTATTTATTTCGCTAAGTTCGCGGACCAGAGAACTTTTCGCCGTTTTTTTGCGTTTTATCTACGCGCCAAGTCGATATCGAATAAAATATCTTGTCTTGTTTATACGCACCTCCACAACCATAAAGAGATATTCACATGAAACCCATCATACTGTCGCCTAAAATCGCAGCTCTCTGTTCGCTGTTTATGCTTATATGTCTGTTTGGGGCAATTTCCTCTGTGTATGCCGAGGCCCCCATGAAAAAAATCCAATCACCAGGATTTTACCGAATGATGCTTGGACAATTCGAAATTACGGCCCTTTTTGATGGTTCTGTTGCATTGAATGCTAATCTGCTGAAAAATATTTCCGACTCGGAAGTGCGGAGTCTGCTCGGTCGCGCATTCGTTTCCTATCCGGGGATGCCGACATCAGTGACTGCGTTTCTGATTAATACCGGTTCAAAGCTTGTGCTGGTGGATGCGGGAGCGGCCGGATCAATGGGGCCGACACTTGGACATCTGCCTGAAAACCTTAAGGCAGCGGGTTACAATGCGGCGCAGATAGACGCTGTTTTGCTTACCCATATGCACCGTGATCATATGGGGGGGCTTATAGATGCCGCAGGGAAGCCTGTTTTCCCGAATGCGGTTGTTTACGTTGCGAAGGCGGAAAGCGATTTCTGGTTGTCTGTTGCAATTGCTGAAAATGCACCGGTAAAACATCAATCATATTTCAAAATAGTTCGGGGTCTCGCTGACCCCCTTATCGCTTATGGAAAAATGAAAACGTTTGAGGGGAGTGAGCTGCCGATACCCGGTATCACAGCGATTGCCATCCCGGGTCATACGCCCGGCCATACTGCATTTGAGGTTTGCTCCGGCGGCCAGACTCTTCTTATCATTGGCGATACGGTACACAGTATGGCTGTTCAGCTTCCGAAACCTGAGACTGCCATTGAATTTGATACCGATCAAAAGCAGGCAATTGCTTCCAGGCTTGCGTTATTCAAAAAAATGGCTGATTCTAAAGTCCTCGTCGGCGGCATGCATATCCCATTTCCCGGCATTGGACATGTGCGGAAAGAGGGGCATAACGTTTATATGTTGGTGCCGGTCGAATTTTCCCCAATTTTCGAATAAAAATGATGCGCTTCATGAAGGAATAAATCATGGCTGGATCTAAGGATAGCAAGCGGTATCTTGCCAATTTGGCGGATGAACGAAGCAGTGCAGTACTCTACCGGGTTATGGCGGAATATGAAGAGAACGCCCAAATTGCGGAAGTTTACCGAAAGCTCGCAGAGACCGAGGACGCGCATGCCGCAGTATGGGCTCAGAAGTTGACCGAGGCGGGAATTGACGTCCCCGTTCCCCGTATCCCGATGCGTACGCGCGTTCTTATCTGGCTTATACGACGTTTTGGCGTCAATATGGTTCTGCCAAGCTTGTCCGCAATGGAGCAAAATGGGACAAAGTCCTACAAAAGTCAGTCGGATGCCCAGGCTCTGGTTCCGGCGGAGCAATCGCATGCGAGGCTCCTTCAGCAGATCGGGAAGACATCCGGAAAAGGTGTGGAAGGAAGCGCGTTGGCGCGTTTCGAGGGCCGTCATCGCTCTGCGGGAGGTAATGCACTCCGGGCTGCCGTGCTCGGGGCAAGCGACGGCTTGCTCTCAAATTTCAATCTTATTATGGGGGTTGCAGGAGCGGCCCTCTCCAACAGCACAATTCTGCTTACCGGATTTGCAGGTCTGCTTGCCGGCGCCATATCCATGGCGCTTGGTGAATGGATATCAGTCCGCAGTTCGCAGGAATTATATGAAAAACAGATCAACACGGAAAAAGAGGAAATAGCCGATGCTCCGGAAGAGGAAATTGAGGAACTGGTTTTGATATACCAGGCGAGGGGAATGGACGGGGAAACCGCCCGCCAGATCGCGGTCAGGATCATGAGCGATCCGGATACAGCACTTGACGCGCTGGCACGTGATGAACTTGGCGTTGATCCGGAAGAACTCGGCGGGTCGGCGTGGGAGGCGGCGATTACCTCATTTCTTCTCTTTGCCGCGGGCGCCATTATTCCCATCATCCCATTTATTTTTCTGAGCGGGACAACGGCCATTATGGCGAGTGCCGGTTTGAGCGCCGCCGGACTTTTTGTCATTGGTGCCGCTATTACACTATTTACCGGCAGATCTGTTTTGTATTCCGGACTGCGGCAGGTCATTTTCGGCCTTGCTGCCGCAGGAGCGGTATTTTTGATTGGACATCTGATCGGAGTGAGTATAGCCGGGTAAAAAATTGTTAAGCGCCGCAGCCAAGGGTGCTCGTGCAGAGCCGCTGTTTACAGCGATATATACTCTTTCGGAGTAAAATTGGTTGCCATTGTCCAGACTGTGGCCTTGCCGTTTTTCATCCGGTAAACAGCCAGCGGGTCATATCCGGCCTTATCAATCCAGGGTTTCAGAAAATCACGTTTTTGCACGATCTCTTTTTTTATTGTCAGGTCTTCGACAAGCTCAAGAGTGCCGCTGACCCGTATTTGAATAAGTCCTTCAAACTTACCGTTATTGAAACAAAGCTCAACACGGGGATTCTTTATCAATTGTTTATGGAGATCTTTCATTTTCCCCGTATGAAATATGATTCCATCCTCATCCGCACGATACATCATCATTCCGCGGACATGGGGAGCGTCGCCCTCAAGGGACGCGAGATGACAAAGCGGGTTATCATTCAGGAATTTCAGTATCTCTTGTTTGTTCATGGCATCTGTTCTCTTTAAGTTTGCAAAAAGGTCATATTTTATCAAGCGCCTGCTTCAAATCTGCAAGCAGATCATCAATATCTTCCAATCCGAGCGCAATCCGTACAAGGTTGTCCACAATTCCGATGTTTTGACGGTAATCCTCGGGATAGTCAAAAAACGACATCATGGACATCTGGGTTACAAGACTTTCGCTGCCGCCGAGACTTGGTGTGATTAAAAAAAGCTCTAGCGAATCAATGAATTTTCTTGTTTTTGCGTCATCACCACGGATCAAAAACGTAACCATGCTGCCGAAACCTTTCATTTGCCGTACCGCGATATCATGATCAGGGTGGGATTTTAGGCCCGGATACCACACCTTTTCAATTTTCGGGTGGGATTCAAGCATCTCCGCAACTGCAAAACCTATTTTATTGTGGTGTTCCATGCGAAGGCCGAATGTTTTTAGGCCACGTTCCAGTAAAAAACAAGTTAACGGTCCTGGCATTGCACCGATCATTCTCTGCATGCGGTAAAGGTCGTTTAACAGTTCGTATTTTCCGAGGGCGACGCCCGCCAGCAGGTCATTATGGCCGCCATGGTATTTGGTAGCGGAATGGATGACGATATCAATGCCGAGCTCAAGCGGTTTGATATTGTAAGGAGTTGCTAGTGTGGCATCTATAATAGTCATGACCTTGTTTTTTTGAGCGACTTTAACAATTGCGGGAAGATCGAGCACGCGCAAATATGGATTTGTAGGTGACTCGGTAAAAATAATATTGGTATTCGGTTTTATCGCTTTTTCAATGGCATCCGCTGTCGGTTCGACCATGGAAACCTGAATGCCGAACTTGGAAAGAGTATTTGTGGCAAAATCGCGCGTTTGGCGGTAGCAATCGTTCGTGAAAATGATGTGGCCATCAGGGCGCATATAAGTCAGCAGCGTCAGGATTACGGCACTCATCCCCGTGGAAAAAAGTATGGCCCGTTCAGCGTTTTCTATTGCAGCCAGCTTGCGTTCACATGCCTGCTGTGTCGGATTACCATACCGGCCGTATTCGTGTTCCCGGATTACTTTTCCCTCTTTTTTTGCTTTCATGAATTCGTAAACTTTGTCCGTGCTTTCAAAATAGTAGTTTGATGTCTGGACAATGGGGGTGGAAACAGAATAGTGGGCGTGATGCATCCGGTCCTTCCCATGAACACCGAGGGTGGCCGGTTTCCAGTTTTTTGAATTCAGCGGTTTTTTAGACATCAGAAGTTCTCCTCTGCTTTTTTAATGCCTGCTGCAGGGCTTCTTTGACTGCATCTATGCGGGCAGGCACTTCGATCGGTTTATTTGCGTATTGACTTGGGAATCCCAATGTTTCTTCGTGATAGGATACCTTAAAATCCGTGAACTTGAGGCCGTGCGCCGTGGAAATGACAATCACGTGTTCTGCCTTGTCTATTTTGCCGGTTTTGACCAGCTTTATCAACGCCGCCAGAGCAACGCCCGTATGTGGGCAGTTAAACATCCCCGTGGTGTCACCGAGGGCCGCGGCATCCGACAATTCCTGTTCCGTGGCGTCCATGACGATTCCATCAAACTGCTTCAGCGTTCTGATTGCTTTTTCGATGCTGACCGGATTGCCGATCTGGATGGCGCTTGCGAGCGTTTTTTGGGCCTGCATGGGTTCGAATGATTCGAAGTTTTTGAGATAGGAGCGGTACAGCGGATTGGCGCGTTCCGCCTGGGCCACCACGATGCGCGGCAATTTGGAAATCAGCCCCAAGTCACGCATCATCAACAGGCCGCTGCCGAGAGCGGACACGTTTCCTAAATTGCCGCCCGGAATGATGATAACATCGGGGACCTTCCAGTCGAACTGCTGCACGATTTCTATGCCCACGGTTTTCTGGCCTT
>CAZYEF010000062.1:0-14902 GCA_964646375.1 uncultured Nitrospiraceae bacterium | reverse complement strand
GAATCGAAATCGGGATCGGCCAACTCTCGTACAAGGCAGCCAGACAGAGAAAAATAACCAGAATCGAAAAGACATACAATGGTGCCGCATGGGCTCCTGCCTGCCGCTCCTGATAGGAAAGTCCGCTCCAATCGGAACCGATCCCCTGGGGCAGCTTCTTCACGAACCCTTCCATGGCTTGCATGGCTTCACCGGAGCTTCTTCCCGGAGCCGCCTCGCCAAGAATATTCAGGGACGGAAAACCATTAAAGCGCTCGAGCTTTGGAGAACCGGACGTCCAGTGTCCGGATGCAAAGGAGGAAAAAGGAGCCATTTTCCCGGCATTATTGCGAATATGCAAGCGCGCAAGATCAGTAGGCAACATGCGATAGGGCGCATCAGCCTGAACGTACACCCTCTTTACCCGCCCGGCCTGAATGAAATCATTAACATATGCGCTGCCGAAAGCAGCGGAGATGGTATTATGAATGGAAGAGATGGGCACTCCCAGCGCTCCGGCCCTTTCCCAGTCCACATCAATCCGGTATTCTGGCACGTCTTCCAATCCATTGGGTCTGACCTTCGTCAGTGCAGTATCCTTTGCTGCCATACCGAGAAGCTGGTTGCGCGCCTCCATCAAGCGGGCATGGCCCAGACCGCCCCGGTCCAGCAACTGAAAGTCAAAACCCTTTGCCTGGCCAAGTTCTACGACTGCCGGCGGTGCGAATGCAAACACCATGGCGTTCCTGATTTTAGAAAATTCTCCCATGGCTCTTCCCGCCACAGCCGTAACCTTCAAGTTTGAGTGATTTCTGAATTTCCAGTCTTTGAGCTTGACGAATGCCAGACCTGAATTCTGGCCTCTGCCGGAAAAGGCTATGCCCGAAACAGTCATTATTGCTTCTACCGCATCTTTCTCCTGCTCCAGAAAATAATTTTTGACTGACTCCATCACTTTATCGGTTTGCTCCAGGGTCGAGTTCGCCGGAAGCATGGCCTGTACCATCAGAATGCCCTGATCCTCGTCCGGAAGATACGCGGTGGGCATTCTCATAAAGAGGAATCCCATCACAACAACAATCAAAAGAAATATCGCGACGTAGCGAAGTTTTTTGGCAAGGCTTCTGCCCACCAGCACGAGATAGTAGTCTCTTGCCCGGAAGAAGATGCGATCGAACCACCGGAAAAACGGCCGCAGAAACCAGATTCCGCCTTCTGCCGGTTCATGCCCCTTCGGCACGGGCTTGAGAAATGAAGCGCAGAGAACCGGAGTCAGAATCAACGCCACCACCACGGACAGCAGCATCGAGGCAATAATGGTCACCGAGAACTGGCGGTAAATGACCCCCGTGGAACCGCTGAAAAATGCCATAGGACCGAAAACCGCTGAAAGGACCAGGCCGATGCCGATCAACGCGCTGGTGATCTGGTCCATGGATTTGCGGGTGGCCTCAAAGGGTGAAATGCCTTCTTCGCTCATGATGCGTTCCACATTCTCTACCACCACAATGGCGTCGTCCACAAGCAGGCCGATGGCCAGCACCATGGCGAACATGGTAAGCATGTTGATGGAAAAACCGAAAAGTCCCAGCACTGCAAACGTACCAAGAATCACCACCGGCACCGCGATGGTCGGAATCAGAGTGGCCCGCATGTTGCCCATGAACAGGTACATGACCAAGAAGACCAGTATGATTGCCTCAAACAAAGTCTTGTATACTTCGTTGATGGCAACTCTAATAAACGGAGTAGTGTCATACGGATAGACGACCTTCATGCCGGCCGGAAAATAATGACTCATTTCTTCCATTTTGGCCTTGACGCTGTCTGCTGTCTGGAGCGCATTGGCGCCGGCCGCCTGCCGTATGGCCAATCCGGCGGAAGGTTTACCGTTATAGGCAGCCTGGACATCGTAGACTTCTGTCCCGAGTTCCGTCCGCCCCACGTCCTTGACCCGGACAATGGAACCATCCGGGTTGGTGCGCAGCGGGACTGATGCAAATTCCGCCGGTGTTTTGAGCATGCTTTGAACTATGATCGACGCATTCAAACGCTGCCCTTTCACTGCCGGCGCTCCTCCGAACTGGCCTGCGGACACTTCTACGTTGTAAGACCGTAACGCTGTAACTACATCATCGACCGTCATCTGGTAATTCGTCAGTTTGTCGGGGTTCAGCCATATCCGCATGGAATACTGAGTGCCGAAAAGTTCCACTTCTCCTACTCCCGGCACCCGCGAAAGGACCTTCTCCAGATTGGACTGGGCATAGTCGCGCAAATCATTCCCGTCCATGCTGCCGTCTTCTGAAATCAGACCGATGAATATCAAATAGTTTCTGGTAGATTTGCTCACCTTTACACCCTGGCTCTGCACAACCGCTGGCAGGCTCGCCATGGCAAGCTGGAGCTTGTTCTGCACCTGAGCCCAGGCAAGGTCCGGATCTGTTCCCGGAGCAAAGGTAAGTTCGATGCGGGATTGGCCCGCAGAATCACTGGTCGCCGACAGATACAGCATCCTATCAAAACCGGTCATCTTCTGTTCGATAATCTGCGTCACGCTGTTTTCAACCGTCTCGGCGGAGGCGCCAGGATAAAAAGCAGTAATGGCGATGGACGGAGGCGCTATGGGAGGATACTGCGATATGGGCAGATTATAAATCGCCAGCAGGCCCGCCACCATCAGTATGATGGCAATGACCCAGGCGAAAACCGGACGGTTCAGAAAAAATCTCGATAACATGATGATACCTCTTCGTTATTTCTTTGTTGTAGTTGTTGTGTTTGTTTTTACCGGCTCGGTTCCCGTCCCCAATTTCTGTTCTTCCGTAAACGGAACCTCTGTTACAACCGTGCCGGGACGTATCTTTTGCATCCCTTCCACGATCACCCGGTCGCCTGCTGCAAGCCCCGAAGTGACAAGCCACTGGTTTCCGATCGCCCGGTCAAGGGTAAGCATCCGCTGTTCGACCTTGCTTTCAGCGCCGACAACATAGGCCAGGGGATTCCCTTTTGGGTCACGGGAAACCGATTGCTGAGGAACCAGAATAGCCTTCTCCTTCACGCCTTCGCTCACAACTGCCCGGACAAACATGCCCGGCAGCAATATGTTTTTCGAATTGGGAAAAACTGTTCGAAGCGTGACGGAACCAGTGGTCTGATCCACCGTGACTTCGGAGAATTTCAGCGTGCCTGTCAGAGGATACGAGGTCCCGTCTTCAAGCAGCAATTTCACTTTTGTCTGGTTGGCGCCGACCCTCTTGAGCTGGCCGCTCGCCATTGCCTGTTCCATGCGCAGCAGGTCGGTGCTTGACTGTGTCACGTCGACATAAATCGGATCAAGCTGCTGAATCGTGGCGAGCGCAGTCGCCTGATTTGCAGTCACCAGTGCGCCGGTCGTGACAGATGATCTTCCGACCCGCCCTGTAATCGGCGCGGTAACACGCGTGTAAGCCAGATTGATGCGGGCGGTTTCCACCGACGCTTTATTTGCCGCCACATCGGCTTCCGCCTGTTTTGACGTGGCAACGATCTCGTCGTATTCCTGCTGGCTCACGGCTTTAATGGCAATCAGTTCCTTATACCGCTCCGCCTTGAGCCTGGCAGGAACAACATTGGCTTCTGACCGTGCGAGTGCAGCCCTGGCACTGTCAAAGCTGGCCTGATACGTGGACGGGTCAATCTGATAGAGCACCTCCCCGGCCTTCACAATCGTGCCCTCCGTGAACAGGCGTTTTTGTATGATACCGCCAACCTGCGGCCTCACCTCGGCAATGAGGTAGGGAGAGGTGCGGCCGGGAAGTTCCGTGGTGAGTTCAATGCGTTGCGTCTGCACCGTAACAACACCTACTTCAACAGGACCCGGTTTTTGCGCTGGGGCTTTTTTTTCGCACCCGGTCGTCACAAAGCCGATAAGCAAAATACCCAGCAGGGCAATCATTCCGGTTTTTTCAGTAATTTGCATATACCGCATAATTTCTTTCCTCCATACATGAGCAAATCAAATTGTTCTCACGTCATCAACATTATTTCTGTATCACCCGATTTTTAGCGCGTAGTGCAAGAATTCCCGACAGGGAAAAATCTGCAATATGCTCGGCATACGCCTCTTCATCACAGATAGACAGCAATCCGATTTTTTTTGAATTTTTTTTAAGTTCTTCCCGACGGATAAGCAACGGCGTAGTGCACTGGCTTAAGATGCTGATCGTGCAAAATCTGACCTGCATCTCCGTAGAATCTGGTCCGAGGAGTTCGCGAATCAAATGCTCAAATTTTTCATGTAGTGGTTTAACTGTTTCACGAATCACATCCTTGAGCAGTTCTGTCGAGGTGGCAAGTTCATTGTGTATGATGACAAATTCCTTGTTATCCTTGTCCGCAATGCGGTGGACAAGCGATATGATGTATCCCCGCAGACGCTCTTCTGCCGATGCATCTTCACTTACGCCTCCGTCAGGCGGATACGCTTTTAACGATTCCAGATAGGCATAGCGCCATGCCTCCCGGTAAAGGGTTTCTTTGTCTCCGAAGTGATAGTTTACCGCAGCGATATTGGCGCCGGCTTTCTCGCATATTTCCGCGATTGTGGCATCCCGGTACCCTTTTGCTGCAAAAATTTCACTTGCCGCTTCGAGCAAGCTGGTACTGGTTTTCCCTGATTTTTTCCTTATGAGATTCACCGACCCTCCAAAGACATCCACCCCATGTAAAATTTAAACGGTCATTTGAAATAGGAATTTAAAACAATTGTTTATTTTTGTCAAGACAAAAATTATTTTGAAAAACCGACTTTCCCTCGTGACAAAAACACGTCTTTCTCATTATCCTCGAAACTTTAGGCCGGCAGAACATTCTCAGGGTTCTATCTTTGCTGTATAATTAAAAGCAACTGACAATCCGGAGATCAAAACACTTTCAGGAGGCATCATATCCGCCATGGAGGAAAAACAAAGATTCAATACCGCGCATGTCATATTTTTCATTGTCCTGGCGACCGCGCTATGGTGGTTCTTCGTTCGGCCTGATGGAAAAATTACCGATGAAAAAGCGGAGCCACGCGCAGTTGTTGCGCGAGGCGACCTTGCTCAGGAGGAAAAAACCGCCGTCGATATATTCAAAAATGTCTCCCGTTCAGTCGTATACATTTCGAGCATCGAACTCCGGCGCGATTTCTTTTCCTTAAATGTGTATGAAATTCCAAAAGGAACCGGTTCGGGATTTGTCTGGGACAAGGACGGCAGGATTGTCACCAATTTTCACGTCATCGCGGACGCAAGCCGCATCGAAGTAATCCTCGCAGACAATACCAAATGGAAGGCTTCTTTTGTCGGCGCGTCCCCGGATAAAGATATTGCGGTCCTGAAAATTTCCGCCCCATCTGAAAAAATGACCCCCATACCCCTTGGCGACTCCAGGAACCTTCTTGTCGGCCAGAAAGTCTTTGCAATCGGCAACCCCTTCGGACTCGACCAGACGATGACATCCGGCATCGTGAGCGCGCTGGGACGAGAAATTCAATCTGCGAACGGCAGGACGATCCAAGGGATGATCCAGACCGACGCGGCAATCAATCCGGGAAATTCCGGAGGACCGCTGCTGGACAGCGCGGGGCGGCTCATTGGCGTCAATACCGCCATCTACAGCCCGACAGGCGCCAGCGCTGGCATCGGTTTCGCTGTTCCCGTAGAGATTGTAAACCGGGTTGTTCCTGAGCTTATACGATTCGGGAGAGTCAGCAAACCGGGCATCGGAATAACCATTGCCCACCCCAGCCTTACTGAACGACTCAAAATTCAAGGTGTTCTCATCCTGAATGTTCAGAAAGGGACCAGCGCAGAAGCAGCCGGCCTTAGAGGAACACGGCAGCGGGGCGCCGACATCATACTCGGAGATATTATCGTCAGCGTTAATGACAGGCCGGTGGCGTCCTACGATGCCTTGAGAAACGAATTTGATAAATATAAGATCGGCGATGTGGTGGCCCTCGGTATCATCCGCGATGACAAGACAATAACCGTCTCCGTTAAACTCGAGGAAGTTCAGTAACGACACATTGCCGGAACCGCTTGATTACTCAATGACGTCTCGGCGCATAAATAAACCCCCTCTCGACCAGACAGGGGGTTTTTAATAAGCAATAGTAACTGTCTGCAAAAGCATGAAAAATGGCTTCGTATCAAGAACCTTTCTTCAGGCAGGATATAATTTCCCCTACATACATGCGATGGTAATCTTTCGCGGGGTACAAGTCGTGAATTCTCTGCTCCAGGAAATGGCCGGGATTGAAGTCTTGAAAATAAAGTTTTTTGCACGCAAGCACAAGCCGTGCCTCGTCAAAATAAACAAAACCGTCTTTTCCCGCCGGGGTGAGGCCTGTTTCCTTCACTTTATCCGTGTCTCTTCCAGAATGGCTGCCGCAAAAATTCAACGCTTTCCGGTATCGTTCCTCGAAAAAAGAAAGTGTAAAATTTTCGGAACGCTCCATGAACTCGTAGGTATATCGTGTCGGCCGCACAAAGCAGAAGGTGACCTGCTTCTGCCAGAGAACCCCCATACCGCCCCAGCTTGCAGTCATGGTGTTAAAGGACTGCTTCGTGCCCGCGGTGATCAGCATCCAATCCGCACCTATTAATTTGAAAGGATTGTCAGTCAATTGCTCAGGTTTTGATTCAATAAAATTCATTTTTTGTCCTTTCTATCGCTGTGGTATTTTGCAGAGCTGTTTTCTTCAATGTCTTCCGTTGTCAAAAGGGCTCGGATGGCATGCTGATGAACTGCATCAGCTGCCGCTCACCAGCCGCGCCCCCATTTCAAAGGCTTTTTGACAATCCTTGGGAAAAACATCCCTGCGCCTCTCTGCCTTTTTTTCTGGATCGAAACGGTCAGCCACATATTTCGAATAATCATCAAATTGGCAGGTATCATAACCTGCAAGCATTTCCGATGATCCGAACAACATCTGAAGCACCATTTCAGTGCGCTTGAAATGTTGGTCGTACCCCCACTCTCTCATCACGGTTTCCGGAACATTCATCGTGTATATGAACCCCGTTTTTACTTTTCGAGGGAATAGTGTTTTTGGCGGATCAGTATACATCAGATAGGGAAACTGCAGGCGCTCCAGAAAGGATCTCATTTCGCCGGTGGCACACCCGAAATAGACTGGAGAGCCCAGGATAAGAGCGTCAGCTCCTTCGATTTTTTTGAAGACCGGCGTCAAATCGTCCTGTACCGCGCAGTTCCCGTAGCTTTTATGCCCCCTCGTTTTGCAGGCAAAACAGCTGATACATCCTTTGTACGAAAGATCGTACAGATGAATAAGCTCCGTTTCAGCTCCCCGCGAAGCGGCTCCTTCAAGACTTTTTTGCAAAAGAGTCGCCGTGTTCCATTTTTTTCTCGGACTGCCGTTTAGCGCTATAGCTTTCATGAATTATATCCGCCTTTCTCATGGCATTCAACTTGGAAAATATTCAACCGTCCTCAGGATAGCTCCTATCTCCAGATAATCTGGGCCTCCTTCCTGGGAGGCAAAAGATAATATTTGTATTTCGGGTAACCGATCATCATAATACCGAAGCTTGCGTGGCCTTCCGGAAGCGCAAGAAGCTGCTGAAGCGGTTGAGACTGCATGGAAGCCATCATAATGAATCCCGCCCAACAACAGCCAAGGCCAAACGTGGGCGCGGCCAGATCCAGATAGGCAAGCGCGGATGTGCAGTCAACCTGGGCCAGTCCGTAATCTCTGGGAGCATGAGCGATAATCAAGGCCGGTGCGCCCCGTGAAATACCGTCGAAGCCGGATTCCCAGGCTGTTACGACATCGGCCAGGCGATACTTCTCTGCAATCGGTTTCCTTTCCTTGGCCCAAGTGCGCATCAGATCAATAACCAGTTCGCTTATTTTCTTCACATCTTCCCGATTGTTGATTACCAGCCAATGTACCAGCTGACTGTTGCCGCCTGTCGGGGCATACCGTGCTATTTCTATCAGTTTTTCCAGCTTTTTGCGTTCGACCTGTTTTGGCAGGTACGTACGGATGGATCGACGGGATTTCAAAAAAAACTCAGCTTGTTCCACGCTCAAGGCCGCTTTGTTCTGTATCGGTATAAAATCCTCCGTTTTCCACGCTGAGTGCGTTAATGCCCCGTGAGGGCAGACAGCAACGCAATGACCGCATCTGACACACCGCGCATCAGCATCAGGCACGGGCGTCGGCAGAGACATGCTGTCTTTTTGTTCAAGAAGCCTTAACGGACACTCCTCGACGCAGGCTCCTTCTTTTTTGCACTTTTTTTCATGAATGGTAAAAAGCGCCATGCAAACCTCCTATTAGAACCGAAAATTTCATTTCACTGATTGCTGCCGCAGGAGCGGCTGCGAATTTTATTGCATCAGGCTATCACGCATAGTATACTATGTCAAGTAGTTACATAAATGTTATACAGTTTCACAATATATACTGTGGAGGAGCCATGTCCTACAAAACATGTACTGTCGGAGACTGTTCGGTGGCAAAAACGCTGCGAATAATCGGAAGCAAATGGACGATACTTATCATCAGAGACCTTCTGCAGGGCACGCTTCGTTTCGGCGAATTGAGAAAATCGCTGGATGGAGTGAGTCCGAAAACGCTGTCCGAGCGGCTTAAGTCGCTCGAAAAAGAAGGCATCCTTCTCAAAAAAATCTATCCGGAAGTCCCGCCGCGCGTCGAGTATTCCTTGACGAAGCGGGGAAAGAATCTTGCCAGCGTCATTCAAAGCATGAAAGCGTGGGGAGACAAGATAGACTGAAGTTCGTCAGCCCAACAGCACGACCACAAAAACATCTCATGCAGTTATAGTGTTGACTTCCTCAAGAAGTCGTTTGGGTGAGGTGGTTGATCTGGCCAGCTGTTTTATCACTCCGAAGCGAAGCAATGCCTCACGGAATTCTTTTTGTTGATTATTCGTTATTACAACAACCGGGATGTTTTTGTACCGGTCCATGGTGGGCAGAAACTGCAAGAGGAAATAATTGGAATCAGCATTGCTTTCAATCATGAGAATGATGCAGGAAATATCCATGTCTTTTCGAAGAGAAGAAACTGCCTCCTCAAAGCTCGAGATGTCGATAACCTTATAACCTCCACCGATCAGTTCCTGCGAGTAAAAACGCACATCACGGCCTGTCTCACGAGCGGAACCAACCAAAAGCAGTCTTTTCTGTTTAGCAAGGCCTTTCTCTTCTATTCGCTGAGCAACGTATTTCCTGATCAGCTCGAGCTCTCTTGCGCGGATATTTATGAACCTGACGCCTACTCCCACTCCCGAAATCAGATATTGAACAACTGCATCTGCTGCAATGGGAGTTTCTGATACCGGGAATTGCATCGAGATCCGGTCGCCTGCCTGAAATAACCGCCCGCTCAGGAGAAACATCCCCCCCTCGCTAAGGTCAACTCCCTTGACAGACTCCGACCGATTAATCAGTACTTGCTCTCCATATCCTACCCTGGCTTTGCGAAGGTATCGATTTTCAATTGCTTCGATCTGTACACCAATCTTTACGGCAAATGCAGCAACTTTTTCAGCATGGGCGTCAAAAGTGGCACTCATCTGTGTTAAAAAATCGCGCAGTTCGTCATTCGCATCTTGCAAAGCATTAATGAGATATTTTTCCGCCTGGCTGCATTCAATAGCATAAATCCGGCCAATCAATACCGGCAGCTCCAGCTTTGTGTTTCTTAAATTCGCGACCGTTTCCAGTAGGCTGTTGATTTCAGACAAATTGATTTGGATTTCCTTGAACACCTTGGGCGCCGCCTGAATAATCCGCCGTTCCATTTGTACAAGCTGGACATGAGATTCCTCTTCAAAATGGAGCTCGAGGAAGAAATCGGCCGCCTCTTTGTTCAATTGATGGTCGTCATGCAGCTTTTTGTAAAGTGAGGATACTTCGGATTCTACCCGTTCGAGCAGATCAAGCACCTTATAGATATCCATTTGCGTCTCCTGGGCTGCCTTGAATGGTTTTAGAAAAGACTAGGAAACCGTAAAACCGTTCGATCATTGTGAGTATGAAAATATTTTAGCATTAAATTCAAGCAACGTGAACCTGCGTGTAGTCAAAAAACAAGGGTGGAACCATTTTGGATTCCACCCTTGTTGCATCCACAGCAGAGAAAATCGTTTTTATTTTCCAATCGATGACCGAATGGCATCCTTGAGGGTCTGTTCAGCGTCCTCGGGCAGGATATATCCCGCCTTTAAGTCATCAAATGTGGCCTTGAACACTTCGTACACATACTTGTGATGATTTGGATAGAGGCTGTCAAGGACGATATCGGTAAGCGGCTGGCTGTAGCCCCATCGGCTGCATGTCCCCGGTCCTGCATTGGTGCCGGCGCTCACCGTGGTTGGAACATCGACTTGCGGAAGACGAAGCCCCCCGACAGCATTCCCGTAACTGTCTCGTTCAAGAACAGTCGGAGGTCCAAACGACGTAACCTCGATTGGCGGCGCCGCCGGTATCGGCGTGCCGGTTTTCACCCAATGAATAAGATGTTTCAGCCCGGCGCCGAATGCATAGTGGAACGGAATCTTGCTGCCGACCGGCTGGTAGGTGCAGTTGACCAGAGCGTCCTCCACGGCTGATCCATTGTCGCGTCGTTCCAGGAATACCCGGCTTTGATATGATTGATAGTCATTATGCGACGTGCCTGTTACTTCCCATGTTACAAAGAACTGGTCATCGGGGCGGCGCACTCTGGCTTCGCTGCCCTGCACATCGAACTCCGACAGCACCTTCCATACCGGAACCACAAGATCCGTACGGATACGGACACCCAGATCCCCATGAAGTGCAAAGCCGTCTATTACCCGTGCCAGCGGCTCGACATTATTTACATACGTCGATAACTGTGACGCGGACTGGGAATGCCCCATGGCAATGAAGATGCCGTGTTTTGCATGGCTGTCAAGATGGTGACATTTTTCCTCGCAGATAAAATGGTGCCATCCGAATGAATGCCGGCATTTATCGAACAGACCGCCAAGGGGATCAATTCCCACCGGACTACGGAGAGACTGCACGGCCTGCGATAAGATGTCATACGCAAGGGCATCATTTGTTATGGTTGTACCGTCTGCAAGATGATCGACAACCAAGGACCCATAGCGAGTCGGGTTCCAGGTCTTCAAATAATTTACGCCGATGCGCTGTGCAGAAACACCGACCCATGCATGGCCGCTGCGCAGGATGTAATCGTAAACCTGAAACCACGAATTTTCCATGTCCCAGCCGTTCGTGACATTCTGCCATTCAACAATTACTACTCCGCTGAAACGGGCCGAATGCACCGGTCTGCGAACAACGATCCTGGTTTTGTAAGGATGTCCGCTGTCCTGGATGGTTGCGTCCTTTCCTGTTCCGTTGCCCGTTGCCGTCACCGAAGAAATGATATAGCGGTTGGCTGTTCCTTCGATAAAAAATTCCTGTTCTATATATCCCCGCGCCTTAAGATCGAACTGAGATGCAAAGAAGGGATAATTCCGTGATGGGTCTCCGGGGGTCGCGGTTGCGGGAATCGGTCCGGTAACGGTTGGATTCGGAACGGCCGCCACTACATCTGCTGTATTAGCAGTGACTACCAGGCAAAAAGAAGCTGTAATCATTAAACAGAAAATAAATAACTTCTTCATACATTTCCCTCCTTGAGCAGCATTAGGATTCATGAATCATGTTATTTATTCGCTATTGATCCGGTCACCTCCCTTCCTAGCACAGATTTCACAATAGAACTACTTTTGTAAAAAAAGTAAAAGATCTTTGGGTTGGAATACTTTAACGTGAAAAAGATATTCAGGGGAGATTAAGCGCTATTTTTACCTGTCGGTTATTGGCACTTTGCAAATTGTTTCCGGAATGTCGCATGTGGTGCCATTATGTATAAATCATGCTTTCAAGCTAAAGTCAATACAACTTAGGTCACAATTTTGGGAAAAAGCAGACATTCTTTTCGAACTGCAAACAAACACTCGCCGTGCTGTTGAAGGAATAGGCAGCTGCATCACGGCATGAAGTTTTGTTTATCTTACCTTGCCTCTTGTCAGCGACGCAACAATGCCGATGCAGCATAGAAATGCAAAAATAGAGTATGCCGTTTTCATACTCTGGAGAAAGAGCGGATGCTGCTCCGGCGTTATGCGCATGCTGCCCATGGAAATGGCAATAATTACCATGACAATCCCCATGCTGAACATCTGCCCTACAAGCCGCATTGTCCCGAGCGTAGCCGATCCCACGCTGTAAAACCTTTTTTCAATGGAAGTCATGACCGCGTTTGAATTTGGCGACGCGAACAGAGCGAAACCGAATCCCAGCAGCATGAGGCCGGCAACGAGAACCGCGATGTTTGTTTCCGCACCGATAAAGGTGAAAGAGAACAGCCCTGCCAGCGTAAAGGCCATGCCGATGGATGCCACGATTCGTGGCTCTATTTTGTCGGAGAGTCTTCCGGCCAGCGGGGAGAAAAGCGCCATGACAACGGGCTGTGCTATCAAAACCAGACCCGCGAAGTGCGGTGAAAAACCCTTGATGTACTGAAGATAGAGACTCATGAGGAATGTTACGGCAAAGGTGGCGCTGTAGTGTATAAGCGCGGCAAGGTTGGAAAACGCAAACGGCATATTGTGAATAAAGAGATTTATATCCATCAGCGGACTTGCTGTTTTCCGCTCCCAGTACACAAACAGGACAGCTCCGGCAACTCCTGCCGCGGTAAAGCCTTTTCCCGTCAGGGAGGGAAGAAGCGAGAACCCGTACATCAGTGAAACAAGCGTGGCACCATATAAGAAAGCGCCGAGAACATCAAATTTCTCCCCGCGCGCCTCAGCCCATTCGACTTTCAACTTCCGTGAAATAAAATAAATCAAAAAAAAACCCAGGGGCACGTGAACGAGAAAAATGCTGCGCCATCCGAACTGATCCGTAAGGAAACCTCCCAGGACCGGGCCGAGAGAGAGGCCAAGATACGTGGCGGCGACGCTGATTCCAAGCACGCGGCCGCGCTCTGCGATCGGAAACACAGAGGTCAGGATGGCCATTCCTGTCCCAAAGATCATTGCGCTTCCGAGTCCCTGCACGATTCGCAGGGAGATAAGGACCCCGGCAGACGGAGCTGCAGCAATGAAAAGAGAGGAAAGGGTGAAAATCCAAATCCCGTATGCAAATATTTTCTTTCTTCCGAAGATATCCGCCATCCTTCCCAGCGGAACAAGGAACATTGCGGCCGCCATGAGAAACGACGTCGGGACCCAGCTCATGAGCACGGCCCCCATCTTGAACTCCGCGTCCATGGCGGGAAGAGCGATGTTGATTGATGAACCCATGAACGGCGTGAGAAATGCCGAGAGCGTGGCGATCAGAAGGGCATGGCTCTTTATTGAAGGATTATTCACAGGATGCTTCCATCCTGCATCCGTTTAAACGCTTGGAGTATCGGGAATACTTCGTGACGGGACTGGTGAAAACAAAAAGAGTCGGTTTTCATTTGGCAGGCAGTGCGCGAAAAAGTAAAACCTTTTTTTGTCATGCAAAATACTACTCTGTAATAATTGAAAAAGCAAGCACTCCGGTCCTTTACAACCAGTACGAACGCGCTGCGCCTTCCTCTCTCTTGAGAAAGCAACCGCAACGACGGCTCATAAAAGGTTTCAGCGGAATAAAAATTGCTCGAAAAAGGAATTTAACTAGGGTAAGCCTTTTCCTGGGGATGGTATAACCGGGTGCGGTCGATGCTGCGGCAATTTGCAGCGCAGTAGACTACGTTATCGGCAATTCTATGTCATCAGGAAGTTCAAGCCACATTAATGCTTCGCTCAGCACGTAAAACGGCTGATGTATCTGTATGCCTATTTCTTCGAATACGGCACCTGCCATGCGTGTTATTCCGAACATAAGCGGTGTTTTTATTAAAGTAGCCACATTCTTCGGACGCAGGGGTGACTCGTTCAGGGTAAATGATACCAAGTCTTTAATTTCGTCATAGTTTAACTTAATAATTGCTTCCCGATGGTCCTGCAAAAGCTTGAAATCAGGCCATACTCCTGGAATCTGCATGTGCTCCTGAATATTCTTTTTCAGATCATCTACGGTAGGAGTGCCGACAAGTCTGGTGATTACGAGATTATATTTCGGATAGTACCAATTGGACCTTTCGACCATACCTTAAGCCTCTATTATGGAAACATATCCGCAAGCGAAATATCAGATTGAAAATGTCTCTGTACGTCAGGCTGGAACGGACGGCCATGCTTGAAACAGTTCGACGGCATGAACACGCTTTGTAATTTAATTCAACAGTCGTGCAGCTGTGTTTCATTTTTTTTGGAAAACTCCGGATACAGCCGTTCCCTGCACTCATCGCAAATGCCGTGGGAAAAACGCGCCTCCGAGTGTTCGGAAACGTAAGTTTCCATCTCCTTCCATTGGCCATCCGGAGTGCGGATTCTCTTGCAGGCGCTGCAAGTCGGCAGAATTCCTCTTAGCCTTTTGACCTCGCGGGTCAACCCGGCCACATGATTCACCATGAAGGCAATGCCGGTGAGAACACAAAATCTGATGGCGGCATTGAAAAGTATGGTGAAAAAATCTATTGAAGGTTCCCACAAAAAACTTCTTTCGATTATTCGCCCGATCGGCAGCAGGAGGGCAAGAGCAATCCCCCATTTTATTCCGCTGTACCAGGAGGCCAGTATAACCGGGATTGCGAAGACTATGGGAAATTCAATGAGCGGGCCCGTAAAATAATCCACCAGCAGAACTATGGTGCTCAGAAGCATCCAGTACACGGGGTAAAATCGCGCATTCCTCAACAAATTCAGCACCTCCCCTGCCTGCAGCCATGGTCAATGATGCATTAATTATATCAACTATCACGCGTTTT
>CAZYEF010000061.1:0-15045 GCA_964646375.1 uncultured Nitrospiraceae bacterium | reverse complement strand
TTACGGCAATGGCTTCCTCCAACTGGTCTTCAGGAATGCCGAACTGGGTATCTCCTCCCATCTTCATGGCTGAGGCGGCGGGACGCGTTTTGGGGTTTACTCTGATCCCCACGTTTCCGGCTTTCTTTTTTGCGCGGCAAAGTTCAGTTATCTTGTGTATTTCTGAAACGCTTTCAGCATTTATGCTGGAAATACCGGCATCGATTGCCTGTGATAATTCATCAAGAGTTTTTCCGGGACCGGTGAATTCCATGTCATCCGGCGAAAACCCGGCATCCAGTGCCGCCGCAAGTTCCCCCCCCGAGGCAACGTCGGCACCCATGCCAAGCGCGTTCATTGTTTTCAGGATGTCTCTGTTCGGATTGGCCTTGAACGCGTAATGAATTTTGAAATACTCCGGCAGACAGACGGACAGATCATAATACTTTTTTTCAATGATTTTTTCAGCATAACAGAAAATCGGAAGCTTCTTTCCGTCTAGGAATGCGCAAACTTCCGATTTCGGTATCAAGTTATAAAACTCTTGTCTGTTCATATTTGCTTTTGATTTCCGCGTAGCGGACTTTGCCGTTTTCCGCCAGTGGCAGGCTTTTCACAATATGGATACTGTCCGGTACCATGTACGACGGCAGGCGTTCCCGCACATGTCTGAGCAGGTCATCCTTTTTCAATCCGTCACGGGAAACAACTTCGGCTATCATGCTGTGGCCTTTTCGTTCGTCCGGTATTCCCACCACCGCGCAATGTGTCACACCGGTGTGCTCCAGGATGCAGCTTTCCACTTCCTTGGGATAAATCCTGAATCCCGAAGTCTTGATCATTCCATCTTCTCGTCCCAGAACATACAAAAATCCGTCGCGGTCTATCTTTCCGCGGTCGCCGGTAAAAACCACCTTACCCGTCGAAAGCGCCGGCTTCAGACATGCGGGTATTTCCCTGAGTTTTTCCGGAGAACCGGGCGCTTCATTAATATATCCAAGCATGGTACCGGCGCCGTAATGAATAATTTCTCCTTCGCAGTCAGCAGGAGCTACCTGCTCGCCATCCTTGAGTATGAAGATGCGGGTTCCTTTGACCGGACGGCCGACTGACGTTATTTTTTCGTTATAATGATGCGCCTTCAGTATGCCGCTTCTGAATGTTTCGCTTTGTCCATACGTTTTTATTATGTTCGTATGCGAGAAATAAAGCTTTAGTTGCTCAAGATATTTTCGTGCCAGATCCCCGCCGGAAACGGTGATATACCGCAACGTTCTCGTATCTTCAGCGAAGGTGTCCTCACTGGGGACAGAAAGCATGTCGGCCCATATGGTCGGCACTGCCGAAATTCCCGTGACGCCGAAACGTTTGACAGCGGACACAATGTCCCGCGGAAACCAGGAATTCAGAATAATAAGATGGGCTCCCGACAGAATGCCCGAGAAGAGCTGGTTCAGACCCACATCAAAGGAAAACGGAAGCAGGCTTAATAAACAGTCCTCCCGGCTTATTTCAAAATCCTCAATCTCCGTGGCGACTCTCACATAAAGGTCATCGCGTTCGATCAGGACCCCTTTTTGTTCGCCGGTAGAACCGGAAGTAAACAGGCAGTAGCCGCGGTTGCGTGTTGCGCCGGAGATCGAGGCGTCCACCCGGCTGCCGCCTGCATCGCCAACAGTTGCGGGAATGGTGGAGAGGAGAGTCTCCTGGACCAAACAACGCGGGGCAGGCTTCAGAAAGTCTATCCCGTCGTTGTAAAGAACAAATTGCTGGCCTGAGGCAACGGCATCTTCAGATGCCAGAATCTGCTTTGCCGTGCTCTTGTTAAGAACGATAAATTTTGGTTTGGCAACCGTCGCCAATCTGACCACCTGATGCGGCTTCAACCTCGAATTCAGCGAACAGGCGGCACCACCGCCCAGAACCGCCGCCAGAATGGTTACCGCCGCGTCAATGGACTTGTTCATGTAGCCTGCAATCAGATCATTCGGCTGCATCCCGTTCCTGGCAAAGAAATCCGCGGTTTCCCGTACTTTCTGCGCAAGTTTGGCATAGGTCAGGGTCTCGAGCGCTCCGCCCGGCAGACAGTGAGAGATTGCGGCTTTCCCGTTGTGTCGCTTAAATGCTTGCTCTATGCGCCGGGAAAGAATCAATCTTCGTCACCAGCCAGTTTTTTCTCGATAAAAAGAGATATCTTGTTTATGGAATCAAAATTGTCCATGGAAAGTTCTGATGGAAAAAAAACGACGTCAAACTTTTCCGAGAATGCTTCGATAAGCTGTATCGCGCCGAGAGAGTCAATCAGTCCGCTGTCGATGAGTGAATCTTCCTCGCCGATGCTGTCGCCGTGTCCGTTGGTATCTTTTGCGGCAATCTCAGTTATGATTTTTTTTACCGTTCCCTTTATCTCCGATAACTCCATGCTGAATGCCCCCCATTCAACGAATTCTTTTTTGTCTAACCGAACGGTTAAACTGAATCAGCCGTTTTCTAACCGGCTTGACGCTCCAAAACCTGCAATAGCAGTTTATCCAGTATTTCATACGCCCTCTGATTCAAGTGCGTGCCGTCTCCGCTGTTTAATTCATCCCTGAGAAAACGGTCCGTGTGGCTGTTTCGCAGCGCTGCCTCGAGGTCCAGCAGTTTGATTCCTTCCTGTTTTGCATATTCGCGGATCCAATCATTGTACGCCTGTATTCCCTCCATCTTCCCTTTCGCCGCCTCGGCACGCGCGCGTGTGACGGGAACAACGGTCGCCACCATCACTTCCCGATGGGCATCACGAACGCGTTTGATCCATTTCCGCATTAATTCCTTCTGCAGAACAACATCACCAGGGAAGTATGATGAACATTCCTTGAGAATGATGACATCCGGCAGCATTGGCGATGGCTGGAAGAAACCTTTTACGTACGTCAGGGTAAGATGAAATTTCCGCTTCGGACGCATCAGAATTTCTTCGAGCGCCTCGGATTTGTCATATTGATAAACAGCAATGGATTCATACGTGCGGGTCCGGTCATTCATTCGCCCGGCATACTCTGTAAGTTTCCATGCTTTTCCAATGGACGCGCCAATGAGCATGATTCTTTTTTGGGCCATCCCTGGTTGTCCCTGCTCCTGTGCCGGTGTACAGCTGTTCAGCATGAGCAGGCCCGCTGCCGCAATGATGCAGGATAGTAGGCCGGAAGTTTTAATCATCGTCGTAGTTTCTTTATGTCAGCTCGTTTTTGAACAATTTCTGCAGGTGTTGTTTCAACCGCCGGCTGTTTTCCTGTGAATGCTTTGTCGTCCACCAATCTTCATCATTGTTTATGTGAATATCCTGCGGCTTCTGGGCGTTCCACCGTTCAATGCATTTTTCCTTGTATTTCAGCACAGAACCGAACGGTCGAGCGGGCACGCCCATGACGATGGTGTCGGGAGGCACATCTGCGATGACCACGGACCCGGCGCCCACGATTGAATTTTTCCCGATTTTGATGCCTGGGAACAGGATGGCATTCTGGCCGATGATGCAGTTATCTTCAATTACGATGGGCCCAAAAACCTGGAGGTCGGGGATTTCATGCCTGAAAACCCAGGCTCCTCCATCGTGGGTCATGAATTTCACTCCCTGAGCGATGCCGACATGATTGCCGATTTTAATGAGATACGGTTCCGTGCCGAGCTGCGTTGGAATTATTCTGCAATGCTCTCCTATCTGCGCGCCTTGTTTTCTGAAGTATTCCGCGATGGTATCCGCATTATACTTTCGAAGTTCATAAGCCTGCAGCAAACGGCCCATAACTTTTTTCAGCACCTTAAAAATCATTGACATCGCTCCTTTGTAATCCTACCTAGTTTACAGCCTGCACTTGAGGCCGGTCTCCCTCATCAGCCATTAAAATGAGATCAAGCAATTCGTTTCTGGTTTGCTCGAAAAAGTCAGGACTCCATTCCGATTTTTCGTCCTGACGACGACAGGCGGGCTCTCCGGATTTGGCTCGAATTCGTGAAAAAAAGTCTTCATAGCGGGAAGTATCGATTCCTTTCCGCTTTAATGCAGAAACCCGTTTCATTAGCTGATAAAGCAGTTTATGGTCGTTAATCCCCTCGCGAATTGCTTCCCATTTGAGCGTCGGCAGCGGACCGTCCGGTGCGGGATAAGCCAAGTAGAGGTCATACCCTGGTGTATCAGCTTTTTCCGGAAGACCGCTTGCGTTCTGTGTGTTCTGAAATGTCCAGGATGACATTCCGTCGATATTTTTTGCCCACGTGTAGTATCCATACACATACCGTGCGTATGCGGGATTATCGCATTGGGTTGTTACCTTGTTGTTGTATATCCAGTAGCGTGAGCCGTTCTGATGGGCGGCCTGCATCTCTTCTTCGCGCATTTCCGCGGAGCACAGATAATCAACCGGCTTGAACTGATCGTATCGAAGCGCCGTAAGCATTGTTTTGCCGCCCGACTCCTTTATGTTCCTGAGCAGCGCGGACGTTGCAGCATACCGTCTGTTCTGGAAATCCTGCTGTGAATCATCCGGTTCATCGATGGGCAGAAATATGACAGGCGGACAGCTATTTTCTTTAGCAAAGTCTGCGACTGTTCTGACAAGATGCCGCAGCCGCTCCTCATGCACTTTTTGATCAAAATCTTTTATGTTCCCCGGATGCTTCGGTTTGGCAGTCTGGATAAGATGTCCCATATACCAGATAATGGGTTTCTTGAATCCGGCATCGCGCGCCGCTAAAAGAGCGGCGAAAATGTCGTCCAGAACCAGGGTCCCGTCATCACGGGTGACAGCAACAAACGGAGAATGAATTGAAAGCATGGTCATGCCATGCTCTTTGTAGCTTTTTAAAATTGAGCGTGTGGAACGCTGCAGAGCATTCTTTTCTTGTTTATTCCATGGAAATACGAGTTCAGTGAACTCATAGGTCATGAGCATAAAATAGTCTTTATCCGGAACATCTTCCAAAACAAGGGGGAGAACGGTAATCTGCAATGGTATTGTTTTTTTCTGTCCATATTGCGGTAGTACTGTTAATGTCCCCTGGTATATGCCCTGCTGCACGAAATGGTCAATTTTAGCCGTTAACCAAAACCGGCAATGTCCGTCTTTTTTAACGACAGCTCGGTTTTCAGATCTGATCAAAGCAGGAACCCGTCTGAATTCTCCCTGTGGCATGCCCGTAGAATCCTGAACCGAGTCAACAACGCCGATTTTTATTTTTTCTTTCGCGATGGTTCCCGCTGGACCCTTCAGATCTCCGATTTCCAGTTTTACTGTTCCGAGATCCCGGATCGAATATAAAGAAATGCTCAGTGGTAAAAAAGTATTGCGGGCAGCCCTGACAGATATTTTTCGTACGATATCGGCTGCGGTCGGCCTGGTTTCCGGATGTTCATAGAGAAGTGGTGAATGTGAAAAAATGATGTAACCGCCGTCCATATCGCGGTTTCGAGTTTGGTTTTTCGTATGTTCTTCCGGGAAGAGAGGCACTTCCCGGTAGACTATGGGAGAATTTATGCTTTCTGAATCGTTATATTTTTTCAGTTCGGATCGCGGTATGGACCGTGAGCCGGACACCATAAAGGTCCGCTGATCGTCCGCGGCCTCTAGTTGAATATCATAGTTCCCCTCAGCTATTTGCGCAGGAAGATCGAAGAGAAGATTTCCGCTTTTCTCCCGGACCAGTGTGGTCTGGGCCCGCGCTATGACATTACCGTCCTGATAAAGAGACCCCTTGACCCTGAGTCTGTCAATATTCTCCGCCCCGCCTGTAACTGAAAATGCCGCATAGAGCGCTTTTTTTAACTGAACCTGGTCCAGGACTGCTATTCTGTCCCGAAGGATTAGAGAATGAATATGAATTGAGCTCGTTTTGCAGGCCGGACAAACAACAGCAACGACAAGAAAAAATATGCCGAGAAGTTTTTTCACAATCGTTCAGTCATTTACAAGAGCGCGACGAAAATAGCGAAACAGCATTATCGTTTTTTATCCCGATAAAGGCTGATAAGATGTTCTTGCAGCAACCTGTTATCTCGATTTTTCATCTGTTGGATTCGCTCTGGAGACTGGATTTCCTTCTGTTGGATGCCAGCAAAATATTCGGGAGGACACTGCTTTTCCCATAATGCCAATACTTTCTCTTTGTATTTGTCAGTTGTTGAAACAATTCTTGCAGGATTTCCGGCCACGATTGCTCCTTCTGGGACATCCTTAGTCACAATCGCACCCGCCCCTACAATTGCGTTGGGACCGATTTTAACATTTCCCAGAATGATCGCGTTGAGGCCGATAAAGCAATTGTCGGCGATCTCAATGGGGCCGAAGCGCTGCACACTGGGGTGTTCTTCGGTAAAAATCCAGGGAGACCCGTCATGACTCAGAAAAGTTACGTTTGGCGCTATCGTGCAATGGTTGCCGATTCTGATCAAATACGGTTCCTGTCCCAGCGAGCTTACATATATTCTGTTGCGTTCGCCAACAACTGCTCCTTGTTTTCTGAAATATTCAGCTATGGTAAACTCATTGTACCGGTTCAGCTCGATGCTATGCTGAATGCGGCGTTTCAGGCTTTTTACTATTTTAATCACTGCTTTTATCATTTGCTCTTTCGGGCCTCTTGCATATCCGTTTGGCGAGGGCGCTTCAACAATACATTTACAATCCGAGTTTCTTTTTTGCGTTCTCTATAAATGCCTGCTCCGGTTCCGAGTATATTTTGCGGTAACCTTCGTCCCGTGTCATTACTCCGTCCCGAACCATGTTGGCAATTTCCCACACATAGGGATGAAAGCCGTGGCGTTTTAAATGGACGTCATTGCCGAAGGCGTTCAGAAGGCAGTTGGTGGAATTGCTGTCTGTGTCCCGGGGAGCAGTCCATCCCAGTGCTCCAATCTCTTCCACAAGAGTGCCTTCATGATAAAATTCCCATGCCATGGGATGAACATTATACGGAAACCGTTCCGGCATTGAAAAATGCTTCTCGTTCAGAAAATATGTCTCGATATCAGACCCCGCTACTTCGCGCAACGGATTCAGCACCGCCTCCTGCGACATTCTGACAAGTGACGGGTTGGTCCGCATAATCGAAGACTGCACCGGCGCCTGTCCCGGCGACCATCCGTATCCGATCATGGGAATCTCCTGCTCTATCGCGGTCTTCAGGCAGTATGATTTCACAATGGCCATGCACGATGTGCAGATGGTGCTTGCCCGCTCAAGAGTTTTCTTGGAATACAGATCGCGGTCTGCCGCTATCGCAAACGTCTGCCGCAAAATATCCCAGCGCGGCTTGAAAAAGACGTGATCAACATTGAGATGATCAGTCACCCGACGGATGTTCGCCACGGCCGTCTCAGACACGAAACCGTTGTCAAGGCTGATTGCCAGCACCCGCAGCTGATACTTGTTCTTGAGCAGACTCATAGTGTAGGTCGAGTCCTTCCCGCCGCTGTATGCCATCAGGATGTCGTATGAGCGGTTCCGGGCGGACTGTCCGCCTGTCTGCTTCAGCAAATCGAGAAATTTCTGTTCATATCGTTTTTTGTCTTCAGCCTGCTTTTTCTCTTTCCCAATGGCCTGCCGGCAGTGCATACAGACACCAGCCTCGTCAAAACTGATTCCAGGAAAAGTTGAGGGCAAGATACAGCATGTACAGGTGGTCACGTTAGATGACATGTTCGGAAGTCCTTTTCTTTGTTGCTCGTATTGCTCGTATTTTATCTTGATCGTTGAAATACGCGATGTTCTGGTAGCCGCCGCTCTTTTCTATTATTCTGGTGACCAGATTCTCCTGCCGTTCACCAATTTCAAAAAGCAGTACGCCATCCGGCTTCAGCAGCGGCAGAGCTTCCATGATCAGTCTGCGGTAAATGTTGATCCCGTAGGGGCCGCCGTCAAGAGCAACGAGCGGTTCATGGTCAATAATTTCGGGTGACAATTTGGCGAGCGAACTTGTTGGGATATAAGGCGGGTTACACACGATGCAGTCAATGCCTTGCTCATATCCTTTTCCCGCAAAAGGAGCAAACAGGTCCCCGGCGGCTAGAGAAATGCGGTTCTCAAGTTTGAATCTGGCCACGTTCTGGCGCGCAATCTCCACTGCAGCAGGACTAATGTCGCTGGCCAGTATCAACGCTTTTTTCATCTGCAGCGCGATGGAAATAGCGATGTTTCCGCAGCCGGTTCCTATTTCAATTAATGTAAGATCAGTGTCCGCTGCTTCTTTTCCGCGCAGAGACTCCAGAACCGCGTTCACCAGCACTCTCGTTTCATCAGTCGGTATCAGCGTGTCCGGGGAACAGATGAACATCCGCCCCATGAAATGCGCTTTTCCGAGGATATATTCCCAGGGTACACCTTGTTTCCTTTTCTGGAGCGCGCTTTTGAGGTCAACCTCGCCTCCTTCGGGAAGAGACAATGTCGTACTCCGCAATGCGCCACCCGACAGCAGATCGAAAAGCCGCAGGGCTTCATACAGGGAGTTTCCGCCGCCTGACTGTTCGATGGTGGTATAGCTGTGTAAAAAATCACGAAACATGAATGATAACCTCTTTATCCGTTTACGGCCGTCAAGAGTGTCTTGCTGATCTTTCCTGTTGCCGTTTTGGGAAGAGTCTCCCGAATCTCGATATATTTGGGGACCATGAAATTTTCCAGGTGCTCTGCACAGTATTTTAAAATATCCTTCTCCTTCAGAGGTGCGCCTGTTTCCAGTGCAACATAGGCCTTGATGGCCTGTCCAAAAATTTCGTCGGGAATTCCGACAACCGCTGCCTCCACAATCCCGTTGAGCGCATATAATACGTTTTCTACTTCCTTGGGGCTGACCTTCTCACCTTTGCATTTTATGATATCGTCTTTTCTGGCGACAAAATAGAAATATCCATCTTCATCCGTTTTGAAAAGATCACCGGTATACAGAAACCTTTCTCCCGGATACCTGCCGGGCCGCAGGCACTTTGCCGTTTCTTCCGGCATCTCCCAGTAACCGAGCATTACATTGGAACCCCGCACCACCAGCTCTCCCACCTCACCGGGGGAAGTTCGTCGGCCTTCGCCATCAACAAGAAAAATTTCTTCATTCGGCATCCCTTTGCCCACGGAGGCGGGTTTTTTCTCGATATCCTCTGGAGGCAGATAGGATACACGTTTGCATTCCGTCAGGCCGTACATGGAATAGAGTTTTGCCTGCGGAAAAAGCTCCCGCAGCCTTTTGATATGGCTGACCGGTAGGGCGGCCGCGGTGTTGGTAATGTACCGCAGCGAACTGAAATCGTACTTCTGAATGTCTTTCATCTGCAGCAAAAGGGAAAAAATCGTCGGGACGCCGGGGAAACCTGTCACTTTCTCTTCGACCATGATCTTGAGTATCTGAGCAGGATAGGCAAAAGACTTTTCCAGCACAACGGTGGCACCGACCCTGAATCCCATCAAAACCTGGTAAAGACCATAGTCAAAGGTGAGCGGCAGCATGTTAATAATAATATCCTGATCGGTATTTTCAAGATACGTCGTAATTGAATGTGCGGCCGAAACCATGTTCAGATGGGAAAGCATGACCCCCTTCGGATTTCCTGTGGACCCTGATGTGTAAACAATGGAAGCAAGATCGAGGTCAATGCACATTTTTTTAACAGGGTCTTTCACCACCCTCTCCTGGGTGATTTCCTCAAACACCAGAGGGGAAGACGCCGAACCGCTCCAGAGTATATTCTGCAGATGGGGGGTGGTCATGGAGGAAATAACATCGGCGCGGCTGGCCTGGGCAATAAGCACCTTTGCCCTGCTGTTGTTCATGATAAATTCGAGTTTGCCAGCTTTGGTGGTGTGATTAATCATCATGAACGCGGCATTTGCCTTGAGTATTCCAAAAAGAGCGATGACCGCTTCTACCGAGTTGTCCATGAAAACCGCAACCCGGTCTCCGCGCTCGACTCCTCGGGCGGCGAGGGCATGGGCAAGCCTGTCGGCGCGGGAATCTATTTCCGCGTAGGTAAAACGCTGTCCCTGATAAATCAGGGCCGTTTTATCAGAAAATCGCTGTGCACTCTGTTCGAGAAAATGATTAACGAGGGTATGTCTGAACATGGTCATGTCCATCCGTTGTCAGGCGTTTTGAAGTGTCACCGATCCGCTGTTCGCTTTTTTTGCGACAAAGTCGGCCAGCTTGCTGATTGAATCAAAATTGTCGGGAATGATTTCATCATCAGTAACGGAAAACCCAAATTTTTCCTCGACAAAGGAGACTAATTCGAGTACGCCGGTTGAATCAATAATCCCTTTTTCCAGAAAAGAGACCTCATCGGTCAGCGTATGGTCATCCTGTCCGTACAGAAAGTTTTCTATGATGAATGTTCGGATCGCTTCTTTTTGCTGCATGGTGGTGCCCCCTTTTTATAGCCGGTTTTATTCTTTTACAGCGCGGCAGTTCAGACGTCTGCCTCTGAACCGCGATGAGCTCAATGAACAGCCCGCTTTTTCACAGGAAAGTGTTTTATAAACTGGTCATACACCAGCATTGTCGAAATGATTCCCACAATGGCCATATTGTCCTTGAATCCCAGAACAGGACTTTGCCTGCACTTTTTAGCAAGCATGGCAACCGATTTTGGATTGAAGAAACCGCTTTCCACCAGACGTGTTTCGGAAAGAATTTCGTCAACATAATCGGGTGATTTTTTGGTAAAGAAGCTTTTTGCATCCGGAGCCATATAGGGCTGTTTTGTTCTTTTCACCACGGCTGCCGGCAGCAAATGCTTCATGCTTTTCTTGAGAATATATTTTTCCGTAAGGGCGGACATCCGGATCGTGGGCGGCAGTTTGCAGGCAAACTCTATGAGCCGGTGGTCAAGAAACGGAAACCGTCCTTCAATGGAATGCGCCATGGCGACCCGGTCTCCCTGCGACGACAACAAATATCCTGAAAGCAACGTTTTGATTTCCATATACTGCGCCTGCGAAATATCGTCGAAGTCGCAGAACTCATCCGATAGTAAATCCGACAGATCGTACAGGTTATTATATCCCCGCAATGTGTCTTTCAAGCCGTCGGAAAAAAATGATTTTATCTTCGCTGTCGTGTTCCAGCGGGGAACATGTGAAAAGTATTGAGGAGGATACCTGTGCGCATCGGCGTTAAAAAAGGTCTCCGCATATTTGACCGACCGTACCGGAGAATGGGCGAGATATGGGTAAAGCCGTTTCAGAATCAACTGTCTGAACCGTGAGTCAGGGTTCTTTTCCAGAAATCTTCGTACCTTGGTTTCCTTGAAAATATCATATCCGGCGAGTATCTCGTCCGATCCTTCGCCGGTCAGAACCACCTTGTAACCGCTTTCCCTGACCAGCTTGGACAAAAGAAAAAGCGGCGCAGGCGCCGTCCGCACAATAGGTTTTTCCGTATGCCAGACAACATCCGGAAACACATCTCCGATGTCTGAGTAGGTGCATTTTATATCACTGTGGTCAGTCCCCAGATACTCGATCATCTGTTTTTGATACGTGCTTTCGTCGTATACCTCGTCGGCAAAGGTGACCGAGAATGTTCTCAGGGGCGTATCGGTGTATTTTTTTATGAGCGTCGTAATAACCGAGGAATCAATGCCGCCGCTGAGGTACGCGCCAACCGGTACGTCTGCCCTCAGTTGGAGCTTCGTGGAATCGATCAAAAGGCCGCGCAATTCCTCGGCATACTGCGCTTCCGTTTTCGCAGAAATTTCCGGGGTGAAATCCGGATCCCAATACCGCTCCTGCACCAGCGTTCCGCGGGTAATGGTTATAAAATGCCCCGCGGGCAGCTCAAAAACATCCTTGAAGGCTGTTCTCGGAGGGATGGTCATCCAGAAGGTGAATATCTGGTCCAGGGCACACGGATCCATTTCCCGTTTTACCCGGGTGTCGGCAAACAGGGACTTGATCTCCGAAGCAAAAAGCAGCGAATCTTCGATGCGGGTGTAAAAAAGCGGCCGTATCCCGACCCGGTCACGCGCAATAAAAAGGAGATCTGCGGTTTTGTCCCAAATGGCGAACGCAAATTGGCCGTTGAGATACGTGAGGCACCCGGTGCCGTATTCCTCATACAGGTGCACTATCACTTCGGTATCGGACCTGGTATAAAACTGATGCCCTTTCTCCCGGAGCAGTTCCCGCAGCTCGATGTAATTAAAGATTTCTCCATTGAAAACAATGGCAACGGATTTGTCTTCGTTATAAATCGGCTGGTTTCCTCCGGCAAGGTCAATGATGCTCAGGCGTGCATGCGCCAGTCCTGCCCGTGTGTCGCGATGGAATCCGAATCCATCCGGCCCGCGGTGCTGCACCATCTCAATCATGTCCTTGAGGACATCCGGGGATATTTCCCGGTCTCGATGGAGATTAAAAATGCCTGCTATGCCGCACATCGTTTCCCTGAATGATCGCGATACCAGCTGATTGTTTCCACGAGGCCTCGGTTAATGGGATACTGGGGATCATAGGCAAGGTGCTTGCGCGCGAGGTCCACATCTGCAAGTGAATCTCTCACGTCCCCGGATCGTTTCGGCCGGTAAATGATTTCTGAGTTTGACGCCGTTTCCTTCTGAATCAGTTTTGCAAGATCCAGAACGCTTATCCGCTGGCCGTACGCGATGTTGAAAATTCTGCCCGACACCTGCTCCAAGGTCAATGCGTTGATGTTTGCGGAAACGACGTCGTCGATGTAGCTGAAGTCCCTTGTTTGCTGCCCATCGCCTTCAATCGGCAGCGGCTCGTTCTGGAGCGCCTTGGTAATAAATCTCGGAATCACGGCCGCGTAGTCTGACGCGGGATTCTGTCTGCGGCCGTACACGTTGAAATATCTGAGGCCCACGATCTGGAGACCGTAGAGGCTGGAAAAAACCGAAGCAAGCATTTCCTTCGAAGCTTTTGATACTGCGTACGGCGACTTCGGATTCAACGGCATGGTTTCACGTTTCGGGAGCTCCGGTGTATCGCCGTACACGGAGGAGGAACTGGCAAAAACAATCCGTTTGCATCCGTATTCGGCTGCAATATGAAAAAGGTTGGTCGTTCCGGTTATGTTTACGTCAATGGTTTTTATCGGGTCCTTGACGCTTTTGGAAACACTTGGCACGGCCGCCTGATGGGATATCAGCGAAATGTTCTCAGACTTTATTATTGACCGCAGCAGGCCACCGTCAAGGATGCTCCCGTGAATGAACTTCATATTGTCGCTTTCCTGTATCTCAAGAACATTTTCCATTTTCCCCGTGCTGAGATCATCGAGAACCACAACACGGTATCCGCGCAGCAGCAATGCCTCGCTAATGTTGCTCCCGATAAAACCCGCTCCGCCCGTAACCAAAACTGACTCCATAATTCCTCCTTGCAAAAGTGCGATGTTTCCTAGAACGTTTGTCTGAATTCGAGGATGAAACGATTGTTCGAATAGTTGTTGGCCATGATGTCGTACGAATGGCTGTTTACAAACCGATATTCAAAGGACAGGGTGGACCGTTGCGCAAGCTGCTGATCAAGCCTGAGCGTCGACAGGACTATTTTCGTAATGCCGCCGGTGGCGGTTGTGTCTTCCACGTCCTGATAGCCGGCTCCCAGGGTCCCGGTTGTAAGCGGGGTGAATCGATAGAGCGCCGACCCCTGAACTTGCTGGGTTTTCGACAGCCGCTGATCCAGCATGGCGTCACGATAATCATTAAACCCTGCAGAAAGCGTGACCACCGCCCGCGGCCAGGTGTTTGAGATGCTTGCAGTATACTGGTCATCCAGGGTGACGAGACGCACGGGATCCTGGACCACGTACCGGCGCGCCCCCAGGGCAAACGTAAATGTTGATATTCTATGGTTCAACCCGGAGTCCCAGAACCAGTAATCCCGCCGCGGATGGTGCTGGTTTGGATCGGCCTTCGGCTCGAAGTCAAACCAGGTTTTGCCCCCTCGGGCAAAAATGTACGCATTTTCCGCGTATGCATATTGCGGACCGCCATATACATCAACCTGGGTATAATTTGAGACATGGTTGAAATCACGGGTATACCGCGATCCCACGGTAAACGTCAGACGTGAGGAAAGATTGATCCCCAAGTCACCGTACCCGACATGCTGCAGGTGATTGATGGTCTCAGCCTGGCTCGCGACGCTGCCGTTGAGGTAGCGAACATCCTGAAAAATATACCCAAACACAGTCCGCGAATTCGTAGAGGGCCTAAGAATGAGATATGGATTTACCGCAAATATGTTCTGGTCGACCTGGTTGGCGGTGGGACTCTGCTGCGTATAGTCAATACTGACGTTCTGTGAGACCCTGCTGTAGTCGTCGCGCACTTCCACATACAGATAATCCTGAATCAATTCGGTCCGGTTTCTCAGAAACAGCAGATGAGAATAGTCGTTCTGGATGCGATGCCTGGTATAGTAATAGTAGCTGTAGGTATAGTTCAGGTCCCAGTCCCAGAAGGAAGTCGTGTATTTCACATGAATCGATGGGGAGAACCGGGTAATAAAAGATTCTATCTTGTTCTCGTCGCGTTGCAGAAATACGTTGTCGTTATACTCTTCACTCACCATGATAGAAGGTTCAATTCTGAATACAGCACCTTCTGATTCCAGTGCGAAGCACGTGAGCATAAGAACAATAGCCGCAGCAATACCTCCGGATATTCGCAAAGAAGCCCCCCTTCTGGAATAAATACGCATCATTTTTTTCTCATTTTGCTCAAAATCGTATTCAGAACGATCTTGATCTTTTGAATTGCCGTATTGACCGTTTTTTCCGTCTGATCCATCAGTCTTGCAGCTTTGATTGCCCCGGCCTGCTCCACGGCTGAAGACCGGTCATAATAAGGCGTATCCTGTGCTGAAAGATACTGCGGCACATTGTTGAACACCGTTCCAAACACATGGGTGCCGTCCATAAGCGCTAGGGCCTGTCCCGCCGACTTTACCGGCGTGCGACCGGCCTGCACCACGAAGATGGCACCATCTATGTACTCTTTCAAATACAGTGCTTCTGCGGTGGTCAGAAGCGGGGATGAATCAAAAATAATGTACCGGTCACGGTATCGGTATTTCA
>CAZYEF010000060.1:0-15302 GCA_964646375.1 uncultured Nitrospiraceae bacterium | reverse complement strand
AAAATTCCGCAGGACCAAACTTAAGCGCAATAGCAGCCAGAGGCGGGGCAAACAGCGCGAGGATGACCGTGGCAACCGTACCGGCAAAGAAAGAACCGATTGCCGCAGTGGCCAGGGCAACTCCGGCGCGGCCCTTGCGCGCCATCTGATATCCGTCGAGCGCTGTAACGACGGAAGCGGCCTCGCCCGGAACATTCACCAGAATGGATGTTGTCGAACCGCCGTATTGGGAGCCGTAATAGATGCCCGCAAGCATGATGAGAGCGGAAACAGGCGGCAGCGTAAACGTGACGGGCAACAGCATCGCAATGGTTGCTGTCGGGCCTAAACCAGGTAACACCCCGATCAGAGTCCCGAGAAATACACCCGCAAGACAGTACAGCAGATTGGTTGGCGTCAATGCTGTTGACAGGCCTAAGCCAATATTGGCAATCAGATCCATAATCCCTCGCTGCTATCAGCGCTTCAGTTCGCAAATTCCACTGCCTGAATAATTCACGCTTCGGCTTTCGATCCCGATTTCGCTCCTCTATTTTTCCAGGAGTGAGATTACTTCCTACTGGCCGAACCATGGTCCCAGGATTGGAATCGGCACTCCCAGACCTTTTTGAAATACCAAAATACAAAATACAGTCACACCGGCTGCCAACACCAGCGAATATTGCCAGCGAAAGCGGGTGCTCGCGCAGGAGCTGATGATTATCAGGAGAGGCAACGCAACGAGCAGTCCTGCCCCCCGGACGATAAGCCCGAACAGAATGGTCGAAGCAATGATCAGGAAAAACCCTTTCCAGGCAAAAGCACCGACAGGACTTCCCGGTTTAAGAAACGAGCGAACAAGTGAAATAATCCCGATCACCATCAGAAGAACGCTAAGAAGGGTGGGGAAATAGGCCGGCCCCATCCTCACCGCCGTACCCATGCCATAATCTCTGCTGATTATGAGCGCGACAGCCCCGATGGAGACATAGATGAGACCGGTCCAGAAATCTTTTGCGTTGCGCACGTTCAGACTCAAGAACTCCTCCTTCGGTCAGTCCGCAAAAACGCCGGCTTTTTTGATGATCGGTCCCCATTTGTCTATTTCAGCCTTGAGATGGGCTCTGAGGGCTTCCGGGGTCGCTCGGTTCTGCGCAACAGGTTCGGATCCCAGATCTGCATACCGCCGTTTCAGGACAGGGTCTTTCAGCGCCTCTTGCAGGGCTTTTGAGAGTTTCGCAATAATCGGTTTCGGCGTGCCTTTTGGTGCATAGAGTGCGTGCCAGACGGTTATCGTAAAATTCGGAAGGCCGGCCTCGCTCATGGTCGGAACATTCGGCATGGAATCAACCCTCTTTTTCGTGGTCACACCGTACACCCTGACCTTGCCGGCTTTGATATGGCTCGTGGCATTCGTGGTCTGATCGCACATAAAATCCACCTGGCCGCCAAGCAAGTCGTTCATGGCCGGCCCCGTTCCCTTATAGGGAATGGTCATGAAGTCCGTCTGAATGGCGGTCATGAAGAGTATTCCGCACAGATGTGATGCGGAGCCCACGCCCGCATTGGCAAGGTTGACCTTGTCCTTATTGGCCTTTACATAGGTGATCATTTCCTTGAGATTCTCTGCCGGAAAGTTCTTTCTGGCCACCATCGCCATTGCTCCATCATTGACCAGTCCGATTGGTTCGAAGTCCTTGATGGGGTCGTACGGCAGTTTGCGGTAGAGTGCCGGAGCCGTAGCATGGCCGATATGATGCACAAAGAGCGTGTATCCATCCGGTGAAGCCTGTACAATCCGGGCCGCTCCGATAGTTCCTCCCGCCCCTCCTACATTTTCCACAATAATCTGTGTCTTAAGCACCGGCCCCATGGCCTGGGCAAGCAGGCGGGCTACCGTGTCCGATGGACCGCCGGCGGAGAACGGCACAATGATTGTTATTACCTTTGAGGGATATTGTTCCTTGTCCGCCGCCAGGGAAGGCACGGCAAGAACGATTGTGAGCACCACAATGCAGAACAAGCATACCAGTCTTTTCATTTTTCTCTCCTTTTTCTATTAATTTGGGCGCGAATGTGACGGATCACCGCACGACAGACACTGCTCTTTATTATATCCTTTTTTTTGAATGATCATCGTCCGCAAAACCAAGGCCGTACTTCTCAGAAGCAAGGTGCATGCCATTTTTGGAAAATGTTATATTCCTCTGGTACAGCAACTTTGTTCTCGCCGTCAGGACGGCAGCAATTTGATGGTTCCCTATGACGATAATTATAGGACAAGGAGTTCCCGCCGCAATTCAGGTTGAAGATCAAGAGATTAGGATCATTTCCAAAAATCATACCTATAGCCGGAGGCATATGGCTCACAGCGTCTATCGGTCTGCTTGTTTTTGGCGTTTGAGCCGCTTATTGAGCGCAGGTTGGGACATTCCGAGCAGGCGGGCGGCCTGGGACTGGTTGCCCTTTGTCCGCCGCATTGCTTCTTCGACAAGCATTTCATATGCCTGTTCAGGAGTGGGCAGAATTTCGAGCGTTGCAAAAACATTGTTCTGTTCACAAGACGCCTGGCTGACCGCTGATGAGCGGACATCTCTACCCATGGCTTTTAAAAAAAAGGCCAGAGAAAGAATACCTGATTTGTGCTGGGGTACAGCGTCATAAACCATGGATTGCAGTTCACGGACATTGCCGGGAAAGTGATAGCTCTCCAGGAGCGGCACCAGCTCTTTGGGTGCGGCCGGCTTTTTCTTCCCGAATTCCCGTGCGGCTTCTTCGAAAAAATGATTTACCAGAGGAGACAGGTCTTCCTTCCTCTCCCGAAGGGGAGGAATATGAATTTTATGCGTTTGCAGCCTGTAGTACAGGTCTTTTCTGAAACTGCCGCTTCTCATCTTTGCAGTAAGATCCTGGTTTGTGGCTGTGATAATCCGCGCCTGCACTCGTTTTGGCCTGTCACTGCCGATGGGGAAATATTCGCCTTCCTGCAGGAGGCGCAGAAGCTTTACTTGCGAAGAGAGGCCCAGGTCTCCGATTTCATCCAGAAACAGGGTTCCATGCGCGGCTTCTTCTACCATGCCGTTCCGATGCACCTCCCCTCCTGTAAATGCGCCTCTGACGTGACCAAAAAGGGTGTCTGCAAACATGCAGTCGTCCAGCCCCGCAGCATTAACGCACATCATTGTTCCCTGCCTGCCGCTCAGCCTGTGAATTGCCCTCGCGAACAGTTCTTTGCCAACTCCACTCTCCCCGGTAATGAGAACAGGATGGGTGCTTTGCGCAATCGCCTCACTATACTGAAACACCGAGCGGATGGATTTTGCATTTGAAATAATTTCAGCAAATGCATCCGGATGCCTGAGCGTATCGGCAAGAAGATGCTGGGCGACTTCACTGTTTTCACGCCGCAGTTCAATCATCCGCAGAGCATGAAGCACCCCCGTGACAATGCGGTCTTCCCCCTCGGTTTTCACATAATAATCGAAAGCGCCGAGTTTCATGCAGTGAACCGCGGTTTCGAGCTGGTTCATCCCGGAAAGGACTATCACAATTATTTCCGGATGCTGCTCAGTAATCAGCCTCAGCACCTCCTGGCCTGAAAGATGAGGCATCGTGAGATCGAGGAGCACGAGCCCGATTTCCCGATGCGACAAAATTTCCATAACCCGCCTGCTGTCCTGGCACAGGATCGTGTTCGTGATTCCAGCCGTCCGTTCCAGAGTAAGACTCAGGGAGTCCATCCAGTTCGGTTCGTCATCAACAAGCAGAACACTGAATATCGGATAGAGACGTTCTTTCATGCGGTTGCTCCCTCCTGGCTTGCCGGCAGGCGAAGGATTGCCGTTGTACCGGAACCAACCTCGGAAATAAAGTCAAGCGTTCCCCGGTGCTCTTTGACAATACCCGCCGACACTGAAAGGCCGAGACCGGTGCCGCCCTGCTCCCTCTTGGTGGTGAAGAAGGGGTCTGTCAGGTGCGGCAAATCCTCAGGGGCAATGCCCCTTCCCTCGTCGCGGATTTCCAGAATAACCTCTTGCCGTTCCCGATCGTACCTGGTAGTAAGATTGATTTCCTCCTCACCGGTGCGAAGAGCCTGGCAGGCATTCAGAATCAGATTCACAATGACCTGTTCGATGCGCTGGGCGTTCCCCCTTATCGCAGGAATATCCCGCGCATAGGTGAAAACGAATTTGTTCGTGGACTTGTGGATGGTGTTCTCCACAAGCCGGACCGCCGTCTGTACGATTGTATTGAAATCCAGCGGAACGGCGCTTCCGGTTTCATCCCGCCGGGCAAAATTTTTGAGATCATCCACAATGCGTTTAATCTTCTTCGCGCCCTCCTGTATCTCAACAAGTTTTGCAGGGATCTTTGTTCTCATGCGTGAATACGGCAGCCCCGCAACGGCGAAATCACCCTGGTTTTTATAGTAGGCTTCGATAATGGACTGGGTGTCTTTTATGTAATCAATGGCAAGAGGAGCGTTCAGAAGGATCAAGGCATTTGGATTGTTTATTTCGTGGGCGACTCCGGATACTAAAATACCGAGTGAAGCCATCTTGTCCGCCTGCACCAGCTGCTGCTGCCGAAGCCGGAGCTCCTCGGCGGCGCGTTTTCGCTCCAGAATTTCCCGTTCGAGCGCTGCGGTCCGGGCGGCCACCTGCTTTTTAAGCGTCCGTGACCAGAACAGAGTCGCGGAAAGCACCAGCAGGAATGCCGCAATTACCAGCGAGCCGCCCCTGATTACCCTGTCCCAGGCAACGCCCCGGGGTTCAAGAACACCGAGCCATTTGTCATAAATAACCTGATGCTGTCCGGTCTGCTTGAGGATCGCCAGGCCCTCATTGAACTTGGCCAGCAGTTCAGTGTTCCCTTTCCTGACGGCGTAACAGTATTTTACGCTCACGATGCTTTTCGCCACCGGGACAACATTGGTGAGGTTGTGTTCCTTGAGGATATACGCTGCCGGAAGACTTGCCACGACGGCATACTCGACCCTCCCGGCCGCAACCTGTCGTAGGGCGTCAGCCTGCGTATCGGTCAGTGAAGGCCGCGCGCGTATTCCTTTTTCAATGAGGAAGTCATGAATGAACCCGCGGTTGTGAAAGGCCAGCTCCTTCCCGTGCAGGTCTTCAAGAGACTGCACCGCAGGCGACCCTTTCCGGGCAAATACCGAGTGATTCACAACGGTGTGGGGAATAGAAAAGTCAACGACCCCGGCTCTGCCTTCGGAATATGACATGCCCTGCATGACATGCACTGTCCCCGTGTCCAGGGCCCTTCGTATGTTTACCCAGGCCCCCAGCCGAAAGTCCACTTTCATTCCCATGACGTTCGCTATTGCCCGCGTCAGATCTACGTTGTAGCCGGCTGGGTTGCCGTCCTTGTCAAGAAATTCATACGGGGGATAGTTGCGGTTGCCGCCGATAATAATAATTTTTTCGTCTGGAGGAATTATTTCGCCATAGACTGTTCCGGCGGACAAGCCGACGAAAAGAAAGAGCGTGGCAATAAAAACCCGCCACTGCAAGCGTAAACCGAGCATATGGCCGCCTTTCATTCTCCCTGCTGGTTATGCTGCGCTTGTTATTCCCGACAGCCCCTGGCTGCGTGAGCGAACAGAGCCGGAAAGACACGTGTACAAGTTTGTTTATTATAGTCCACTTTAACTGCTCCCGCAATATCGGTGATTGTCCGGTCCACCCTGCCCGCGCATCATTTTTTCTGGCATACGTCATCCTGAAATATGCTATAATCGCCCGGGCAATCAGCCTGTTTTCAAGCGCTGCAGCCAAACCGTTCAGCAGCTTCATAAGGAGGCATTTATGAAAAAATTGGGAGGCGTCATCGAAGCGCAGCAGTTTGATGCAGACACCTTGCATGCCATTTTTGCCATTGCGGAAAAAATGGAGCGGAAGCCGGTCCAGCGTGTCCTGCAGGGCAAACTTATGGCATCTCTGTTTTATGAACCGAGCACCAGAACACGATTAAGTTTTGAGTCCGCCATGAAGCACCTGGGAGGCGATGTCGTCAGCACGGAAAATGCGCAGCAGTTTTCTTCAAAGGCCAAGGGAGAAAGCCTCGAAGATTCCATCCGCGTCATCAGCGCGTACTGTGATGTGATCGTTCTTCGGTACCATAAGGAGGGCGGCGCAGAACGCGCTCAACGGTTTTCGAAAGTTCCCGTAATCAACGCCGGAGATGGAAAAGGCCAGCACCCTACCCAGGCTCTCCTTGATTTGTACACCATCCGCAAGTCATTCGGAGGCATCCAGGGGCTCACCGTGGCGATGGTGGGAGACCTCGCGCATGGCCGCACGGTCAGGTCTCTCTCGTATTTTCTGGCCAAACATTTCCCCGACAACCGTATTATTTTTGTTTCACCGGTGCAGACGAAGATGGGTGAGGATATCAAGGCATATCTTGACGAACACCGGATTTCCTGGAGTGAGACGGATGATTTGCGCGCTGTCGCGCCGCTTGCAGATGTAATTTACCAGACGAGGGTTCAGCGTGAACGCTTTCAGGACGACGCGCAGAGCACCTACGAAGAAGTGGTCAAGGAGAGTGAGCGCTTTACCATCAATACCGAAATTCTCGGATTGATGAAGAAGCAATCCATTCTCATGCATCCCCTCCCGCGCGTGACGGAGATCAGTTTCGCCGTGGATCATGATCCGAGAGCCAGGTATTTCGAGCAGGCAGAAAACGGACTCTATGTACGCATGGCGCTGCTCGAAATGATTCTTGCAGGGTACTAATACGATTTTTTTTGAGCGCCTGACGGCCACCGGCGGATTCTGCTGGCTGCGTTTCGGCGTGATATCAGATAAACCAAATCCCCTTTGTCGCCGGTGAAACAACAAAGCAGCGGTCATTGTTTGACTCCGGATCGGCCGGAAAAACGAAGAAGCCGGGCCGACCGGGTTGATACCCCTGAGTGGTCCCCACCAGAAGCTCTCCATCCTTGAAAATCACCTTGATCTTCCGTCCTGACACCGGCTTGTCGGGGTGAAATTCCATTTTGTCCTGATGCTTGGGATTTCCCTCAAAATCCTTTACAAAGAAAATCGCTTTTAAATCCTGTATGGAAACGGGAACCGGTTTTGAACCAGGCTGTGCCTCCCGGGTATTGAGATGCAGCATGCTCTTGCCCGGCATAAAGTCACTGGTAAAACCTTTCATCACGCGGCCATCCTGATAGCGGACAACAACCTTATTCTGAAGCATCATTCACCTCACGTATGGTTTATCGTTCAATCGAGGGCCTCTCGGCCATAGTGCCGTTTTTAATAACGCCTCAGCGTTTTCGGCCAATCAAAGGGGCTGTCGTCAATCCGCAAAGACGGGTCCAGGGTAAAATAAGCAGTCACTTTGCCGTCGTTCAAGGTGTACGAAGACAGAAGCACTTCCGGTGTTCTAAATTCCCATGGTCTGTACAAGGGTTTCAGTTCGTACGCGATGGTTTTGCCTGAGGCATCGGCAAGTCTGCGCAGCATGGTCTGCCATACTGTGTGCATGCTGCAGTTGACAAATACGTTCGCCTCACGGAAGGCATCCGCGCCGGAGATCCCTTTTTTAACTTTATACATGCCTTCAAGCGCGTAAACTTCAAAGGAATAGTTGCTTTTTTCGTCCACGAGAACGGCTATGTTCTCCAGGTCGCTTGCATATCGGCAGCCATAGAGTATCAGCGTATAGGTCCTTTTTGCGTCAACCTGCTCGGCCGGTTTCGGCATCAGATGGATGCCTGCAGCGCAGGCTTGGAGCATTATAAAAATTAACGGGACAATTGCAGTATAAATGTTTCTTGCTTTCTGCATGACCGAATCCTCCTTTTCCGTGGGTCTCTGTTCTCATTATATCAAAATGCTTAACCAGCACGATTGCATTCGTCTTTCTCATTATACATAGAATCGGCAAAACAGGCTGCGGCGGTCTTTTCCCCGGTCCAGAGAATCGGCTGTTATTCTTGCATAACTTGCTATTACGGTCTTGCGGTTACACGGGTGAGCTCTTGCTAAGTTCAGCCCTGAAAAGCGGCTCCTGCCTGAATGTCTTGCATTACTTCGCTGTTGATAAACATTCGTATGAGTTCCTGATCCCTAAGCGCAATTTTAACAAATTCAAGTCCCATTCCGGGCTCCTGTAATGAACCGCGCCGTGACATACCGTTATATAAAACCCTCGCTTCAACCGGAATGATACTGCCCTTTACATTAATCCGGACTGCAAACCGTGCGTTGAGCGGCGCCTTTCGCGTGCTGTATAAAAACATCCCCCGTTCTGACAATGCCAACGTGTGCATCCCACATTGATCGCAGAATGGTGCAGTCTCAACCTTTACAGGATGCAGCGTTTGCAGGCGAATTGTTCCGCGCGGATTTTTCTCCATGGATGTCTGCACAGCCTGATACATTTTTTCGAGGGAAATCGGCCTGGACAGGCAGGCTCTTGCGCCGGAACGGCAGCAGTCCTCTTCCTCGATGATGTCCTGCGATTCCCGTATGACGATGCAGGGTGTATGTTTCGTATTTTGGTTTTGTTTAAGAAGTTCGACAAACGCAAGTCCGTTCATCTTGCCAGGATTCAGGGCTGTAAGAACAATGTCTGGAATTACTGTTTGTACCGCATTGATAGCCTCTCGGCCGCCCCGAGCCGTAACAGTTTCATACCCTACTTTCCGAAAAAACTTCGACATCCGCGCGAGTTGCTCCAGGTCTCTGTCTACAAGCAGCAAAATTCGCGCTTTTTGTTCAGAGCTTTTTTGTGCAAATGTGCCATTCTTTTTCACCATGATCTTCTCTTTCCCGGCTTTTGTCCATGATTTAATCATAGTTACTCATGTTTTGTGTCAAGGCATGGCATCTCTGAAATGTCCTGGCCAGGCTCCATCCGATGCGCATCAGAACAGGATTCTGTATCAAGGACAGGCATAACATAACCTTCCGTCAAAGTAAATCACCTGAAATGGGTATTTAATGTGAATTTTACGGATTTGGAACTGGCAGGATAAAACGGGCAGAAGAGCAAATCTTCTGCCCGTTAAAAAAAATTTGCACTTACGGAGCAAATGGAGCTTTAGGATCTCGTGTCCATTCTTCCATAGAGCCGTCATAATCTTTTACGTTCTTATATCCAAGAACCTCGGACAGAAGGAAAGTCCAGGCGGAACATACTTTTCCCGTGTCGCAATACGTAATTATTTCACTGCTCACATCATTTCCCACAACATTCGATGCAATAGCTGCAAGTTCGGCTTTATCCTTGAATGTACCCTCCTTTGTATAAGGAAGCGACGTCGGCAAATTCTTTGCGCCCGGGATTCTGCCGGCTTTGGCTACAAAATCGAACTTTTTCTTCCCCTCATAAAAATCCGTCTCTCTCACATCCACAATAATAGCCTTCCCGAGGCGGCTTAACACATAGTCCTTGTTAGTAAAAAGATTCGTGTTGATCTGTCCTTTGTACGATTTCGCTTTGGCTTTTACAACATCGGCGGATATCGTTTTCTTGTCGGCCAGCCACTTTTTATAACCGCCATCGAGCAATGCCACGTTTTCGATTCCTGCGTATTTGAGCGTCCACGCGACTCTCGTAATGTCTGTTCGATCCGGCGTTGTTTCGACATTTCCCACAACAATTACTGCAGTCCCGGCCTCGATACCCGCAGAGCCGATTGCATCGAACAGGTCATCTGTTGCCGGAAGTTCATTTCGCAGCCCACCCTTCATGATCGCCCATGTTCCGTAAACCGCATTAACCGCTCCGGGAATGTGGCCCGCCTTGTATTCCTCCACTTTTCGGATATCAAGGACCACCACATTGGCGTTTTTCAGGTTCTTTTCAAGCCAGTCTGCTGATACGATCGGGGCAACATCTCTTGCCGCTGCCACCAGAGGCACCACCACTGCAATAAGAACCAACGCCAGCATTTGCAACATTCGCTTTCTGAGCATAAGCATCCTCCTATTTGTTGGGTTTAAATTGATAGAGCAAGCTCTCATTGGCTTTTGAACCATTCTGTATTAATACATCCTTCGTGAGAAAATCCTTGTGCTCCTGATGGCACACTTCACACGATCGCGTGCGTTCGGTGCGTTTTTTGATGTTGTGCGGCGCCGTGGCCCAGTAGTTCGGGAGGGCATCAAAGCCGGTCATGGAAACTCCCGCGGGCTTGAACGTGTCCCGTATGGTGGGTATCAGTCTCAGTGTCGTAATGTTTTTTTTGTCCTTCGGATCCATGCCCAGGATAAAGCCCGGTTTAGATGACGCCCCTTTGCCGAGGTGGCAATCGTAGCAATTTCTGTAGGTTCCCCCTGAATGGCACGCATAGCAACTCAGCTTATCCCCATGCTGGGCATGTGCGGTCTTCGACGCATCCGTTTTTGCCTCTCCGCGCGGATGGCATTGAGTACAGGCAGGACGCCCCTTGATGTCTCCTCTCCCCATATAGCTCGTGCCGTCTCCATGAAGTTCGGACTTTTTATGGCAATCCAGACACAGCATCCCCTTTTGATAATGGACGTCGGCGGAACCTCCATAGTCTCCGGTATATTCAGGGTAAACCCTGCCCCCATGGCACACACCGCACGTTTTTCCCTCATCACGCTTCACAAACTGGTGCCCCTTAATAAATCCAGTTCCGATGCCTCCAATGGATGGAGATTTAACATGACAATCTCCGCAGGAGGCATGGCAGCTCCTGCAGGATTTTTCAAAGACCTTCTGGTTAAATGCTTTGAACTCCTTCTCATTGAACCTCGCCTTGACTCCATGCATCTGGCCTGCCGAGGTGTAGTGAAGCGCTGTCTTGTAGTTCCGGGCAGTGTCCTCGTGACATTTTCCGCAAACGGCGAGATTATCCGAAGGCCGTTTCACCATTCCCCGGTGTGCGGCCTCCTTTCCCTTTCCTTTTTCGTTGCCTTTGTGGCATGGACTGCATCCTTCGGAAAAATGCGCATCCTGATCAAGCAGATCCTTGTCAACCAGAAACGCCTTGTACATCAGTTCCGCCGGAACTGACGGGGGTACGCCCGCTCACCCCTCTCCTTCCGAAGCCTGAACCTTTGGAGGCACAAACAATCTTTTCAATATCTGATCATTGGTATGGCACGCAACGCAGGAACTAACCTGAGCCTGGTTTGTTTTGGCACTGACCGGAGAAATGAGATACGACAGAAGGATTACGAACAGCATACTGATAAATAAAGTAATTTTTTTCATAATGCCTCCTTAAGTCCAATTGTAGCCGCCGGATAGCCGCATGTCAAAGAGGCTTTGTGGCTTTCTTAAAAATCAGCAGTGCGTTTCTGTAACAGATTAAGCCGGTTTTTTGAGCCTGAAAGATGGAGTTGCCGGAATATCCTGTGCTTGCTTAAGTTTATACTGAATGTGGCATAACGTAGCAAAAGCAGACCATAATGTCAACAATATTCTAAATCGCTAAATTATGCACTTATGCAGGAAACTGAAGAGAAACATATCGGGGGAAAATGCGAATCGGCCATCAGCGGAGTTCAAAACCAAAAATACCTTGCAGAAGTCCAGGCTTCACCAATAGTCAATCCCTGCGGAAGTGAATCTCCGACTCATTGTCTGGAGAGGTCGCGTTCTCAAGAAAGCCTTCGGCGCTGCCGGAGGGGAGCCGCTTGTACAAGATCAGGCTGCTTACTTCAGGCGGCTCACTCTGCTGAACTAACGAATAGAAAAAAGCTGATACTGCGGGAAATCTGATTCGACGATCTGCTGTTTAGAATTATTGTTCCCTAACCAAGGTCCAGGTTCCGTCTGGATTGTATATGCTCATTTTCGAGGCAATATTCAGCGTATCTTCTCCAAGATTTTTCTGATAGACCTTGCCCTGTTGATTTACAATAAAAGTCATTACGCCGGATTTGCCCCAGTCCGCAGGGAATGCGATGAGGGCAAACCCTCCAACCATGTTGCCATTTACGATATAGTTATATTTTCCTCCCGGTGTGTGTTTTCCCTGTTTGGTGAGTATATTGAAGTAGTACCCGTGAAAGGGCACGGGTTTTTCTTTAAACAATGATTTTTCTTTTTTGTATCCTTCCATTCTGGCCTGCGCCACAAGCTCACCAAGGGGGCTTGCCGCTTCGCCCTGAGCCCGTCTCCAGAAAAGACCGTCCTTTTTGTTTGGATCGCTCCGCAGTTTTTGCGCGTAGGCTAATATTCCATCACCGTTCCAGTCTTTCAGCACATACTCTCGCTGGGCTTTCACGTAGGAACGACAAACCAGTATGGCGGTAAGCTCATTCTCTCCGATCCTGCGGTTCAGAATTTCCTCTTTCCCCGCGGCGATGTCGAAAAGCCATTTATCGTTCGTCTTTACCAAAGGAATGGGAAACGGCCAGCTCTCATTTCCTATGGAAAGGACCATTTTCGAATCATTTTCCTTTATGAGGCTTGTTTTCTCCGTCAATAGTTTTGAAAATTCCTCAAATTCCGAAGCAGCCTGCACCTCATCAGTGGCGCACAATTCCGCTGCGGATGGCCCGAATATCCTCGCAAGCGCATCTTTGTCTTTCGCCTTAACTGCCGCAACCAATTCCTTTACCGCATCATCAGGAGACGCGAACAGCTGTTGCGGTGATTGGGCCAGGGCCGGGATGCTCCCGATAGCAATTATTACTGCGCAGAGTGGAAATAATACTGCTGCATATGCGGTCTTTTGAAATGCTCTTTTGCCATTCCTTGTCGCCATAATGTGCATCCTTTCTCGTGGAAAATCCGTTTAAAAAACCGCCTTGTCTAACGTCGTTGTTTTCCTTCTGATGAGTGCCCTGCCGTTCCGGGAGCGTTGCCCCGGCTTGGCGGGTGGGAGGCAGACGGGGCTCCGCCTGCGCTGCTCTGGCGGCTGGTCTGGCCACGCATGCTCTGTGCCTTGGCCTCATCTGCACCGCGGTATCCTCCAAAAGCGGTCGAAGGACGTTTGGTGGTTTGCTGTGTCTCACGAGCAACTCCGCTGCCGCCAGATTGTTTTCTGTCACTGCCGGCCATGGCCGGTCTCTGCGGAGTGGTTTGCTGTACCTGCTGCTGAACAGAGGGAGCAGATGCCGCCGGACGCCCGCTGACACGGGGTGTCGGCATGGCCCTCCGCTGACCAGTACCAGTGCCGGGGATTACTGCTGGCGATGGCTGCTGCTTCACTATGCCGCGGCTTTCCTTGCCGCGATTACTATATGAGTATGCACCAGACTTGGAATCAAACAGCCTTCCTGCCGGTTTGGGTTGTGCGGCGGTCTTTCCCCTGACTTCGCCTATCCGTGAATACCTGTCTGCCTTCGGACCACTGGGGCGCGTCATCAAATATCGGGCAGGATCGCCGTGAGACGCATCATGCCTCCATCGTTGATGAATGGCAGGTCTGCTTCTATTGACATACACATTTGTTACATGAATATAAGGCCGTGCGTGATTGACCCAGCCCGGACGATTCCAGCCGTGGTAAATCACCTCATGGTGCCCCCAATTAAAATCCATGATCAACCAGCCCCCCAGAAGCAGAGGAGGGCCAAAGACAACAAAAGGAGGAATGCCCAGCAGCGGCCTGCTGAAAAAAACGACCGCCGGGTCATACACGGGAACATAGATATACCGCGGCTGCGTTGGAATAATTTCAATATTGCCTTCTTCAATGATATCCACACTCTGTTTATCATTGCTTGTCAGATTTCCCAGGTCCCGTGCCTGTCGTCTCAGCCGCTGAATTGATTTTGATACACCCTCCGGCTGGTTCAGGAACGCATCGCCCAGGTTGGCAGTCCAGTCCATATTATCCGCCATCATTCTCAGAACATCGGGATAGCGGGCCATTGCTTTGACGGACTCGTCCCAATTCTGGTCATCAATATCCGATACGGCGCCTCCACTTCTGAGCCATTCGTCCGCATCAATTATCTCGGTTGGATATGTGGAGGCAGGAAGCATCTGGGCCAGCAGTGGATCAGGGTAAAGTGCGATTGGCGCAAGCAGATCATCCAACTCTGCATCGGTGAAGGAGAGTGAGTACGTCAGAGGATCATCTTCTGCATAAACGGGAAGTGAAATCAGAGATATTAAACAGATAATACAAGCGACAACTCTCTTTTTCAGGTTCATGCTTTCCATAAAGACTAATCCTTTTTTATGAATTCTGACCGCCGAAAAACACCGGCATCAACTATGATGAGCTGCGTTGCCGCACTACCTGTGCTCTCACAAAGCAGCAACTGCTGGTAATTATACCATCTTAATTATTACATGTACGGCATATCATCCCAACAACATTCTGAGATGAACATTAGACACTAGAAACAGGGAAAAGGTAAGCGTCGTTGCTCTATCACTCGCCGCTGCTGTACACCATATAAATAATAAAATGCCTCCCCGAAACGAGGAGGCATTTCCAGCTTGCTGCAATCATGTGCAATGAAGAGCCTACGGCGTGATTTTGGTTCCCAGAACATCAAGAAATTTCGCAAGCCATTCAGGGTGCGCCGGCCAAGCAGGTGCGGACACAAGATTGCCGTCCGCATAAGCCTGGCTCACAGGAATGTCAATGTACTTTCCGCCGGCCCGGCTCACATCCGGTCCCACAGCGGGATAGGCGGAACAGCTGCGGCCCTGCAGAATCCCGGCTGCGGCCAGAACCTGGGCTCCATGGCAGATCGCGGCAATCGGCTTGTTTGCTTTTGCAAAGTGCTGTACTATGCTCAACACCTTTTCATCCAGCCGAATATATTCCGGCGCCCTTCCTCCCGGAACAACAAGCGCGTCGTAGTTTTCCGGTTTTACTTCCGAGAATGTCGCGTTCAAGACAAAATTATGTCCGGGTTTTTCTGAATATGTTTGATCTCCTTCGAAGTCGTGAACCGCGGTGCGGACCTTTTCGCCTGCTTTTTTGCCGCTGCAAACCGCGTGGACAGTGTGCCCCACCATCTGCAGTGCCTGAAAGGGAACCATGACTTCATAATCTTCCACGAAATCGCCGACCAGCATCAGGATTTTCTTTGCAGCCATACAGCACCTCCGTCAGTGTGGATTATAACAACAGGCCTTGTATACAGACAATGCACCCGCAAGAGCAGTGGAAGCACCACTGCACCCTATTATATCATAAGCACCGCGGGCAAGGCCGGAGTGTGCCGGCGTCAACAGCTATTTATATGGATAGACGATGTAAAATATCAGCGACAATGCGGCAAAAAGCCACATCCCTGCGGGAACTTCCCGGTACCGGCCGGACAGTACTTTGAGTATGGGGTACGCCAGCAATCCGGCCGTCAAGCCAACGCCTATGTTAAACGTGAAGATCATCA
>CAZYEF010000059.1:0-15308 GCA_964646375.1 uncultured Nitrospiraceae bacterium | reverse complement strand
GCCTCCACATTCATAATTCAGCCCTCCTTTAGGGTTTGATCTCGATGAGAAGGTTCAGAAAAAAGCAACTAGATATCAATTATTAATAAATTTAATTTAAATTAACACATTTTCCCGAAAAAGGCAAGAATCAAAAAACATTATTAATCATATGGTTATGTAATTTTTCGTATCTGAATGTTTATAAGCAGAACTGCGCCGAGGATGCAGTGCAAATCAGGCGTTTTCCCGGATAAACGTGCTGCGTCACACTGCTGCGGCATCGCAGGCAACAGAAAATCATCTCGGGTTTTCTTCATTCACAATGCACTGCATGAAGGCACCCTGCCCCAGTGCCATGATGACTGCGTCCTCCACCGGGTTATCATAATATTCTTTCCGCAACGAAGTGCCGGTAAAGCCGATGCTGGAATAAAGCTTCTGGGCGGCTGTATTTGAGAACCGCACTTCAAGAAATGCGCGCCGGGCGCCTTTTTGAAAAGCATGCCTGAGTCCTGCAAGCACCATTTTTCTGGCAACCCTGCCCCTTCTGAATCCGGGTGCAACGGCAAGATTCAGGATATGCATTTCATCGTGCACGAGCCAGAACACGAGATAGCCGACCACGACCCGTTCCGGCCCGTCCGCAAGCGCCACTATCAGCGTGGAGACGTCGGGGCTTCTGAACTCGGAGAGAAAAAGGTTTTTTGACCACGGCATGCTGAATGAGGCGTGCTCAATGGCAAGAACCTGGTCAACGTCCTCCTTCCTCATAAAGGTTATCGTGATATTTGTTTTTTTTCCCACGCTACTTCCGCCTCGGGTCTGCGTATATACATCGGAACCAAGCTGTCCGGATCGGATTGTTCGCCGTTTTTGATCATGTCCATGCCGATTTCCGCCACCGAAGCGGCGGACGGAAGGGTTGCAGTACGCGGCGCGAAGAACGCCGCATCGCCAAAAGCCTGGTTTATTTCTTTCCGAAAAAGATGGGCGGCCTCCCCGGTAAATATGGTCCTGGCGCTGAGCTGCTCCGCAAGCCGGGAAAGCGCCACCACTCTCTCGGGCAGTACCTGCCTGAGCACAGACCCCTCAAAAGCGTACAGGGCGGCATAGACCTCGTGCTTTCGGGCATCAAGCAGCGGACAGATGGGGCAGGCAGCATGCGGGAGGTTCCAGGCAAGCGCTTTCAGCGTGGGCACGGCGGCCACGGGCTTGCCGGTGGAAAATGCGAGCCCCTTCACGGTGGAGATGCCGATCCGGAGACCGGTGAACGACCCCGGGCCGATTGCAACCGCGAAACCATCGAGCTTGGATATTTTCATATGCGTGTCGTTCAACACGCGGTCCACCGTGGCCATCAGCCGTTCGGAGTGAGTCACTTCGATATTCAGCGTATACTGTGCCACAACCCCCTGTTCGGAAACAACAGCCACACCGCCCGTTCTGGTTGATGTTTCAATGCCGAGAATATTCATGCCCGTACCTTACCCCAAAACACTCCTTGTGTCAAAATCAAAACCGCATGCCAGGCCAATGTCACTTTACATACCGGTCGAAAAACGCTCCGACTTTTTTTTCATACTCATCCCCCGCTGCCGACAGCGTCGCACCGTGGTCGGCACCGGGAATCAACCAGAATTCCTTCGGCTCGCGCGCTGCAGCGTATAATTTTCTGCCGTTATCAGCCGGAACAAGCGCGTCGCCTTCTCCTGCTATGATGAATACAGGCGTGGGGGCGAGCTGCCCGACTACACCGACGGGCGCAATCCGGTCAACATGCACCTGGAAATAGAGTTCATAGCCGGCAACCGCAAGGAAAAGAAAGGGAAACGAAGGCAGATGATAAAAACCCCTGATGGCATCCCGCGCCTGGTCACGCAGACTGGTAAATGCGCTGTCCGCTACTACCGCGGAGAACGCCCTGGTCTTTGCCGCCGCCAGTATTGCCGAGGAAGCTCCCAGGGAAAATCCATATATGCCGATGCGGGCCGGATCTACTTCGTGTCTGTTCTTCAGAAACTCAAGTGCTGCCGCAATGTCCTGCTGTTCAAGATAACCGAGCGAGGTCCGACTACCGCCGCTCTCGCCGTGGGCGCGGAAGTCGAAAAGAAGCACGGCATATTCGCGGCGGGAGAGGGACACGGCGAGTTCGGTAAAATCCGACTTATTCGCGCCCACTCCGTGACAGATGATGATTGCGGGGGATCGGACGGCTGATCGCGCCGATTTGACCAGCCAGCCCCGCAGCAGGATCCCGTCTCCGGACGCAAAAGAGACCGCTTCGTAGTCCGCGCGGTATTCCGAGGGGGGAATGGAAAGGTGATATTTCGGCGGATGCGTGTTGGTATAAACCAGAACAACGGCAAAAACAACGCTCAGCAGGACAGCTCCAAGAATGATGTACAGTGCTGTTTTCATGAGGCGGGAATACTTTTAAGGACGGCGACGCGGCGTTCCGGACTGACATGTCCGCAGCCGCACCGTCATCATGTCCGGTTCATATGTGTGCGGCCGCCAGGATTCCGAGGACCACACCGATGCCTGCCACGCCGTAAACATCCCATTGCAGCCATGTCTTGCGCGACAACAATGCGATGGCCGACAGCGCGATCGCAATCTGGAGCGCTGTGGTGGCCTGCGCCCAGCGATGATGTTCGTGAAGCTGCTGGTCGCTCTTCTTGTCCCAGTAGGCAGCCTCGGTCTCAAGCTTTTCTGCGTCCTTCTTAATGTCGGCCTTTTCCTGTTTGTAGCGTTCAATTTCCTTGTTGTAAAAATCTTTTTTTAATCCGACCGCCAGTGATAAGCCCAGTTCGGAAAGGTTTTGCTTGTTGCTTTTCGCCTGGTAATAGTTCCATTGATTTGAAGCTTCGGTTTTTTTGATTGCTGCGTTGTTCTTATACAGCGTTGCGTTGGTCTGCGTTGCTCCGCCCAAATATGCAAAAATAGCTCCGATTGTCGCCAGAATTGCTGTCGCCGCGGCGATGCGGCCGGCGAAGCTGTCCTTGTCTCCATGCTTTGCAGCATGTTCCAGTTCATGGTCATGCGGACCATGCACATGAAATCCGGTTCCCGACATACACCACCTCCTTCAGGATCAAAACACGCTGCTGAATCCCGCAGGATGCGGAATGTCACTTGCGCAAATCAGTGCCCTGCGTTTAATCCCAGCTGAGATAGAAACCTTCCGCCTGTTCCATCCACTCCGCGAGTTTTTCCACCGTCCTCGTGTCGCGCACCAGAACGTCCGGAGCAAATTCGGCCACCTTTTTTGCAAACGTGAACACGTCTTTCGGCGGTTTGACAAATCGCGCTTCGACCCAGTCAGGTCCCGCGCCCGTTATTGAAAACGGAGCCTCTTTCTGCTGCGCTTTCAGCCAGGCGATGATCGTTTTTGTGTCGAGACGATGACCCGCGCTTTCGGTGCCCTGGATCTTCAGAATGTCATAGGAGTTGCCGCCTCTGACCACGCTCACAATGTCCGGAAGCGTCCCGTATCCCTTTTGGCTCTTGAAAATGAGGCAGCCTTTTGTCCGCAGCGGAGCGCGAAATGAAGCAATAAGTTCGTCCGCCTTTGTTGTGCGGACGCTGAAACCGGCCAGCTTTTTGCCCTCCAGCCCTGTTCCACCCTTCAGATTCTCGGACTGCAGCGCCACGGTGGAGAAAAAAGGCTCCGCCCGGGCGCCGGCCGTTCGTTCCACGTCCTCGACGACATCCGCGGGAAAGTTGAGTTCCCGGCGCTGTTCAGGAGTCAGAAGCGCAGGCCGCGGCTTCAGAATGACAGCAGGCGCGGGTTTTTTCTGTTCCACCGGTTTCTCGGCCTTGCAGGAGCTGACAAAAAAAATGAGCGATAAACAGCAAAACAAGAACTTATATGTCATGGCGAATGTCGAAATGAAGATGCTCTCCTCGGGGCTGTTCCCGGGTGATTTCAACCGTGGTTACACGCGCGCCGTACGGCCCGGTATGGCACCACGCGACGGCCTCTTCAACGTTTTTTTCTTCCCCTTCAAAAAGTGCCTCCACGGTGCCGTCCGGAAGGTTTCTCACCCATCCGCCGAGGCCCAGCCGCTCCGCTTTGCTGCGCGTGTTTGCCCGGAACGCGACGCCCTGAACAAAACCATGGATAACCACGTGTGCACGAACAAGCTTCATATCTCACACACCCTGTTTCATCCGCCTGGTGATTCCGGTCCGTCTATCGTTTTCGTTTGCTGTTCTCCGCGTCAAAACGACTCCGCCGCCCGCTGTCTGAAAAACTCCGGCCTGGCCGGCGTCCCGCGCGTCCGGTCGTTGTATCCGCTCGTTTACCACGGTCCTGACGTTCTCTCCGCGTTCCGGCCGGCGATGTCTCTCTGCGAAGTGAGCTTTTTCCGGAATTGCTGAAGGTGCGCCTTCCCCCGTCTTCTTCCTTCGCCGCTCCGGTGCGGCCCGGCCTGAGATCCGGCGTCCTGCCTTTATGCGCCTTCTTCGGGCCCCTCTCTTTCGGTTCCGGTTTGCGATGCTTCTGCGCAACAGACCGCGGCGGCTGCTCTCGTCCGGCATCAAACCTGCCTGACGCATCCTTGAGCGCCCTGACCTCGTCCGGCGTCAGGTACCGATAGGCCCCTTCCTGAAGATCACCCAAGGTAAGTGTCCCCGTCCTGATCCGCTTGAGTTTTATCACCGAGTGGCCCACCCGGTCAAACATGCGCCTGACCTGCCTTTTTCTGCCCTCATGAATGGTGATCTCCAGCCATGAGTTCGCCTCTTCTTTTCTGATCTTTTTGATTCTGGCCGGCGCGGTTTTGCCATCATCCAGATAGACCCCCTGCTCAAGTTCATTCAAGGACTTTTCATCAACCACTCCCTTGACCTTCGCCAGATAGGTCTTGGGAAACTCATGCTTCGGATGTGTGATCAAGTGCGCAAAATCACCGTCATTTGTCATGAGCAAAAGCCCTTCGGTGTTGTAATCAAGCCGCCCGACGGGATACACCCTGACCTTCACGCCCTTTAGGAGATCCTGCACCGTGGGACGGCCTTCGGGGTCCGACATCGTCGTCACAAAGCCCGCGGGTTTGTTCAGCATGATATAAGTCGGGGGTTGCTTGGGGTTGATCAATTTTCCGTCTACCTTGATGTGGTCTTTTGACGCGTCAGCCTTTGTGCCGAGTTCCGTCACCACCTTGCCGTTCAACTTCACCCTGCCCTCTGCGATAAGCTCTTCGGCGGCGCGGCGCGACGATATACCGGCGGCGGATATGATTTTTTGAATTCGTTCCAGCATAAGCCTCTCTGTCCTGCGCTCCAACCAGGTGTTTTTTCACCTCGCTGCCTTTATGGGACGGCGCAACCATCGTTTTTTTATTCATTATACCTGCAATCCGGGGGAAACACAACATGGCGCAAAACGGGACCGGAGCCATGTTTTTCGCGCATCATTGTTCTTTGCCCCGGCAGCGGCTATAATCATCTTGTGGATTCCGGCGGCCCTGTCCGTCACGCACTATGCGACTCTGGACATTACACCCGAAATATCTTGATGCAAAAGGACTGGTGGCCCTCTGGCGCGAAGCACTCCTGGCGCAGAAGGTCCTGCAAGGAAAGACACGGGGATACCGCAGCCATCCCCAGCTCTTCCGCTTTAAACAGCAGGCGGATCCTGCAGCCGCCATTGCGCGCTATCTGCAGATTGTTTATGATGAAGCAGCGGCCCGGGGCTACAGCTTTAACCGGCGGAAAATCGGCCGCAAAAAAACAAGCGGCACGATACCGGAGACACGCGGACAACTTGGTTATGAATGGAGGCATCTGAAAGGGAAGCTGCGGGAACGGAACCGGACAAGGTACCGGGCAATCCTGCGCATACGCGAACCGGATGCCCATCCCCTGTTCACAATAGCAGCAGGTGGTGTTGCACCATGGGAAGTCCGGAAACAGCCTGCCGGAAAATAACCTGCATATCCTGCGTATGCGCGCAAAACCCCGGCGCGGTTATTCCGTTTTCGGCGCGTCGGCTGTGTTCATAAGTTCCCTCAGCTTCTTGCGGAAAAGCGACGTGGCGTAAACAAGAAACGCCGCCTTGAAAAGAAACATGCTCATGATTCCCAGAATGACCGCGATGTACCATTGAAATCCGTAGTCCCATGCCAGAACCGTTAGCGTCAATCCCAGAAGACGCGTGATTCTGAAATTGGCCCGGGTAATCATAAAAGAGTCAGCGTGGTTCAGCCCCTGCGGCAGAATGACCGTGTCTGTCGCTTTATCAGCCGGCAATTCTATCTTGGGCGGCTCCGCTTTCAGCGCCTTTGATACGAACAGCAGCAGAACCCATATGATCATCAAAAAGCAACCGATGTCCCAGTACCCGTACACAAAATACAGCACCGCCAGCACCAGGTGGATGATCCAGACCGGTTTCACAATGCGCTGATCATACAGTTTCACATACACACTCGCCATACCGCCTCCGTTCCCTTCCGATATCCCGGCCCGGATGCCGGTCCCTGAAAAACGCGAATTACAGTCTACCTGCTGCGATGCCCCCTGTCAATACAGATGTTTGTAACGACGTATCGTCTACCGGCGGGTTGTGCTGTTTTTTTGCGGCTTTCAGCAGGATGGTCCGCAGCCGGAAAACCTTCACCGGGGCTCTGCGTCGAGGATTTCCCTCATTTTTCTGGCAAGACTTTGGGGTGTGTACGGCTTGCCGATAAAATTCAGATTCTTTTCGAGCACGCCGTGGTGGACGACCACGTCCTCCGTGTATCCTGATGTGAACAATACTTTCATCTCCGGGTGGAGTGCAAGCAGCCGTTCGGCGAGTTCTCGCCCGTTCATTCCCGGCATCACCACATCGGTCATCAGCAGGTCAATTGATCCCGTATGCTTCTCTGCGAGCATGAACGCCTCGCCACCGTTCGGCGCAGAGAGTACTTTGTATCCCAGTTCCTTCAGGATCATCAGCGCCACCTGGCGCACGCTCGACTCGTCCTCGACAAGCAGCACCGTCTCATTGCCTGCCGGCAGGGTCGAAGCGGGTTCATCCTTGACAAGCTTTTCCGCCCGTTCCGCAAATCGGGGAAGATAGATTTTGAACGTCGTCCCGTGGCCGATCTCTGAATAGACCTCAATGGAGCCCCCGGCCTGCTGGACCAGTCCGAAGATCATCGCAAGACCAAGCCCCGTGCCCCTTCCCAGATCTTTTGTCGTGAAGAACGGCTCAAAAATGTGTTCCTTCACCTCATCGCTCATGCCTGCTCCCGTGTCGCTTACAGCCAGCAGAACAAACTTTCCGGGGCGCGCCTGAGGATGATAGCTACAGTAGTTTTCATCAAGATCCACGTTCGACGTCTCGATCATGAGCCTGCCGCCGTCCGGCATGGCGTCCCGGGCATTCACCACAAGGTTTACCAGGACCTGTTCGAATTGTCCCGGATCGATTTTGACGGAACCGAGTTCCTTCCCGAGTAAGGTGCGCAGTTCAATATCCTCGCCGACAATCCGCACCAGCATTTTGTGAAGATTTCCAATAAGATCATTCAGCTGCAGCACCTTCGGCTCGATGATCTGCTTGCGTGAAAAAGCAAGGAGTTGGCGGGTCAGCGAAACCGCGCTGCCTGCCGCATTGTTCACTTCGTTCAGATATTGAGCAAGCGGGTCTATCGGATTAAGTCCTCTCCTGGCCAGTTCCAGATTTCCGATAATAATCGTAAGGAGATTATTAAAATCGTGAGCGATTCCGCCTGCCAGACGGCCCACCGCCTCCATCTTCATTGCCTGCCGCAGCTGCTCCTGCAGCTTGTTTCTCTCCGTAATGTCACGGATGTTCATAACGACACTCTTCACGGCAGGATCATGGAGCAGGTTGCTCCCCACGATTTCCAGAGTTATCCAATGTCCTTTTTTGTGCCGATAACGGGTTTCCGCCCTTCGGGCGAGACCCGGATGTACTATGGCGTCGGCAAAAGCCTTTTGTGCCGGCAGACGGTCATCAGGATGTATGAAATCAAAGCAACTGGTCCCGATCAGTTCTTCCGGCAGGTATCCCGTGATCCTCTCCACAGGACCGCTGATCGAGGTCTGGGTGCCGTCTGCGTCCAGCAAAGTAATAATATCGTTGGAATGCTGTACAAGCCGTTTGAAACGCTCCTCACTCACCCGCAAGGCTTCCGCGGCCTGCTTCTGTCTGGTGATATCTGTCTGGTGCCACAGCCGTCCGTATGGTTTTCCGTCCACGGATATGGGAATAAAATCCCGCAGATGGGTCTGATTGCCCTGCATCAGCACTTCCTCGCTCCGTACCGGCTTTCCTTCGGCGACGATTTCCAGAATTCTGTCGCCTGCCTTGTCGGGGTTCAGATATCTGTTTTTGATTTTATCTATTATCTCACCGGCAGTAAGTTTGGTCAGCATCTCCGGTCGTTCATCCAGACGGTACAAATCGCAGAACGCCTGGTTGGCAAACTCTATTTTGCCTTCATTCGTCACCAGCAGAATGCTGTCATACAGACTGGCGAGGATCGCGTAGAAGCGCTGCAGGGTGGTGCGCAGTTTCTCTTCGACGCGCTTGCGCTCCGTAATATCCGTGAAAGCGACAATCATATTGTTCGGTGATGTCTGAAAAGCGTGTACCTCAAATATGCCCTGGATACGGCCATCATCGTAGACCAGATTTTCCGTATGCCACGGGATGCCGAAGGCGGCCGCATCCCGGTAGCGGCGGGGAAGTTCGGTCTCTTTCAGCGGCGGGAAGGCCTCCTCTATTGTCTTGCCGATGAACATCCGGTGGTCTACGCCGATAATTCTGTCCGCAGCGGAATTTCCGCCGTTGAACACCAGACGGTCATCGTTTTCGAGCCGATAATAATACACTCCGATCGCGAGCGATTCCACAATAAGCCTGGTCCTGTTCTCTGATTCGTGCAGTATTTGATCGGCTTGCTTTCGCTCGGTGATATCGCGCGCGATGCCGAGGATCCGCAGCGGTTTCCCCTGCTCATCGCGCAAAAGCGTCCCATTGGCCTCTACCCATCGCATGCGTCCGTCCGCCTGCGGGACACGAAATTGGACATGATATTCCCGTTCACCGCGCAAGGTTGACTGTACCGTAGCCATCACGCCGTCCCGGTCTTCCGGATGAATGCTCTGGAAGAAATCAGCGACGCCCGGATGATAAAACCCCTCCGGTCTGTTGAAGAGCTCATGCACGGGACCGACTTCCGCGTGGGTGCCGTCGGCATTAATTTCCCAGGCGACGACATGGGCTGCATCAAGCGTCAGTTTTAATCGCCTGGCGCTTTCTTCCCGCACATTCTCCGCCTGTTTTCGCTCCGTGATGTCGTGAACGATTCCCCGGTATGCGACAATGTCGCCTTTCTTGTTTCGTATCGCGGTGGAGGTCGACAGTACCGTCAGTTTTCTCCCGTCTTTTCTTTTCAGCATCACCTCAAAATCTTTTACGAAACCATTTTTCCTGAGCAGCGCCACGTATTCGCATCTGTCATCAGGGCTGGCAAAAACATCTCTGGCCGTATCCAGCGCCAGGACTTCCTCTTTGGATGCATAGCCGAGCAGTTCCACCGCCGCCTGGTTGACATCCGAATATTTCCCTTCCACCGAGCTGACAAAAATCGCATCCTTCGACTCTTCAAAGAGGAGCTGGTAATTTATTTCGGATTGTCTGCGCTCTTCCTTCTGATCTTCCAGTGCCGCAGTCATCCGGTTAAAGCTGAAACCCAACTGGCTGATTTCATCCCGCTCATTGCCGGCCACGTCCACCCGGACGCTCATGTCTCCCTTCGAAAGGGCGTCAGTCGCCCTGATAAGATTTCGTACGCGGCGCATGATGAAATAATCGCCGCCATACCACGCAATCGCGCACGCCATTCCCAGCAATGCGATAAGAATTGCAAGGTTCCTTGTGAGCCTGCGGTTGATCTCGGAATAAACCGCTTTATGCGATATGGCGTATCTGACATGCAGCCCCTTGTCCGTGCCCTGCACCAGGGTAAACGCCCATATCCGCGCAATGTTGTCCACCCCAGTGGCCGTGACAATCCCCTCATCCCGTCCGCCGATTGTCCTTGTGACCTCTGAATTCGCCATGTTTTTGCCCGTCCATTTTTCCGTTTCCGGGAACCGGTAGAGAATGGTCAGATTGCGGTCCAGCACGGTTAGGCTGGCATGTTCAGGCAATGGCACTTCTTTCAGCTTCTCTTTAAAGGCATTTAGATCAATGGCCAGAAACACAACGGATCTCACTTGTTGCTTTTTGTCAAGCACCGGCAGCGACACATTGATCTGCTGATGGTTGTTGATTCGTGAAAGCTGGTATTCTCCAAATGACAATGTTTTTTTCTTGACGGCATTGATGAAGTAGGGCCGGTCTGATATGTTTATGCTCTTGACGAGGGGGAGAGCACTGCAGAAGATAGTTCCGTCTGCTCTTGCGACGGCGATATTATTATAGATGGGAAGCTTTTTTTTGAAATCCGTGAGGTATGCGCTGCAGGCGTTCGCGTCGTAATTCTGCACCGCGGTGAATTCCGCGAGGCCGCTCAGAACCTGGTGGGCGCCTTCCACAATCTGCTCAAGATAATTTGCGGACAGTATGGCCATCCGCATGGTTTCGGCGCGGATTTCTGCTTCTTTCTGATTTCGCTGCTCCGAAGCGGTGAACAGGAGAAAGGCCAGTGCGGGAATAGACGCAATAATAACCAGAATCAGGAGGCGGGTTCGAAGGCTGGAAAAATTGAATGCCGGCAAGGCTGCTCCCTTCTGAGGCAATTATGGGATTCACTCCTGCTTAAAAATAGTATAACAAAAAAGCCGCTTCTTAACCACGTTTCTTTTTCATAAAGATTCCGCGGTTTAGCGGCTGTTGGGACCCAAAGCAAGTGTTCAGTTTTCCCGTGCTTTTCCTGCCATACTGCGTTCTATACTTTAAAGAACGCGGTGATCTCTTTCAGCCCGTCGGAAAGTCTGGCAAGTTCCGCGGCCGCGCCCTTGATCTGGTCGGCGGAACCGGCGGCGCGCTGTGTTATGCCTGAAATGCTCGCCATGTTCTGCGAAACCTGCTCCGAGGCCGCCGATTGCTCCTCTGTCGCGGCCGCGATGCGCTGCACCATGTCCATCGCTCCGTTTGCAGCCTCCACGATGGAATTCAATGACGCGCTCGATTCCTTCGCAAGTCCGACCCCGCTTTCAACCTCCGCGCTGCTGCTCTTTACCACTTCAACCGCGCCGGTTGCCGCGGCCTGAATGCCGCTGACTCTGTCGGCAATGTCCTTTGTCGCCTGGGTCGTCCGCTCTGCAAGCTTTCTGACCTCATCAGCCACCACGGCAAAACCGCGCCCCTGCTCGCCTGCCCGCGCGGCCTCGATCGCCGCGTTCAGGGCCAGCAGGTTCGTTTGGTCCGCAATGCCGTTGATGACCGCGACGATTTCCCCGATCTGGGCGGAACTCTTTCCAAGCTCTTCTATGGTTGCCGCGGTCTGCTGCACGGTCTGCGCGATTTTCGCCATGTCATCCGCAGAGCGGTCGACTGCCAGCTTGCCTTTTTGCGCGGTTTCCGAAACTTTTTTGCTTGCGTCGGCGGCATGCGACGCGTTTTTGGCCACATCCATGATGGTCTGCGAAACCTCCGTCATGGCGGTCACGATCTGCTCCACCTGCGACGACAGTTCCTTCGAACCGCTGTTCAAATCATCAGCGGACCCTGAAAGCTGCACGCTGCCTGACGCCACGCGCTCTGAGGCGGATTTAATGTCGCCGGCAATGCTCTTCAGCGTGCCGGACATCTTCTCCATGGAGGCGTATATTCCGCTTTTTTCCTTGCCGTTCGACAGGAACCGCACCCGGAGATCGCCTTCCGATATTTTTTCCGCTATATCCGCGATCGCGGCCGGCTCGCCCCCAACTTGTTTCAGAAGCCTGCGGGTAACAAGGTTCGTTACAAACACCGCCACGATAACGCAGAGTATCGTACCGGCAACCAGGAAGCCTATGCCCTTTTTGAATTTCCCCTGGAAATCCTCCTCCTGTTTTTTCAAAATGGCTTCAATATTATCAACATAATTGCCGGTCGCAACAATCCAGTCAAACGGTTTGAATTGCGCAACATAGCTTCTTTTGGGAAGCGGAACCGTCCCGCCTTCTTTCGGATACCAGTACACGGTAAACCCGCCGTCCTGCTTCACACCTTCCTTGAGCAAATCGCGCACGATATAGTTGCCTTTTTTGTCCTGCGTATCAATCCGGCTGGTGCCGATATTTTTGGTATTCGGGTGGGCAACGCTGACGCCGTCCATGGTATACGCGATAATGTATCCGTCATTTCCGAATTTAAGCGTCATCAACTGGCTGGCGCCGGTTTTTTTCGCCTGTTCGAGCGAAAGCTCCTTGTTCTGATATCGGTTGTAAATACCTTGCAGCATGGAAATGGCGGTCTGGACCTCGCTTTTGGCCAGCGTGTCAAAGTCCGCGTAGAGCATTTCCCGCTGTTCGGCTGTAGCCTGCGAATATATTTGGTAGCTCTGCAGCAGCGCTATTCCGCTTACGATAAAAGCTATGGATACACAAGCCACAATTACCAAAAGCGTAATTTTGTTCCCGAATGTATTTACTTTTTGCAATGTTTTCATGGTCTTTTGCCTCTCTGAACTGATTTTTTGAATAACTTAAGTTTGCAATACGAGAGTATTTTTGTTTTTTTGAGGGTTTAATTTTTTGCTATTTTTTGCAATATTATGCCTACCACTAGTATCGGTTTTTTCTGCGTAAACTTTAATCACTGCGACATTGAATTCACCGACTACTGCCGGAGAAGGCTCAATTGGATGATAAGGAGGGTATTGAGAGGGAGAGTTGATTTCAATATATATAGGTGATTATTCTGTGGCCTATACGAAGAATGGAGATAGGAACTCATTGGGAGTGAGACATAATAAGAAAAGCCCCGGGTTTCCGGAGCCTTGTATCACTAAAAGCAGGAAGTTCAGACAACAGCATCATTTATTATCTTTTTTCAGCGTCTGTATTTTGTCATGCAGCGTTTTCGCGCAATCGGGACAGATGCCGTGACTGAACATGGCGTCGGAATGTTCACTGAAATATTTCTCCAGCTCCTCCCAGGATTGCTGTTCATTCTGGATTTTTTTGCAGTACGAACAGATGGAAATGATCCCTTCCAGCCGTTTTACCCTGTCAAGGGCTTCGTTCAAATCCTCATTCCGGCGCTGCATCTCCTCGGCATGTTGTTTTGCTTCCGCATGCAGAAGGGCGCTAATTCTGCTTTTATAGATCATCCGTGACGAGATGATTGTCGCCAGTATAAAAATAGCGATCAGCACCAGCGCAATGGTCACTTCTTCATACCAGGGCGCCATATAGTCGTCCGGAGCGCTCGTGGCAAAAACGTAAAAAGTATATCTGTCGGTTTTGCGGAAAGTCACCTTTCGTTCTTTATTATCGCGGGCAAATACCGTATTGTACGTCGCGGTAACGGGATTTTCCCTGATCATGTCGCGGGTCTTCTGCGATATGATGTTCGAGCCGATCTGACTTGCCGGTTCCGTGCTCTTCGGGTGCAACGCAATCAGATTCAACTCAGCATCCCTGATGCCTATCGCGCCGCCCTTGCCGATCTCCAGTTGTGAAAAAAGCTTGTCAAAATACTTGACGTCAAACTGAGCAACCGCCACTCCGCCAAAAGAACCGTCAGGCTGGTTAACTCTTCTGGCTAGCAAGATACTCCACTTCCCGGATTCGCGTCCCAGCAGCAGTTTGGATACAACCAGATTTTCTTCCGGATTGCTGCGAAGTCGCTTAAAATAGTCGCGGTCGCTGATGTTTGTCGGTTTTCCGGCGGGGACACTGGTTCCGTACAACATATTCCCCCCGACATCAGTGATACGCATGCCGTACACTTCCGGAAACTGTTGAACTTGTCTGGCGATATATGCATTCAGTTCCCTCTTTTTAACACCACCTGCAACCAGTTGTTTCTCGGTTTCCTGCGACACGGCGAGCAAGCCGATATCGATCTTGTCAAAAATATCACCCAGGTGAGTGTCAAAGGATCTGGTCATGTTCTGGGTCGTAATTGCGGCCATCGCATCATAGTGCCGGCGGCTATTATAGAGTGCAAGCCCCACAAGGGTTATGACAAACAGGATGATTACAATTGTACCCGCTACCAGCCTGCGGCCAAAATTGTCCCGTTGCTGAACATTGCGCGTTTTTGAATCTAGGTATTCGTTCATATTGTGTTAAAAATTTACTATTTATCAGGTTAAAGTAAGTACTACTAATATATAGTAGCAATTATTGCAAAAAATTATGCCAAAATGTTGCAAAAAGTTGACTAATATAAATGAAATGATAAAAATATTCAAGACAAATTTTGACGCGGTTGAAAATTATTAGGATGGGTGCAGTTCACTACGCGCACTATTATACCGAAGGTTTGCGGGACGGAGTTGACACGCAGGACAGCGTTATCACATTTTTTCACAATAAAAAAAGCATTTCCGCCGGTTCACGTCAAGTAAAATCACGAGATCCCCAGCTTATTGATCCAACTCGACACTTCTGATGCCGCAGAGCTTGCATTGATTCCCTGTATGGCGAGTCCCTCCAGTACGGTGGTCTTGGGGCATGTCCTGGCAATATCTTTTTCGCTGCGACCCATGCCGCTTCCTTCATGGGTACAGAATGGCACGATCGTCTTTCCCGAGAAATCATAGCTCTCCAGAAACGTATAGACCGGCATAGGCATCGTCCCCCACCAATTCGGATACCCCAAAATATCACCTCGTATGCCTCAATGTTTTCGACACGTCCGTTCAGCTTCGGCCTGGCCTTGGCACGCAGTTCATTCTGGGCAACTTGCGTTGTTTCAGAATAATCTTTGGGGTAGGCGGCGGCAGTCTCAATGTGAAACAGGTCGCCTCCTGTTTGTTTCTGAATCATCTTTGCGGCAAGTTCGGTATTGCCGACTTTGAGATCGACAATCCTGCCGCTAACATAGTTTTGTCCCTTCCGAGAGAAATAGGCTATCAGGTATTTCCTGTTCGTTAAGTTCATAACGGGATCCTCATCAATATTATTTTTTCTCAAGCAGGTTCTTCAAAAGTCAGGATACCCTGTGAGAGATCTTTCTTCGTAATGGATTGAATTTAGCAGCTGTTTTTTGTCGGTCTCTGTCTGTTCTACAGACCACCTTCTATCTTAGAGTGTAATCAGCTCATACTGATCGTTGCCCATTCTCAGCTCTTTCAGGTATGTCAGCTGGCGCAGCCCCTTGCGGGATTCGATGCGTTCCTGAAGGTCATGCAGTTCCGCTT
>CAZYEF010000058.1:0-15390 GCA_964646375.1 uncultured Nitrospiraceae bacterium | reverse complement strand
TTTTCAGATAGTAATTGTCGAGACAGGAAACGAAATCAGAACTTGATGCCCGCAATGGTTCGGCAGGGGAACCCTCTCCCCGAAAGAACATCCCGGCAACGTGCGGCTCTCTTCCCGAGAATAGCCTGATTCCAGAATCGATATCCAGCACGAACACACCATCAACCTCTTCCTTTTGCAAGATCAAATCCTGTACATTCAACGGATAGGGCAGCAAAAAAACATCCTGGAATTCATACTCGCGTACTCCGGGTGTGAAACCGTATACACACACTCTTCGTCCAACAGGAATAAGCTGTTCAAACCGTACGTCGAGCCCCAGTTCTTCCCGGATTTCACGGGGGCCTGCTGTTCGCGCGTCTTCTCCTAATGTATAGTGTCCGCCCACGCTCACGTCTAGTTTCCCCGGAGCAACTTTTTTCCCGAGTGAACGTCTCTGGAAAAGCGCCGTGGCAACTCCGTCCTGTTGGTAGATGATAAGGCAGTGAAAAGCTCCATGCCAGGCGCCCGTTCTGTGCGCTTCATCGCGCGTAATGACCGTATCGGTTTTTTTGCCGGTGCTGTCCAGTATGTCAAAATATTCAGGAAGCATATGTTTTTTTTTTGAAGAACAGATTTTGAAATCAGTGTTATCGCCTGCAGAAACTGCTCAGGCTCCCAGGATAATGGTTCGGTTTCATGAAATACAGCGGTTTTGCCGGGTGCCCCACGCAACAAAAAAGCCAGCAAGACATGCGCTGGGCATACACGAACAGGTAGAGGCGTGTACCGGCGCTTCCTCGTGGCTTAGGATGTCACAAGACCATTTATAAAAAATGGATGATAAAGAGAGATTATTATGTGTTCAGGCAGCTACAGTTTGCCATCGACCATTTCCCGCATCTCTTTGCCTGCCTTGAAGAAAGGAACTTTCTTGGGCGGCACCGATACGGTTTCACCGGTCTTGGGATTTCTGCCTTCCTTTGCACGGCGATGCCGTATGCGGAAGCTCCCAAAGCCCCGGATCTCAACCTTGTCTTCTCGTGAAAGCGCGTCTTTGATTCCATCAAGGACGGTGTTTACGACGATTTCGACCTGTTTCCTGGTGAGTCCAGGTTTCTTTTCCGCAATCTTGTCCACCAGATCAGCTTTTGTCATGCAATACCCCCTTCACCTTACGGTTATTACCGGTAAAGATACTGTAAAGATACGGTGCTTCTGCCGAGGCCTTGTGTGAGAACATCTGCTATCCATGTTGCGCTTTCTTCCTTCAAGTACTCGAAGAATGGTATCTTTTTTTTCTTTTCAATTACCTGCGGCTTGCCTTTGATTCCCGCAAGGTCGCCCGCCTTGCGGATGCTGTCCGCAAGGTCGCCTAGTTCGTCAACGAGTCTGAGATCATACGCTTGTTTCCCGGTAAGGATGCGCCCGTCCGCGACGGCCCTGACCTCGTCTATCGTGAGTTTACGGCCTTCTGCGAGTGCTCCGTTGCGGCCTTTTACAACGGCTTCAATAAACTGGTTGTGAACATCATCAATCACACTTTGAAGAAGTTTTCGCTCCTGCGGAGCCATATCGCGAAACGGAGAACCGGCGTCTTTGTACTCACCCGCCTTGATGACGTTGCCTTTTACACCGATCTTGTCCAGCAGTTTTTCGATAACAGCAAACTGCATGATGACGCCGATGCTGCCGGTAAGGGTTCCGGGATTAGCAATAATCTTGTCGGCTGCCGCGGCCACATAATAGCCCCCCGAAGCGGCAACAGTGCCCATGGAGGCCACAACTTTTTTCCCGTCCTTTTTGGCATTTTGCACTGCGTTATAAATTTCCTGCGAGACCACGACTCCGCCGCCCGGAGTATCGATGCGGAGGACGATGGCTTTAATTGAGGGATCCTCCGCATAATCGTTCAGTTCTTCCACGATGGGCGCAGATGCCGTGAGCACACCTTCAACCTTGACAAGAGCCACCTTGCCGGTCCCCACCATCGGCAGCGTTTTCGCGGTTTTTTTACTCCCGGTAAAAAAAGACGCCAAAAACATCATCACGAAAAAGATGATGCCGAGTACCGCTGCTGTCACAAGAACAATGACGAGGGGGTTTCTTTTCATGGCGGTTTAGCCCCGTTCTTTCATCAGCGCGCCAAGTGTGGTGTCGGGTTTGGGCTGCTGGCTCATATATTCCCGGAGAGTGGTCCTGTCATAACCCTTCAGATATGATTTGATCGAAAGGGCTATTTTTCGCTCCTGCCTGTCCACCTTGACAACGCGGGCGGTCACTTCATCGCCCTCCTTGATGTCGCTACTGTCTTTTGGAATTTCAGACGCTGGTATCAGTCCTTCGATGCCGTACTCGAGTTCGACGAACATGCCGAAATCCGCCGTTTTCGTCACTTTGACTTTCTCATCGGCGCCCACCTTATACCGCTCATGCAGGGCCTTCTCCCATGGGTCAGGAGTCAACTGTTTAATCCCCAGGGAGATGCGTTCTTTCTGGGGATCGATGGCAAGCACGACCGCTTTTGTTTTCTGGCCTTTTTTGAGGACATCGGAAGGATGTTTGATGTGTTTTGTCCACGATAAATCAGAGATGTGAATAAGGCCATCTATGCCTTCTTCCACCCCGATAAACGCTCCAAAATCAGTAAGGGTTCTGATTTTTCCCTCAATCTCGGAACCGACAGGATGGCGGTCTCCAAGGGTGTGCCAGGGATTTGGGGTGGCTTGCTTCATCCCGAGCGAAATGCGTTTATTGGCAGGGTCCACAAACAGCACCTGGACTTCGATGGTGTCGCCAACGGAAACCACCTTGGAGGGATGCTTCACTTTTTGCGTCCAGGACATTTCGGAGACATGAATGAGGCCTTCAACACCGGTTTCCAACTCGATGAACGCGCCGTAGTCCGTCAGACTTACCACTTTGCTGGTGACCTTGCTTCCCACCGGGTACTTCTGCGCGACCGTGAGCCAGGGATCCTGCGTTTTCTGCTTGAGTCCCAGTGATACTTTTTGTTTTTCCCGGTCATATTTCAGCACGACCACATCCACAGCCGCGCCGACCGAGAACAATTCGGAAGGGTGGTTGATCCTTCCCCAGGACATGTCAGTAATATGGAGCAGCCCGTCTATGCCGCCCAGATCAACGAAGGCGCCATATTCGGTGATGTTCTTGATGACTCCGTGCACAATCTGCCCCTCAGCCAAAGAGGCAAGTCGTTCTTCTTTTCGGGCGGTCTGGTGGGCCTCAAGGAGGACTCTGCGGGAGAGGACGATGTTTCCGCGGCCGGAATTCATCTTGAGAATTTTCATGTCCATGACCTGCCCGATCAATTGATTAAAGTTTTGAACAGGCTTAACATCAATCTGGGAACCAGGCAGGAATGCTGTTACCCCACTGATGTCCACCGTCAAGCCGCCCTTGATTGCGGCAAGTATTTTTCCCTCGACGGGTGTTCCGGTTTGATATGCCCGGTTGAGGGTGTCCCAAATCTGCAGTTTCTTGGCTTTTTCCCGGGACAGCAGCAGGTTTCCGTGAAAATCTTCCGCGGTTTCGAGCAAAACCTCAAGTTCATCCCCCGGCTTGAGGTGTTTGAGTTCGTCTTCGGTAAATTGCTCGGCGGGAATGATGCCGTCTGATTTGTATCCGAGATCCAGCATCACGACGCCTGACCGGACCTGCAGCACGCGCCCACGCACCACCGTTCCTGCCTTGAAGCTTTTCAATGATTGATTGTAGAGTTTTTCAAATTCGGTCTGGTTCTGTTCTGTTTGTGATGCGTCGGTTTCCTCATGCTCGAAGTGATCGCGTGCAGTGCTCATTAAAATCTCATACCTCCTGATAATATGCGGTCAGCAAAAAATGCTAGCCGCCCATCTTCCCGCTTCGTAATTTTTCCAGGACGCCTTCCACCACCCAGTCGGGAGTGGAGGCCCCTGCAGTAACACCAACTTTGGTCACGCCGCTAAACCACGGCGTCTCAATTTCATCGGCTACTTCGATGTGATATGTTGGCTTGCCTTCCTGCTGGCAGACGGAGACCAGCCTGCTGGTATTGGCGCTGTTGCGTCCGCCGACCACCAGCATGACATCAACCTTGCCGGCAAGAACGCGGGCAGCGTCCTGTCGTTCCTGCGTTGAATCGCAGATCGTGTTAAAAACCTTTAATTCCTTGGAAAGACGGAGTAATTTTAACACAATTTTTGAAAAATTGCTATATGATTGCGTTGTTTGAGCGACGATTCCCAGCCGGTTTTTGAAATGGATTTCCTCCACGTCGTCAGCTGTCTCCACGACAACCGCGTTATCACCCGCGTACCCCCGGATACTTTGCACTTCGGGATGTTTTTTTTCACCGACGATGACGACCTGGTATCCGTCTTTATGGAGCGCTTCGGCATCCCGTTGCGCCTTGCTTACGAACGGGCAGGTCAAGTCTATGATGCGCAGCCCTTTTTTGCGGATTTCATCCAACACTCCCGGCGGTACGCCGTGCGAACGGATGATAAGGGAATCGCCCTGCGTCAGAGAAGAAAAGTCTTCGACCAGCTGTACGCCTGCCTGCCGCAACCGCTCGACCTCCTGGGGATTGTGGATCAATGGCCCCAAACAATATACTTTGCCCTTGGCGGCAGCCTCAAATGCCGTATTAATTGCCCGCTTCACACCGAAGCACAGGCCTGCTTTATCAGCGAGATAAACGTCCATGGTCACCTGCCTTGATACGTTTCCGAGTCAGCGTGCAAGAGAAAGAGCACTTCCCGTCAGAAAGGTTTTATCCCTGCTCTGCGTGTCTGATCGCGGATACCATCTTTTCGACTGTAGCATCGATGCTGAGCGCGGTGGAATCGATCAACAGTGCGTCATCAGCTTTTTTCAATGGCGCGATCTTCCGTCCGCTGTCCTGGTTGTCGCGATCCTGAATTTCCCTGGTGATCCGGGCGCAATCCACATCCATGCCCTTTGCCTTGAGCTCAAGATAGCGTCGGTTCCCGCGCGCCTCCGCGCTTGCATCCAGGAAAAACTTCACATCTGCATCAGGAAAGACCACTGTCCCGATGTCCCGGCCATCCATAACCACGCCCCCGTTTTTGCCCAGTTCTCTTTGGACGGTGAGCAGCAACGCCCTCACTGCGGGTGATTTTGAGACCGCTGAAGCAATCATGCCCATCTCCGGAGTGCGGATTTCGTCCGTCACATCGGTTCCATTTACATAAATTCTCGGGTCGAGGTTGTCTTTTTTAATCGTAATCAAGCTGCGGGTGCATAAAATCGTGAGTTTATTTTCGTCGGTCGTGTCAATATTTTCCTGCAGTGCTTTCCAGCCGATGGCGCGGTACATGGCCCCGGTGTCAATGTAGAGATAGCCCAGACGCTGCGCGAGAAGCCGCGCAGCGGTGCTCTTTCCTGCGCCGGAAGGACCGTCAATAGCTATGACCAGGCCGTTTTTTTTCATATTGCCTCGATACCTATGCGCTGCAGCAGAAAGCATGCCGCCGAACGTGCAGATTGCGGACCTGAATTAGTCCGGTTATTCTGTTTGATAAGCTGTCTGCTTCAGCAGCTGTTCAAAACCGGGAAACGATGTGTTGATCCAGCCGCAATCACGAACGGTTGTGTTTCCTGTTGCGGCAAGACCTGCCACTGCCATTGACATGGCGATGCGGTGGTCACCGTGACTTTCGCATGCCGTTCCCTGCAACGTTTTCTGTCCCGTGATTTCCATGCCATCCTGCCGTTCAATTATGTGAACGCCCATCTTGCGCAGTTCTTTCGCCATGGTTGCCACGCGGTCGGATTCCTTGACCCGCAGTTCAGCCGCGTCTTGTATCACGGTTGTCCCTTCGGCGCAGGCAGCGGCCACCGATAAAACGGGGATCTCATCGATGGAGCGCGGTATCAGGTGGCCGGCTATCCGAATGGCGTGAAGCTCTTTATGCTTAACGAGGAGATCAGCCACGGGTTCGCCCGCCTGCTCGCGCTGGTTCAGCAGCGTAATATCTCCTCCCATGGCGGTTAAGATATCGATAATGCCGGTGCGGGTGGGGTTTACCCCCACGTTTCGGATCAGGACATCCGAACCCGGCACAATGGATGCCGCCACCAGAAAGAAGGCGGCTGATGATATATCCGAGGGGATGTCGATACGGCCCTTTCCGAGAAGCTTCTGCCTTCCCCGGACGCTCGCGCGCATCCCTTGTTCCTTAATTTCGACGCCGAAGGATCTGAACATCCGTTCGGTATGGTCGCGGGATTTCGAAGGCTCGGTAACCGACGTTTCTCCATCAGCATACAGTCCTGCAAACAAGAGGGCCGATTTGACCTGGGCACTCGCAATCGGACTGACGTAGTCAATGGCTTTTATACGGCAGCCTCCGCCTCTGATGGAAAACGGGGCAAGCTTTCCTTCCGATCTCCCGTCAATCAGCACACCCATTTTTCTGAGCGGTTCGATGATTCTGCCCATGGGTCTTTTTACAAGGTACTGGTCGCCGGTCAGAATTGAAAAAAAATTCTGCCCGGCGAGAAGACCTGCCAGGAGCCTCATCCCGGTTCCCGAGTTTCCGAGGTCGAGCACTCCGGCCGGTTCAGAAAGGCCGTCAAGACCTTTTCCGTGCACTACGAGAAGATCGGTGCCAAGACCGGTTATCTCGATCCCCATCTGCCGGATTGCTTTTGCGGTGTTCCCCGTATCCTCTCCATTCAGAAATCCGCTGATGATTGTGGTTCCTTCGGCAATGGCGGCACAGAGTACTGCGCGGTGAGAGATGGATTTATCCCCCGGGAGCGCAATTTCACCATGCAGACCATGGGAAGGTTTTATCACGAGGTCGGTCATCTACTTCAATTCCTGCCTGGCATTGCTGGCCGCTGTAAAATGTGCTTCCAGTTTTTGATGGTCATTGTTTATCAGATCTTCCCTGAATCTGTTCAACGCGGCCAGATAACGGTCCATCATCTGAACGATGTTGTCCCGGTTTAACAGGCAGATGTCCTTCCACATTTCCGGAGAACTCGCCGCAATGCGGGTAAAGTCTCGAAATCCCGCACCGGAGAAATTGACATACCGCTCCGTGCCGGTATTCAACTCCGCCACGGCACACATCATGGCAAAGGCCGCTACATGAGGCATATGGCTGACAGCGGCAAAAATTTTGTCATGCATGTCGGGATCCATTATCAGGACCTTGGTGCCGGCTGTCGTCCATAATTCTGTAATAACGGCAAGCGCCTGTTCGTTTGTTTTCTTTGTCGGCGTGAGGATGCATTTTGCACCGCGAAACAGGGTTTCCGTTGCTTCGGCTACGCCGAACTTTTCCTTGCCGGCAATAGGATGGCCGGGAACAAAGTAGACGCCTTGCGGGGTAAGGTCGTCAATGGCTGCCGTCAGGGAGCCCTTTACGCTTCCAACGTCGGTAAGTATTGCACCCGGTTTCAGATGGGGGGCGATGTCGCGCATGATTGTTTCAAACACTCCCACCGGGGATGCAAGCACAACAAGATCTGCATTTTCGACCGCGCGTTTTGGATCCGGTTCCAAATGGTCAATGACGCCGAGGTTCAACGCCAGTTCGAGCGATTGCCTGTTCCTGCCCGCGCCGGTTATCCGTCCGGCGAGCTTTTTCCCTTTTATAACCTTGGCCAGCGAACCGCCGATCAGTCCGACGCCGATGATGGTGACGTTATGAAAAAAAGGTTTCATGATGATGGTTTGGCTTCCGATTCTCCAGATGCGTATGTGGTTATATTTCCCGTCCGACTGCCTGGGCTATCGGCTTCAACTCTTCCATGAGTTGCCTGAACATCTTTGGTTTGAGTGATTGCTCGCCGTCAGAGAGGGCTTCCTCCGGATTCGGATGGACTTCGATGATAAGTCCGTCCGCGCCGGCAGCGACCGCTGCTTTTGCCATGGGCGCGACGAGGTCCCACTTGCCCACGGCATGGCTCGGATCTACAATGACCGGCAGATGAGTGAGCTGTTTCAGCACCGGTACGGCCGAAAGGTCCAAGGTGTTCCGCGTCGCCGTTTCGTAGGTGCGTATTCCCCGTTCGCAGAGGATCACTTCATGGTTGCCGCCGGCCATGATGTATTCCGCGGACATGAGCCATTCCTTGATCGTAGCGGAGATACCGCGTTTCAGCACCACCGGTTTGTGATAGGCTCCTACTTCCTTCAGGAGCCTGAAGTTCTGCATGTTCCGCGCGCCTATCTGCACGATATCGGCGTATTTCACGATCGCATCCATGTCCCGCGGATCCATAACCTCGGTCACCACCGGAAGCCCTGTCCGTTCGCGCGCATTCGCGAGATACTTCAGACCCTCTTCACCAAGCCCCTGGAAGGTATAGGGAGATGTGCGGGGTTTGAACGCGCCTCCCCGGATAAAATCCGCGCCTGCCGCCTTCACTTCCTTCGCAGTTTCAATGAGGAGAGTCATGTTCTCCACGGCGCAGGGGCCCGCCATCACCGATATTTTTTTGCCGCCGATCGCTGCGTTTGCGACGGTAATAACCGTATTTTCCTTGCGGAATTCTCTGCTCGCGAGTTTGTATGGTTTCAGAATGGAGTGTACTTTCTCCACGCCGGGGATGGCTTCGAGGGGAAGCGAACGCAACACGGCTTCATCACCGATCGCTCCGATGACCGTGCGTTCCGTGCCCTTGGAAACATGGGCCTGCAACCCGAGGCCTTTCAATTTTTTTACAACGTGATTGGCCTGTTCTTCAGTTGCGTCAGGCCGGAGGACAATAATCATGGCTGCCTTTCCTCATGCTTTGGTATAGTGTTTCGGCGGAGTACGTAAGGGAACCGCAGTGGATTACGCTGTTATCAAGATCAGGCAGGAACGCCGAACCCTTGGGGAGCGACTCCGTACCGCGACATCAGTTCTCTGTCGGAATCAACGTCCGTTCAGAGCTGACATGTTCACGCTTTTACAATCTTCTGCAATTCGTCCGCAAACCGCTTGTTTTCTTCCGGCAGGCCGATCGTAACTCTGAGCCGCTTCCCGCCCATGGGACGAATTATTACGCCTGTCTTGAGGAGCTGCGCATACAGATCCTTGGCGTCGAAGGATGTTTCGAACAGGATGAAATTTGCTTCCGTTTTTATAAAGGAAACACCCATCTGTGTAAACGACCGGTACAGGAACTGCTTGCCTTCGTTGTTGCTTGCGATGGATCTTTCCACGTGTTTCCGGTCTGCGAGGGCGGCCAGCGCACCGATCTGCCCGAGTGAATTTGTGTTGAAGGGCTGCCGGATTTTGTTCATGAATTCGGCAATCGGCGGCGTCGTGAGTCCGTAACCTATGCGCAGACCTGCCAGGCCGTAAATCTTTGAAAACGTCCGAAGCGCGAGCACCTGTTTCCCCGCATTCAGGTACTCCAGGGAATCCGGATAATCAGCATGGGTAACGTATTCAAAATAGGCCTCGTCCAGAGCAACAATCACATGGTCAGGCACACGGCTCATCAGGCGGTCCATCTCCGCCTTCGTGTTCATGGTTCCTGTGGGATTGTTCGGGTTCGCGATAAAGATGATTTTTGTCTTGTCCGTAATCCGGTCGCCCATGGCGTCCAGGTCGTGACGATCGTCCTTCATCGGGACAATGACGTTTGTGCCGCCAACGGCCTGGGTGACCATCCGGTACACGACGAAGGATTGTTCGGCGGAAATTACTTCATCGCCAGGCTGCACAAACGTGCGGATCGCCAGTTCAATGAGCTCATTCGAACCGTTTCCCAGAATGACTTGGGACAGGTCAAGGGCATATTTCTGGGACAGCGCCTTGGACAGATAATAGCCGCTGCCATCCGGGTAACGGCTCAGGCCCTCCATGGCTTTTTTGATGGCGGCCACTGCTTTCGGTGACGGGCCGAGCGGATTTTCGTTCGACGCAAGTTTGATGCTTCCTGTTATGCCCAGTTCCCGCTCAAGTTCTTCGAGCGGCTTTCCCGGAACATAGGGGATGATGTTCTTGATGTTGTCTGAAACAGTAATCATTTGGATGTGATGTCGGGATTTCAGAGTTCAAATTACGGTGTGAGCCGCGCTCTGAAAACCATATACCGCATACTGCAGTTGTTTACTGGCTTTTCGGATAGGAACCCAGAACCTTCAGAAACAGGCAGTCATTCTTTAATTTTTCTATGGCTTGTGCCACCGGTTCATCTTCGATGTGTCCCACCATATCCAGGAAAAACACATAATCCCAGACTTTTCTTCCAGAAGGGCGGGCGTCGAGCCTGGTGAGGTTGATGCCGAGCTCAGCAAACGGGGTAAGCATGGCATAAAGCGCTCCCACCCTGTCTTTGATCGAGAACATTATGGAGGTTTTGTCCCGCCCAGTTCTTCCCGGAGACTTGGCGGCTATGACGAGAAAGCGCGTGAAGTTGTTCGGGTTGTCTTCAATTTTTTTTGCGGCAATCTGGAGCCCATAAAGAGCGGCTGCCATTTCGCTCGCAATGGCTCCTGCCGCGGGGTCATCTTTTGCAATTTCCGCTGCCCTTGCCGTGCTCGGCGCATCCATGATGGGGATGCCGGCCAGATTTTTCTCGATCCACTGCCGGCATTGCCCGGGGACTTGGGGATGGGTATAAATCTTTTTGACGTCTTCTATTCTGCCCGATTTGTTCATAAGATTCTGGGAGACTTCAAGCAGGATTTCCGCATAAATCTGCAGGTCCGAATCGATGAACATGTCGAGCGTATAATTCACCACGCCTTCAGTGGAGTTTTCCACCGGCACCACGCCGTAGTCAGCGCGGCCGCGCTCCACTTCCGTGAATACGTCCCGGATGCTCTCCACCGGCACATACTGTGCCGCAAGGCCGAATTGCTGCATGCCCGCCATATGGGTGAACGTGGCGCGAGGGCCGAGATATGCCACCTTGAGCGGTCGTTCGAGGGAAAGAGATGATGAAAGTATCTCCCGATAGACGGCCCGCAGGGTGTCCTGCGGAAACGGTCCTTTGTTGCGTGTGGCCAGCCGTTCGAATATTTCCTGCTCCCGTGAGGGCGAGTGGAAATCAAGCTTTTCGGTTTTTTTTATATTGCCTACGTCAACAACGATTTTGGCGCGTTCGTTGAGAAGGTCAATCAACTTATCGTCAAGCTCGTTGATTTTTTCCCTGAGTTCCTGTATTTTTTTCATTGACATAGTTGTACTACCGGATTGCACCGCGAATTGGATTCTGAATTATAGTTTGTTTTTCGAGCAGTTGCAAGGACTTTTTGGGGAGCAGCTTCGAAGCTGCGGTTACGATTACCGCGCATATGTTTTGCAAACAAAGAGGGAATGGTGTTATTTGTGCGAAACCGGTTTGCCGAAATGACCGGATATGCGTGCGAGTGCCGGTGCAGCGGAAACGATTTTTTGCGGCCCGCTGCGCATGCCGTATATTTCAATCCCTACAGTCGGGGGGGGGCTACCGCTCCTCTTGCAATTGGCGCTTACTTGTTGTACTCTTTTGTCATGCTGGCGGGCGGAGTTGCGGGATTGCCTCTCGTAAGACCGCTCCGGAGCCCGGAATTTTCCACATATACTTAAGAAATAATGCAGCATGCTACCGGCGGCTGCTGACTGGGACGATTTCATGAAGACTACTGCACGATCCAAAATAATGACACCTTTTTTCGTGATGGAACTGCTGGAGCAGGCCCGGGCCATGGAAGCCCGGGGTGAGCACATTGTGCATCTGGAAATCGGTGAGCCGGATTTTCCGACACCTGCAGCGGTCAAGGAAGCCGCCGTTGCGGCAATCCAGGGAGATCGGACTTTTTATACACACAGCCTCGGCATTCCTGAGCTGAGAAAACTGATTGCGGAGCACTACCGCGAGAACGATGGCGTCAAAGTTTCTCCCGAGCGGGTTATTATTACCAACGGCACTTCGGGAGCGTTTCTCCTGCTTTTCTCAGTACTTTTAGAGCGGGGAATGACCCTTGCCCTGTCTGATCCCGGCTACCCTTGTTATAAAAATTTTGCCGTCCTTTTTGACGCAGCCGTGCGCGCCGTTCCTGTGTCCGCAGAGACACAATTTGAGGTTACGGATACCGCACTTGTGTCAGGCGGCATTCCGGATTTGTTAATCATCTCGAACCCGGTAAATCCGACCGGCACGGTGTATCGCGAGGACACCATGCTGTCTGTGGAACGGGTTCTGGCGAAGAACGATGGAATTTTTGTCGTGGATGAAATTTACCGAGGGCTTTATTATAAGGAAAAAATACGCACAGCCCTTGCTTTGTCCGATCGGATCATCGTGGTAGATGGATTTTCAAAGGCATTTGCCATGACCGGATGGCGGCTCGGCTGGATGGTTGTGCCTGAGGAACTGGTGAGGTCTATTCAAACGGTGGCGCAAAACGTATTTATTTCGCCGCCCACGCTGTCTCAGTATGCCGCAGTAAAGGCGTTCGAATCCACGGGAGAAACCGACTCCATGCGCAGATGCTACCAGGAGCGAAGAGACTTTCTGCTTCCCGCGCTGAAGGAACTCGGCTTCCGTATTCCGGTTGATCCTGAAGGAGCATTCTATATTTATGCAGGCATTGAGCAATGGGGCATGAACAGCCGTGAATTTGCCGACCGTGCGCTGCGGGAAGCAAAAGTCGCGCTTACCCCGGGATACGATTTTGGTTCATTCAAAGCGGGGGATCATGTGCGGTTTTCGTATGCAACAGATGTTAAAAAGCTGAGATCCGGCTGTGAGCGTCTCGCCGCGTGGCTTAAAACCCTGAAGCGCTGAGAAAACAGGTGAACCGGCGCCTCCACTCTGGGCTTGAACCCGTGGACATTGTTCGACCTGCTGTCAGGAAACCTGATACTTGGTTCCGCACCAGTTTTTGAGAAGAACGGATTTTTTCCGCGACAGATGTCCATGAAAGGAATAGATTCCTGAAACCTGGTAGTTGGAGGGGACGCATTTTCTGCAACCGTTTGTATTTTCAACAGGCGATTACGGGGTAGCCGTGTTATTTCCTAGCCGGCTGAAAAAGCTTCTAAGGTCTTCCCGATCGTCCGTAATCCGGCACGGGGGGATGGATTTTAAAAACCACTTGCCGTAGTTTTTTGTCACGAGCCGGGAATCGAGCACTGCGACCGCCCCCCAATCGGTTTTGGTGCGAATGAGCCTGCCGAATCCCTGGCGGAACAAGAGCGTAGCCTGCGGCACCTGATACTCAAAAAAGGGGTTTTTCAGCCGCTCCATCCTTGCCTCTATGATCGGCTCGTCAGGCACCGCAAACGGCAGTTTCGCGATTACCACGCACTGGAGGGAATCCCCTGGGATGTCAATGCCCTGCCAGAATGACGCCGTCCCCATGAGCACCGCGTCGGAAGCCAGCTTGAACTGTTCGATCAGCCGGTACGCCGGCACCTCTCCCTGACACAGAAAATCAAGATTCGGCATTTTTTTTCGCAATGCTTCAGCGCTTTTTCGCAGCTGGCCATAGCTGGTAAAAAGCACCAGCGTTCTGCCTTTTGTTATGGACAGCACGGATATCAACTCCGCCTCGAACTTTTCCTGAAATCCCTCCTCCTGCTGGTCAGCGAGACCGGAAGCAATATATAGCAACGCCTGATTTTCGAAGTCGAAGGGCGAGTCGAGCCTGAGTTCCAAGGGGGCATCAAGGCCCAGGCGGTTCTTGATATACGTGAAGGTGCCGCCGGCTGAGAGTGTCGCCGAGGTAAGCACGACGGTGTCCGTCTTTTCGAAAAGCTGTTCTTTCAGTGATTCGGCGATGTCGATGGGCGATGCGACGAGCCGGTACCGGTTGTTTTCACGTTCAGCCCAATAGACGAGTCCTTCCGCACTCTGCGCGAGATTTGTCCGCACTGCGGTGGCGATTGTCTGAGCCCTTCCAGCAAATGCCTTGATTTCAAATTCCTCTTCCTGCGTTTCCGCCGTGAGGCTGAGCAAGGCATCACTCATTTCAAGCAGCGGGCCGCTCAAAATATCCGGTATGATGTTTGTCGTTTTAATTCGGAGCGCCGGTTCGTCGCGCAGGAGCGGATGGAGATTGAAAAAGAAATTGTCCGCGGTGACCCGGAGTCCGTCCACCATGCCACGCAGGCGCTGCACCTCGCTGTCCTGCGCGGTCAGGCGGGTGAGCAATCCTTTGCGCGTGCGGTAGCTGAGAAGAGAATCAAGAAGATAGCGCACCGAATAATTGGTGACCTCCACGCCGAGGTAGTCGGTTGCCACGTCCTCCAGCTGGTGCGCTTCATCGAAAACGACGGCTTTATAATAAGGAAGGATATTGCCGCCTGTTGCCATGTCGGCAAAAAAGAGATGATGATTTGCCACGAGAATCTGCGCCTGCTGTTCGGATGCCCTTGCTTTCTGGTAGCAGCAATCCCTGAAAAATCCACACTCTTTTCCGAAACAGAGGTCCGCCTGCCGGCAGGCTTTTGTCCAGAGGCCAGCGGCAGGCACAAATTCAAGTTCACTCTTCAGTCCAGTCCGTGTTCGCGTGGACCATGCGAAGAGACGGTTCAGTCCTTCCAGTTCGGATTGTTCGTACAGATCTCCCATGCGCAGATGGTCAAACCTTCGGAGGCAGAGATAGTTTTCACCGCCTACGCAGAGGCTGAAACGAAACTCTCCCAGCACTTTTCTGAGAAAGGGAAGGTCCTTGCCCACAAGCTGCTGCTGGAGCGCTTTCGTATAGGTGGCAACCACGGCCCGGCAGCCTTCCTGCCGCACCCAATGGATCAGGGGGGCGAGATAGGCAAGGCTTTTCCCCACACCGGTGCCGGCTTCGACGATCAAATGTGTTTTTGCGTCAAGGGAATGTTCCACAGCCTCCGCCATGGCAGTCTGCTGGGGGCGGTGTTCGTAGGCCTCTGGCATGGCCCGGCTGATCAGACCTGTTATGCCGAAAACTTTCAACGCATTCATGGAACAGTAGATTAACATGCCGGAAACGAGAATGCAAATTCTCCTGGTACTGTATGATTTTTTTGCGGTTTTCCCGCCTTTTTCTTGCACTAATCTATCTCTTGTGTTAGTATAACCGGCGGTATGCGGACGGTGATCAAGTTTGTTCTCCTTCTCATGCTGGTAGCGTCAACGAGCGCGCTATCAGCAGAAAAGGGACTGGTTGTAAAAAATGTGCGGCATTTTTCATATTCCGCCTTCACGCGCATCGTTCTCGAAGTGGAGACCGCTTCTCCCTATGTGCTGAATAAGACTGCCGACGGCAAGACCCTCATGTTTGCTGCGTACAACATGCCGCTGGTGGTGCAGTCGCAGCTGCCGGTTATTAAGGACGGTGTGGTGCGGGGGCTGGAGTCGGTGCAGGAAGCGGGACGAAACACGATTGTTGTTCGTCTTGATGCCGCGGCGGGTGAGGTCAAGGATTTTGTACTGCATTCTCCCGACAGAATTGTGCTGGATATTGCGCGG
>CAZYEF010000057.1:0-15477 GCA_964646375.1 uncultured Nitrospiraceae bacterium | reverse complement strand
TGAGCAGTACCATGTTGAGGGCACCACTGCCTGATAATTCTTAATTTTCTTTCCCTCGATGTCAATCCAATGCCCCAGAGCGCCGCGCGGTGCTTCCCAAAGGCCGACCCCCCGAGCCTTATCAGGGATCTTGTAGTCGTTGTACACTGCGGTATTTCCCTTCGATATATTTTCAATCATATCGAGACCCCACTGGTACATGTTGTCCGCAACGATCTTTGCCTCCAGGGCCCTCGTTGCAATTCTTCCGAGAACGCTCATCAGAACCTGCGGCTTCCCGGCCTGCCCGAGTTTGGCCAGGACATCGTTAACAGTCTTCTTCACCGTAGGGTTACCGCCTGCATATGCAACAAGGATGCGCGCAAGGGCTCCTGCCTCCATGGGCTTATTGTTAAGGCGTGGCGCCTTGGACCAGCTGTATTTTTTGTTCGCATCATATCCCGTGAACTCAGGTTCAGTCGCACCGACACTGGGGTTCAGCGGTTTGCCGTTCTTATACCATCCGCGGGTCACGTGCTCGGTGACATCCTCCGGTTTTGCCTCCTGAATTTTCGGGAAATCTTTCGCAAGCAGCACACCTCTGGGGAAAAGCCGCTTCTTGGGATCAAAAGATGCATCCTCGAAAACGCCCCACGACAGAAAGTTGGCAGGTCCTCTTCCAATAGCTGCATGATCAAGATAATACGGGGCAATGGCGAGCACATCAGGAATAAACGTATTGTCAATCCAATCCTGAAGCTCTTTCACGCGGAACAGGTAGTTCTTCAGATCGTCAACGCTCGGCACGTGGTTGGATCCGCCTGGAGGGCTGGTCATGGTCATAGGCATTCTTCCACCGAATAGCGCGCTGACCTGTGCGGCTTTCGCCTGCATTTCAAGTCCTTCGAGATAATGCGCAACAGCGAGCAGGTTAAGATCAGGCGGCAGCTTGTAGGCGGGGTGTCCCCAATACGCATTTGCGAAAGGACCGAGCTGGCCGGAATCCACATATGCTTTCAATCTTTTCTGCACTTTCTTAAGCGAGGCTTCTCGTGGCTGCGCCTTAAGTGCTGATACGATGTCAACGTAGTCAAGGGCGTTCAAATGGTAGAACCACAAAATGTGCGAATGCACGAACTGTGCACCTTCAACGATGTTTCTGATAATCCGACCGTTGTCAGGCGGTTTTACTTTGAATGCATCGTCCATGCTCATGGAAGAAGCATGACCGTGGGAGGTCGGACAGACACCGCAGATGCGCTGAACAATATGCCAGGCGTCTCGGGGATCTCTGCCCTGCAGAATGATCTCAAAACCCCGGAACATTGTGCCGGACATCCAGGCGTCTTTTACTTTTCCACCTTCGATTTCTACATCAACCTTCAGGTGTCCTTCTATTCTGGTAAGTGGATCAACAGTAATCCTGGCCATTATTTTTCACCTCCGTTGTGTCCTTTGGTCCTGCCTGAAGCTTTCGTTGCGACGGCATGGATCGCGATGCCTGCGGCTGTTGCCACCGCCGCCACTGCGCCTAACTTGTCGGCGCCTGCTTCAACGCCTCCCAAGCCGGGTATCTTGACACCCGGAAGCGGTTCGTAGAATCCGGCAAACTTATCCGTCCAGCCGCGTTCCGAGCAGCCGAGGCAGGGAGCTCCAGCCTTGATACACCAGCTGGTATGCCCGTTGTCCTGAATCTTCGGACATGCCGAGTAGGCCATGGGACCTTTGCAGCCGACTTTGTAAAGGCAATACTGGAGGGTCTCTTCTTTGGTGCCGAATTTTTCCACGAACCTGCCGGCATCAAAATGCGCGCGCCGTTCACAATTATCATGGATGGTTTGGCCATAATACATGGTGGGCCTGCCAAGGCTGTCGAGTTCGGGAAGTTTCTTCAGAAGGAGGTAATTGACAACCACACCGACAAGATACTCAGGGTTCTGTGCGCAACGATCAAGGTTGATGAGCGGCTTTTTGATGCCGAGTTTGTCAAGAGCAGCACCGGTGCCGATATATTGGGCTGGATTTGGTTTAGCCGCAGGCACACCGCCGTCGGTGGCGCAGCTGCCCACCGCAACCACGGCTATGGCCGGTCCGGCCATTTCCTTCAGGACATCAATCATTTCTTTCCCACCCATCGTGCCATATCCCTTTTTCGTCGGCACTCCCCCTTCAACGATCAGGATATATCCTCCTGCCTTTCTATTCTGCTCGAGTACTTCCTCCACCTGATGACCCGCTGCAGCCATGATGGTCTCGTTGTAATTCACGCTCAATACATCGAGGATAACATCTGCAGCAGTCGGATAGGATGCCTTGACAAAAGCCTCGGTACATCCTGAACATGATCCAAAGTTGAGCCAGATAACAGGCGGTCTTTTAGCGGCTTTTTCCAAAGCAGCTGCGATATGAGGCGCATGCAATTCGGAAAGGCCGATAAGAGCTGCGGTTGCACCGCAGAATTTCAAAAAATCTCTTCGTTTGATTCCGCGGAATTCAAGAGCTTCAAGAAACTGATTACTGACTTCGTCTTTCTTTCCCATACCTTCCTCCTTCAAAAATAAGCACCGATGTCTTTCGTAATAATCATGCAAGGCAGACGGAAGACTGATTTTCATGCTCTTCTGCCGTATCAAAAAATTTTAATATTTTTAACATCAAGATTTTTGTTTGTCAAATAGGTAAAACAAATCGTTTTAAAGACAATAAATATATTTATCGAATGGTTATTTTTAATTGTAACAAAATAATATATTCTTGTTGAAAAAAAATCCGAGCGTGTTCTGCGCTGCCAAGGAACACGAAAAAACCAGAGAAAAGTGCTTCCTTGGTATTATGGAATGTAAGTTTTCGATAAGAAATTCCCGTGGGATGCACATCGCCACTGACTTTAATTCATCCTAGAGTATTAGCGACGGCTAATCTGCGAAAGGAACGATGCAATGCGCGAACGTCTATTCTGGAGAAAATTAAATGCTGGTCAATCTGCCGAGATATGTCTCATCGAGTTCCCTCCGGCAGGAGCCGGAAAACACCATGCCGCGGAGATTAATTTTTGAGGAACGTTTTCGGGAAGATTAAGACAGGTGTACTGAAAAAATTGCGGAGGCAAGAAAGAATTTTTCCTGCCTCCGGGTCCATTCGGCTGGCTGTTTTGAACAGATAGCAGATGCTACGATGCTGCGATCATTTCTATACGCAACTCAAGGAGCCCTATTTCTTTTTGTTCTTATCCTGGTCTCCGGCAGTAAACAGGGTGCCAAGGTCTATCATGCCGCCCCCGGCCTTCGCCGGACCTTTTTCCGAACCTGATCCAGGAACAGCTTTTCCACCCGGTATGCTGGTCGGCAGGGCTCTGGGGGCATCTGTGTTTTTCTTGATAAATCCCTGCTGCTCCAGTTCCAGAAGCATCGACGAGACGTCGCCGAGCGCAACGGCCTGGGTTATATAGGAGCCGATAGTTTTTGTGCCGTCAATCATGATCAGGAGCGAGCGTAATGCCTGAGACAACTTGTACTTTCTCTGCTGTATTTCCTCGGAAGCCTTATCGGTCTTAACATATATGTCCTGCCGATCCATGTTCCCCTCCCCCATTTTGAATATATACATTGTTACACATAGCAACGAATGGAAATATACGTACTGGATTAGGAATACTGTCCGCTTGAGCTGCCACCGCCCGCATCCTGTGTTTTGTTAATATATTTTTCTGTCGCTGAATTATCTCCTTGGTGAAAACAGTTGTCCGGCCAAAGCATCAAGCTGCGGCTCCTTTTTTCGAGCTTCGTGGAAAAACCGATCAGGCCGAGCGCGTCCGGGCTCCTGCCGCACTGATTGCCGAAATGATCAGGATGATCGTTACCCCCAGGGTCACCGACAGGTAGATGAGTCCTTCCGTCTGCGATGCCGATGCCGCTGCTGCGGCTGCAACCGGCGCTGCAACGGTCGTTTTCTCGTAAACAGGAATCATCCAGGTAAGAACATAGGCCTGCAGGTAGACAAAGACACCGATCAATGCTGTCAGAATAATCGAGTGTTTGATCGTCAAATGCAGAATATCCGCCTCCCGCCCCACCAGGTGCGTTGCAGCTGTTGCGACGGAAAGTGACTGCGGTGAAATCATTTTCCCGCACACGCCGCCGGATGCATTGGCCGCAACGGTAACCACCGGGTCCACACCGATTGCACGCGCGGTGACTTCCTGCAGTTTTCCGAACAGCGCGTTGGAGGACGTATCGGATCCCGTCATGAATACGCCCAGCCAGCCGAGGAAGGCGGCAAAGAACGGGAAGAAAACACCCGTTTGCGCGAAGGCATAACCAAGCGTGACCGCCATTCCCGAAAAGTTCATAATATAAGCAAAACCGAGAATCGACGCAATGGTAACCATCGTCCAGAGAAGCCTTGTAATGGTTTCTCTTGCCACCGTGACAACCGTTTGCAGGGATGCCCCCATAACGGGGATGGAAAAAATCGCTGCAAAGAGCATCGCGGTGCCTGCCGCGCTCAGAATATTAAAGCTGTAAACGGCCGGCATGGGAACCCCACCTCGTATCACCGCGTTGTGAAGCATGGGGATCTCTATCTTCACCAGACCAAAAGAGTCGAGGACTGATCGGATAGGCCCAATACCCCAGGCAGCCACGAAAATGGACATTATAATGAACGGCGCCCATGCCTTGAATATTTGGCCTCCCGTGTATTTCAATTCCTCTCTGCCGACTGCATCAGGCTCATGCTCAAAGGTCCAGACGTCTTTCGGATGCCATCTGTGCAGAAAAACCGTGAGACAGACAATCGAGACAAGAGCGGCGGCAATATCGGTGAGCTGCGGACCAATAAAGTTGGAAACATACCATTGGGTTATTGCGAACGAGCCGCCGCACACCAGGCAGGCGGGCCATACAACCATTCCTTTTTTCCATCCTGACATGAGCACCACAATATAAAAAGGAATAATAAGACTGAGGAACGGCAGCGTGCGGCCTACCAACTGGCTGAGGGCCGTCAGATCAACGCCGGAAACCTGGCTGGCCACCGTAACCGGAATGCCGATGACGCCAAATGCCACCGGAGCGGTATTTGCGAGAAGACATATGGCGGCAGCGTATAATGGTTCGAATCCAAGGCCTATCAGCATCGCGCCGGTAATCGCCACGGGAGTACCGAATCCCGAGGCCCCCTCAATAAAGGCGCCGAATGAAAAGGCAATCAAGAGCGCCTGCATGCGCCGGTCAGCCGTAACTGCGGCAAGGGAATTTCTGATGATTTCAAATTGACCGGTCCTGATGGAAAGGCTCAGCAGGAAAATTGCGGTGACCACGATCCATCCCACCGGCCAAAGTCCGAAAAGGCTTCCGAAAAAGGTGGATGCCATTGCAAGCTCCACCGGCATGCCGTAGCCGAGAATAGCAACAAGAATAGCGATGATGGTTCCACTGATAGCAGCCCAGTGCCCTTTCATACGGACATAGGCCAGCGCCCAGAACAGATATAAAATCGGTATTGCCGCCAACAGCGCGGACAGGCCTATATTATCGAAAGGATCGGTTACCATCTTCCACTGCATAATGTTTCCCCTCCTTTAGTTAGTTCAGCTGTAATCGGTATGTAAACTCGCGCAAGCAGCGCAGCATCATGTCTGCACGTGATGATGCGGCCTTGAAGTACTACTTATTGAAGGCACTCCCGAGCGAAAGCAATATTTTTAAAGTCTAAACCAATAAAACTTTTTTTGATTTGCATTGTAACATATCCCCTTGGGAAAAAACAACAAAAAAAACAAGGCGGCTATTCTTTTAAAATTTATTCTTTTCGTCCGTTTTTGGAGGAGGATTAAGGAGGAAAAATCGCTGTGGGGCATGGCCGGACAACAACCGCACAAAACGTAGCATCGCGGCAGTCTCATGAGTGGCTCCCCACTCTCCGGCAGAAGCAGAAGACCCATCGCAGAACATGACGACCCGCGATTTACGGCACTCTTCTACCGACAGAAATCAGAGAATTCTCTGTCGCAGGGATTGATTCGATTCGTTCACGTCTTATGATTTTTTTTTCTGTTCAAAAAATCTTTTTCCATTACATCCCGGACAGCCCGTCGAATGTCGGAATCGCGTATTCCCTGGAGATATGCTTCCATTTCAGCAACATCTTCCCGACTGAGTTTTTCGTGAGAAGAAGATTCTTCGCGGTGCACCGGCGCCGGGGCGATTTCACCCAGCTTCAGTGTGATACTCCGTATCACCTCTTTTCCAAAGCTCTTATTCACTTTTTCGATAAGTTCCTGTTTGAGCAGCGAAAGCTGCTGCATCCAGGCAGGACTGTCAACAATGAGCGTGAGTTTTTTCCCCCGTATCAGCTGCGGTTGAGCGTGGCGCGCAATCACCGTTCCGACGGTCTTCTCCCATTTTCCGATAATACGATATTCGCTCAAACGCCCCGCAAGACCATGAGCGTTCAAAAAATTCCCGAGCGTCACTGAAACCCTGTCCATTTTACCTGCCATAACGATTCATCTTAGCACACCAAGAGTATTTTTGACAACATCATACGAGACGGATATAATACGGATAGAATAAGACAGCAGGCATTTTCGCGGATAAATCAGTATCACGCTGCCTGCGGATCGAGGAGCAACCATGCCAGAATTGCGAAAAGACCCCATTACCGGCCGATGGGTAATCATCTCATCCGAACGCGGCAAACGGCCCACGGATTTCCATGATCAGCGCGGTAAAAAAACAGGGGGATTCTGCCCCTTTGATGCAGGTAATGAGCGTACCACGCCAAACGAGGTGCTCGCCTATCGGGATACGGGCCAGCCAAACGGGCCCGGATGGAGGCTTCGTGTCGTACCCAACAAGTTCCCGGCGCTCCAGGTTGAAGGTGACCTGAACAGACAGGGGGAGGGCATCTTCGACAAGATGAACGGCATCGGTGCTCATGAGGTGATCATAGAAAGCCCCGACCATGATGCCACGCTTACCTCCCTTCCGCTGCAGGCCGTTCAGGATATGTTTCGGGCTTACCGGGACCGCATGGAGGACCTGAAGCGGGATAAGCGCTTTCAGTACACCCTCATTTTCAAAAATGAAGGGCTTCTGGCCGGCGCCACGCTCGAGCACACGCATTCTCAACTCATCGCCCTTCCAATTATACCGATTCAGGTGCAGGACGAAATCGATGGAAGCAAACGGCACTATGACATGAAGGAACGCTGCATTTTTTGCGACATCATCCGGCAGGAGATGCAGTCAGGTACGCGGATGGTGTCGGAGACACCGCGTTTTGTCGCACTCGCGCCGTATGCGCCGCGTTTTCCCTTTGAAACATGGATACTGCCGAAGAACCATGTTTCCTGCTTCTCCTATTCATCCAACGAAGATTTTCATGATCTTGCGGGGTTGCTCCAGGATATTCTGCGAAGAAACGACCGGGCGCTTTCGAATCCCCCCTATAACTATGTGGTCCATACCTCTCCGTTCAGGGATGAACGCAACGATTACTACCACTGGCATATCGAGATCATGCCCAAACTGACAAACGTTGCAGGCTTTGAATGGGGATCGGGCTTCTATATAAACCCCACGCCACCCGAGGACACGGCCAAGTTCCTGCGGGAAATCAAACTATGAAAATTCTCTTTGCGGCATCTGAAGTAGCGCCTTTTGCCAAAACCGGGGGCCTCGCTGATGTTGCCGGAAGCCTCCCCGTGGCGCTCGCATCGCTTGGTCATGACGTACGTGTTGTCATGCCGCGTTACCGGCAGGTGGATCCCTCAGCCGCCGGCCTCCGGCTTATCAGCACCTTCTCCGTGCAACTCGGTGCATGGAATGAGCGCTGTGATGTCTTTCAGGGAACCCTGGGCGAAAACATTACCATGTATTTCATCGGCAAGGATACGTTTTACGACCGGCCGGAACTCTACGGCACAACAAACGCCGATTATCCCGACAATGCCGAACGGTTCATCTTCTTTTCCCGCGCGATTTTGGAGCTCTGCTGCGCCCTGAAGTTCAGCCCTCATATCATTCACTGCAATGATTGGCAGACAGCCCTCACACCGCTTTATCTGAAAAAATTCTATCCAAACCACCCCGTATTGCACCGCACAAAAACAATCTTCACGGTGCACAACCTTGGCTATCAGGGCCTTTTCCCCAAGGAGAACATACGCCTGGCAGGGCTCGATTGGGATGTCTTTACTCCCGAAGGTATAGAATTCTGGGACAGAATCAATTTTCTGAAAGCCGGTCTTGTTTACTCAGACATAATCACAACAGTAAGCAAAACGTACAGCCGTGAGATCCAGACACCTGAATACGGCTATGGCCTAGAAGGCGTACTGAAGAAACGGTCGGAGGAACTGTACGGAATTATAAACGGGATTGATTATCATCTGTATGACCCGGCGCATGATCGCACCCTTCCCAGGACATTCGGTCCGATGCGACTTGCCGGAAAACAATACTGCAAGCAGACGCTTCAAGCTGCAACCGGCCTTCCTGCATCCGATGCTCCTTGTTTCGGCATGGTCACACGCCTCGTCGACCAGAAAGGCCTGGATATTTTTGTTGATGCCCTTCCGGAAATCATGGCGCTCAACGTACAAATGATCATCCTCGGAACCGGAGATGAAAAATATCACCGGCTCCTGACGGAAACAGCCGACCATTACCAGGACCGGATGCACGTCCTGCTGCAGTACAATGATCGGATGGCAAAGAATATTTATGCGGGATGCGACATGTTCCTCATGCCATCCCGCTATGAACCGTGCGGCCTCGGCCAGATGATCGCGCTGCGTTACGGAACCGTTCCGGTAGTCCGGAAAACAGGAGGTCTGGCGGACACCGTTTCAGCGTATGATCCTGAAGCAGGGACGGGAACCGGATTTCTTTTTGAAGAATATTCAGCGTCCAGCCTTGCACGCTGCTGCCAACACGCCGCCGCGCTTTATCGGGAGAGAAAAGCATGGAAACGCCTCATGCGGAACGGCATGAAGCAGGATCTTTCCTGGGAGCACTCGGCCCATGAATATGTAAAAATATACAAAAAAGCGATAAAAAATAGCGCCGCACGGGATTCGCGCCACTGAAACCTTTTCCCGGGTGTTGAATGACAGTCCTGATTATGGAAACAATAGAAAAAATAGAGCTGAGCATCCTGAGTGAGATCAGCCGAATATCAAATTCCGCAGACGACCTCCACAAAAAACTCCAGCGAATCGTCGAGGTTGTAGCGCAGGGGATGGGCAAGGACGGTTCTTCCATATTTCTGGCAGACCGCACCGGCAAAACATTAACGCTCACGGCCGCGACCGGACTGAATCAGGAAGCCGTGGGTAAAATCACATTTCCCATCGGGGTCGGCATCGCGGGATGGGTAGCTGAACAGCGGGTGCCCCTGGCTCTTGAGGACCCCTTTTCCGACACGCGATTCTCCTATGTTCCCATATCGGGAATTGAAAAATTCAAATCGCTTGCAGCCGCTCCGATCCTGGATGAAGACCGCTGCCTTGGTGTGATCTTCGCGCTCTCGGCCCCTGCATGGAATCCCGCCACATCCGACATTACGCTCCTTACCACCACGGCCAACCAGCTTGCAGGGGCCATTAAAAGCACGCAGCTCTTTCAAAGTGTTCAGGACCGTCTGACCGAGCTTGCGACCATTTACCGGATCAGCATGGCGCTCACCTCCACCCTCGACCTTGACCAGATACTCTCCCTTGTGGCGAGAAACAGTACGGAATCAATCCGCGCGCAGGGCTGCACCATCAGGCTCATAAATCTTCCGGAAATACCTCCGCATAAAATGTTTTCATCCTACAGCATCATCGGGGATGCGATAGCGATGTTTGATGCCAAAATAGGCAGCACAGTTGCGGAACAGGTCGCACGGGAAAAAACTTCCATCCTGATCCCGGACGCCGCCGCGGATGCCTCGCTGCCGGATGCGGCTGATTTGCATGACGTCTCGATCGTCAGTTCACCCCTCTTGTTTCGGGACAAGGTGCTTGGAGTCATCACGCTCTACAACAGGCAGGAGGGGCGGTCTTTTCAGGAAGCCGATCTCCAGTTCCTGACCACCGTTGCCGCCGGGGCTGCCACCGCGGTTGAAAATGCCGTGATGTATGAGCGCATGGAAGTCCTCGCTACGGAAACACGAACCAGGGCGCAGGAGCTTTCCATCTTGTATGATATCGGCACAGCCATGAGCACAACCCTGAATCTGGACCGCCTTCTGAGAATCATTCTGACCGCAGCCACCATGGGCGGCAGCGGCCTTGGCTTCAACAGAGCCCTCCTGTTCCTCACCAACGAACGCACCAACACCCTGCAGGGGATGATGGGCATCGGGCCGACAACCTGGGAAGAAGCCGGCCGTGACTGGAGCGAAGTAACGACCAGGCACCGAAACCTCCTGGAATGGATCCAGACCGGTGAACTTTTTGAGCATCGGGAATCAGCACTTAACACCCTGGCGAGAAGCATCCGGATTCCGCTGCTGCCTGAAGAGGGAGTTCTGGCGCTTACCGCTCTCAACAAGCGGCCGTACAACATCGTTGATGCGGTTTCAAACCCCATCGTACCGAAAGAACTCAGGGAAACACTCCAGGCTGAAAGTTTCGCAACTGTTCCGCTTGTGGCAAAAGACAGAGTTATCGGCATCATGCTCGTGGACAATATGTTCAACAGACGGCCCATTACCGACGACGACATCCGGTTTTTTACGCTGTTTGCTCACCAGGCTGCCCTCGCCATTGAAAACGCCATCATTCATACGAATCTCGAGACGATGAACAAGGATATGAAAGCCCTGCACGAGCAACTCGTCCAGTCGGAAAAAATGGCCGCTCTTGGCGCCATGATCGCCGAAATTACTCATGAGATAAGAAATCCCCTCGTCTCCATCGGCGGGTTTACCAGACGACTGGCCCAGAAACTACACCAGGGAGAGGATAAGAAGTATATCGACATCATTTTGAGCGAGGTTTCACGCCTGGAGGGAATCGTTCACGACAACCTTTCCTATATAAAGTCAACATCCCTGCAGTTGACCGAAGTAAATATAAACGATATCATCCAAGACATCCTCCTGTTGTACGAACTGGAGTTTGCACAGCGCCACATTCGCGTCATTCACGATCTGGCGATTTCCCTGCCGTGTCTCATGATGGACGCGCAGCAGATAAAACAGGCGCTGATCAATGTCATGAAAAACGCAATAGAGGCCATGGAGCATGGCGGAACTCTTTCCGTCAAGACCTTTTTCATGCCGGAGACCAGCGAAGCCGCCATCGAGATCGCGGATACCGGACCCGGCCTTTCCGCGAAAGTCATGCATAATATTTTCAATCCCTACTATTCCACAAAACCCCGCGGTACGGGACTCGGCCTACCGATTACCAACAGAATTATCAAAGCCCACAAAGGGCGGATCGAAATACGCAACAGTGAAACTGGAGGCGCAGTCTTTACGTTCAAGTTGCCGTGTTCCGCACAGCGAAATACAGAACAACCACTGCGATGAGATCCAAGGAGGGACCATGAAAAAAATTCTTGTTATCGATGATGAAGAAAACATCAGAGAACTCTACAAGGTGGAATTCGAGGAGATGGGCCTTGCCGTGACAACGGTCTCAAACGGCGCCCAGGCGCTCGAGAAAATGGCATCAGAAAAATTTGATGTTGTTACGCTCGACATGCGCATGCCCGACATGGACGGCATTGAGACGCTGCGCAAGATGAAGGAAAAAGATCCCAGCCTCCCCATCATTATCTGCACCGCGTATGAGGAATACAAACAGGACTTCGGCAGTTGGAGCTCAGACGCCTACATTGTAAAATCCGCCGACACAACGCAACTTCGCGAGACGGTGCAGAAGCTGCTCAAATGAACGATCAGGCGGAAATCCTTATTGAGAAGCTCGTATATGGCGGCAGTGGTTTGGGTCGTCTCCAAACAGGCCAGGCGGTTTTTGTTCCGGGTGTCCTGCCGGGAGAACGCGTCAGTATTGTCATCCGCAGAAAAAGAAAAGGAATCTTTGAGGCGGATCTCCTGGACGTTCTCACTCCATCGAAAGACCGGATCCTGCAACCCCGTACCGCAGAGGAACAATACACCGGCGCCACCTGGCCCCACATTGCATATCCCGCCCAATTGCGGTTGAAGCAGGATATTCTCCTGGACAGCCTCAAGAGAATCGGCGGCCTGGAGCCAAAGCAGCCGCTGTCCATTCTGCCCTCGCCGCGCATCGAACACTATCGCCTGCGCACCCAGTTTAACGTACGGACCGTGGCAGGAAAACAGCAAATCGGTTTCTTCCGGCACGGAACTTATAATTTGATTGAAGTCAAAAATGCTTTTCTCCTCCATCCAATTATTAATAAAACCCTGGATGCCGTCCGGACGCTGTCGCCCCAGCTTCCCGTGCTGAAAGAAATCCACATTAACGCAACGCCTGCAGAAAAGGTCCACGTTCTTCTTTTCAGCGACGAGGAGCATTTTTCTCTTCCTGAATCATTCTTCGCCGATCTTGTCAGAATCATTCCTCAGGTAATCGGCATAACCGGCTTTGCACGGAGGAAAAAAACGTTTGTCCACGGCGAAAACCGACTTGCGCTTGAACTTGGCGGTCTGACGATTCACGCCACGGTGGGGAATTTTTTTCAGGTCAACTGGGAGCAGAACATCAACATGGTCCGGACGGTCCTGGATTTCATCGCGCTCTCCGGAAACGAGACGGTGCTCGATCTCTATTGCGGCATCGGAAATTTCGCGCTTCCGATCGCCCAGCAAGCCGGGAGCGTCATCGGGATCGAATCAGGCTACTCCGCAATAGAGGACGCCACCGCAAACGCGGAGGCGAACGGCATTAAAAATACCGAGTTCATTGCAGACGACATGCAAAAAGGACTCAAAGGGTTGCTTCAAAGGAAGATGAACGCTGACGTCGTCGTACTTGACCCGCCCCGCGCGGGAGCAACGTTAAAGACGCTCGAACGCGTACTCGCGTTTGTGCCGCAAAAGATCATCTATGTATCGTGCAATCCCACGACGCTCGCGCGCGATCTGAAATACTTCCACCTGTTCGGATTCAGGCTCGACCGCCTTCAGCCCGTGGACATGTTTCCCTATACGTATCACATCGAATGTGTTGCCGAGATGGTGCGGGAGCGGTAGCTGGAACGCGGAAAAACGGCCATTCGGTGTCCCCTGTACTATTGCGCGCGGGAAACGGATGTGCTGGCCGGCTGAGAGAGAGTCTCCTGCTGCACGGCGCCCTGAATGGTCGGTGTGCCGGTTGTGGTTATCTGCGGTTTGGAAATCGGGGAAGTTGCAGCGGGCGGCAGGACAACCAGAGGCTGATAAGGATCGTCGGTCCAGGAGTAGTAGAACGCACCTGCTGCAATCATGACGATTGCGGCCGCAATGAGCGCCGCTTTTTTGAGCAGAGTCATCCCCGGCTGTTCGTGAGAGACAGCCGTTGTTTCATGATCAGGCCCCGTCTCAGTTATCTTCATGGCCGCCAGATAATCAGCGATCCTCCTCTGGAAAAAGGCCTTGGTTGTTTTTCCTGCCAGCAGTCTTTCCAGTTTTCTCTGGACCTCCAGCATGCTCCCGTAGCGCCTCCGGGGTTTCTTTCTGAGGCATTTTTTGATGATCCACTGGAGCCTCCAGGGAATTTTATTATTGATGCGGCGCGGAGCCTGAAACCCGTCTGCGACGATTTTTGCGCTTATGGCCCGGGTTTCCTCGTCAGCAAACGGTTTCGCACCGGTAAGCATTTCATACAAAACTATGCCGAGAGAAAAAATGTCCGACCGCGCGTCGAGCTGCTGTCCGAGAATCTGCTCGGGCGACATATAGGCGGGCGTGCCGATAAGGGTGCCTGGCATGGTTAGAGGCTCGAGATTTTGGGTATGGGCAATGCCGAAGTCCATCAGCTTAACTTCGCCGTTCCGCGAGACCATGATATTGCTGGGCTTGATGTCCCGGTGGATGAGCCCGCGCATATGCGCGTATTCCAGCGCATTGCTTACCTGCAGGGCTATCATGATGCCAACATCAACCCGCAGGGAGCCGGTCGTGTCCAGAATTTCCGAGAGGTTGGTCCCCTCCACATACTCCATCACGATGGAGTATGCCGGCTTCTTCCAGTAGTCGTAGATGTGAACAATATTCTCGTGCTGGAGTGAGGCGGCCATCTTGCTCTCACGCTCAAACCGCCGGACTGTCTGCATATCCCCATGGTAGGTTTTCTTCAATTCCTTGATGGCAACCGGACGGTCAAGGGACTTCTGGATCGCCTTGTAAACCGTGGCCATTCCTCCTGCCCCGATTTCGGCCACTATTTCATATTCATCCTTAATATCCGGTCTTGGCATGGTAACGATCCTCAAGAATGCGCGGGATATACTGCTGGCTCAGTTCCAGGAGTGAAACTCCTGACGAAATTTACTGAACAAAAAGCCGGCTGGTTTCCAGAATTTATCTCCGGCTGTCCATGCACCATACTGCACGCAAAGTGGATTAAACCTCTTTTATCCACATGACCACTGTCGTGATATTATCCACGCCTCCCCGATCATTCGCAGCAGCCAGCAGGGCCTGCACAACATTCCTGTTCGGCGACACGGAAAGAATGTGCTGTATGTCGGAATCTTCCAGCATTTCCGTCAGACCGTCTGTGCAGAGCAGAACCAGATCATCCTGATGCACTGCATGCTCCGTGAAGTCGGGCCGGACCGTATCATCTATCCCCAATGCCCGTGTGATCACATGGCGATAGGGACTCAGTTTTGCTTCCTGCGGCGTCAGCATGCCTGATGCTACTCGTTCCGCCACGAAAGAGTGGTCGGTGGTCAATTGTTTCAAGGTACCTGAGCGAAAAAGATAAGCCCGGCTGTCGCCGATGTTTGCGATAAGGACATGGTTATTTCTGAAAAAAGCAGCGGTGAGTGTTGTACCCATGCCCAAAAGGGCGGGATTCTGAATACTGCTCCTGAGAATTTTCTGATTCGCCAGATTAATTGCCTCCCGCAGCGCAAACAGAGGTGGATCAGCATGAGCGCCGAGGTTTGGGGGAAAAGCCGCGTCTTTTCCGCCAAGCAGGCCTGTTACAGTTTCCTCAATTGTTTCGACGGCGATACGGCTTGCAACTTCACCACCCGCGTTTCCGCCAATGCCATCTGCAACGGCATAGAGAAGCAGATTGTCATTCCGCAGGTAGGCATCTTCATTATTGTTTCTTCTTTTACCCGGATCCGTGCCGCCAAAGGAAATTATGTCCATGAAACCTCTCGCAGGAGTTTGATGCCGATGTTCCACGGCATTCTGCTGTTTATGATAGGGCAATCCGGAAAAAACGTCAAGCCAAACCGCCTCTAATCAGCAGCAACGGGAATAACCAAAATAGGCTAAATCTCCTTTCCTTTTGATTCTTCCTTTTTTCATTTAATTCTTAAGTTTTTAGAGATAATGCCGATAGAATGAGCA
>CAZYEF010000056.1:0-15568 GCA_964646375.1 uncultured Nitrospiraceae bacterium | reverse complement strand
CTGGCCCTCCCCTTGGGGGTTATCGGCGGAGTGATCGGATCATCCATTCGGGGACTGCCGAATGACGTCTATTTTCAGATCGGGTTATTGACGACACTCGGCCTGACCACCAAAAACGCCATCTTGATAGTTCAGTTCGCGAAGGCGCGGGTGGAAGAAGGTATGGGTTTGGTCGACGCAACACTGGAAGCTGCGAAACTGAGAATGCGGCCGATTATCATGACGTCACTGGCTTTCGGATTCGGGGTCATGCCGCTCGCATTTGCGACCGGCGCGGGCGCGGGCGCGCAGGCGGCCATCGGCACCGCGGTGCTGGGAGGCGTGGTTACTTCAACCTTCCTGGTAACGCTCTTTGCACCGCTTTTTTATGTGCTGATTCAAAAAAATTTCGGCAGGCAGAAGAAGCATGAAGTTGCCGGTACAACTGATATAAAACCAACTGGGGAGCATTGAGATTATGAAAAAGAATCTATTTATTATAGCGGCGGGAATTGTCATGCTTCTGCAGGGGTGCACTATGGCGCCGAAATATGTCCGACCGGCAGCGCCTGTTCCCGAGTCATGGCCGACCGGTACCGCCTACCTGGACACCAGACCAACAACCACACAGCCTGCCCCGGCCGCTTTCGATATCAAATGGCAGGATTTCTTTGCGAACGAACAGCTAAAAAAGGTGATCGAGCTGGCCCTGGCAAACAACCGCGACTTTCGGGTTGCCGCCCTCAACATCGAAAAGACACGGGCGCAGTATCAGATTCAGCGTGCTACACTTTTTCCGACAATAAATGCCATCGGCATGGGAACCGAGCAGCGATTGCCTGCAAGCGTTTCGGGCACGGGAAATGTTTATATCAGCCGGCAATGGAGCGCCAGCCTGGGATTCAGCTCCTATGAGCTGGATCTCTTTGGCCGGATCAGGAGTCTTAAAGACCGTGCTCTTGAGCAGTATTTTGCCACTGAACAGGCACGCCGGAGTGCGCAGATATCCCTGGTAGCCGAGGTTGCGAACACGTACCTTACGTTTGCCTCAGACCGGGAGCACCTGAAGCTCTCTCAGAACACACTCGATGCCCAGCTGGCCACATACAATATGATTCAGCGGAGACATACGGCGGGCTTGTCCTCAGAACTGGATTTGCGGCAGGCGCAGACCAGGGTAGAGGCTGCCCGCGTGGACATTGCGCGATACATACGGCAGGTGGCGCAGGATGAGAACGGATTGACGCTTTTAGTGGGGACGCCGATCCCCGCAGAACTGCTGCCCGGAGACCTGGATTCGATCGCAGCACTGAAAGACATCAGCGTCGGGTTGCCGTCCGAGGTGCTGCAGCGCCGTCCCGATATTCTACAGGCGGAGAACCAGCTGAAAGCCGCCAATGCCAACATTGGTGCGGCACGGGCTGCGTTCTTCCCGCGCATTTCTTTATCCACTACGATCGGGACTACGAGCGACCAGTTGTCCGGACTTTTTAAACCGGGCTCCGCTGCGTGGACCTTCGCCCCTCAAGTCGTTCTCCCGATTTTCGATGCCGGTACAAATCTTGCCAATTTGAGGGTCGCAAAGGCTGATCGTGAAATTTATCTGGCCCAGTATGAGAAGGCGATTCAGACCGCTTTTAAGGAAGTGGCCGATGCCCTCGCCCAGAAAGGGACGGTAGGAGACCAGCTGACCGCGCAGCAGTCACTTGTGGATGCCACAGCCAGGAGTTATTTCCTTTCCGATGCGCGGTATAAACACGGGATTGACAGTTACCTGACCCTTCTGGATGCTCAGCGTTCGCTCTATAGCGCGCAGCAGGACTTGATTACCGTCCGGCTGGCACGATTTACCTCAATGGTGACGCTCTACAAGGTGCTGGGTGGCGGTGAGTGAAATGCTGCCGGCTTGAGACCTTCAGCAAGCATAAAAACCATTGCAAGATTTCCCGCGCGTGAGGATCATTTGTCTTTTCCATAGCGGAAGAACAAGGTTTCCACATTACTGATCTATGTTGCCGCAAAACGCTTGATTGAAAATTGCAGAATAGAGTATAATTGTCAATAAATGTCATTCGTTCCAGCTGACGAGCGCCCGGGATTCACAAGACCTCTGCTTTAGACCCGATGGAAATGGTGCACTATGCTGCCTCAGGTAGGTTTCAGCCATATCGCTGAAGACGTCTTACAGATCCAGCTGCGCGGAGAATGGAAAAGAAACTGTCCAATCCCCGCTGTAGACGGCGTGAAAGATGCCCTGCAGGGTGGATCACGCGTAAAACAAGTGACTTTTGACAGCAGGGAGCTGTCGGGCTGGGACAGCAGCCTTCTGACATTCCTGATCAAACTGTCGGACCTTTGTGCGGCAAGCAGCGTTGCGGTGGACCAGCAGGGACTTCCTCATGGCGCGCAGCGCCTGCTGGCGCTCGCGTCGTCGGCGCCTGAATGGAAGGATGACAGCAGAGAAACAGCAAAGGTCCCCCTGCTTGAACAGCTGGGAGACGTTGCCGTCTCCTTCGGGCAGGCGCATTTCGCAATCACATCATTTATCGGCGAAACGTGCATGGCCTTCTGGAGGTTCGCTGCCGGCAAGGCGCGGTTCCGTAAAACCGATCTTTTCCTTACCATGGAAGAATGCGGAGCGCAGGCCCTTCCCATTGTATCTCTGATAAGTTTTCTTGTCGGACTTATTCTTGCCTTTATCGGCGCTATTCAACTCAAAATTTTCGGCGCGCAGATTTATGTCGCCAGTCTCGTCGGCATCGGCATGGTCCGCGCCCTTGCCGCGGTCATGACCGGCATTATTATGGCCGGCCGTACCGGGGCCTCCTTTGCGGCGCAACTCGGCACCATGCAGGTGAACGAGGAAATTGACGCGTTGAGGACCCTTGGCGTCTCGCCCGGAGAGTTTCTGGTGCTGCCCCGGGTGCTCGCGCTTTCATTGATGATGCCGCTTTTGAGTCTCTACGCGGACCTGATGGGGATTCTGGGTGGTCTCTTTGTCGGGGTAACAATGCTTGATCTGAATTTTATGGAGTATTTCAGCAAAACGCGGGAAGCCGTGCACCTCAAAGACGTCTGGATAGGGCTGTTTACCGCAGCAGTGTTCGGCATTCTTGTGGCGCTTGCAAGCTGCCTCCGGGGAATGCAGTGCGGGAGAAGCGCGTCCGCGGTGGGTGAGGCGACAACCTCTGCGGTGGTCACGAGCATTGTTGGCATCGTGGTGGCAACGGCAGTCATAACGTTTATCTGCAATGTGCTGCATATCTGACATGCCGCACGGTTTCATACCAAAACCACGCAAAAGCGATGATCGTCGGTGATGGGAACAGAGATGGAGAAAAAAGAACCGCATATCGTTGTAGAAGACCTCTCTATGGTCTACGGCAATTTCCTGATCCAGCGCGATCTCAGCTTTACCGTGAATCAGGGAGACATCTTTATCATCATGGGAGGAAGCGGCAGCGGAAAAAGCACGCTGCTCAGGCATCTCATCGGCCTTAAGCGTCCTGCTCACGGTACGGTTCGCTACCGCGACGTGAGTTTCTGGGACGTGGAACATAAAGAGCAGGAGCGCATTATGAAATCCTTCGGCATCCTGTATCAGAGCGGGGCCCTCTGGAGTTCGATGACCGTCGGAGAAAATATCGCACTCCCGCTTCAACTGTATACGGACCTCGGCCCCGAACAGATCAGGGAATTCGTTTCCCTCAAACTGTCGCTTGTCGGACTGAAGGGATGTGAGTCGCTTTATCCCTCCGAACTCAGCGGCGGGATGAGAAAGCGCGCCGGCCTCGCACGCGCCATCGCACTGGACCCGGAAATTTTGTTTTTTGATGAGCCGTCCTCGGGACTGGACCCGATCAATGCCCATTTGCTCGACAAGCTTATTCTTGAACTCAGGGAAAGTCTCGGTGCAACGGTTGTCATCGTGACTCACGAGTTGGCCAGCATTCTGGAAATCGGAAACAACTCAATCCTGCTTGATGCGGACGCAAAGACCATGATCGCATCAGGGGACCCCAGGCAGCTTCTTGCGGAATCCAAGGATCCCAAAGTTGTGGATTTTCTCACACGCGGGACAGGAATACGGACGCAGGCATAGAAAGACCACCCAGAAGACCATGATTGCGGAGGGAATGAACGATGGGGAAACAAGCGAACAAAGCGCTCATCGGAGTTTTTGTTTTGGTGGCGATCACGCTCGTCATTGCAGCTGTGCTGGCGTTCGGTTCGGGAAGACTTTTTAAACACACGACCAAATTTGTGTTGTATTTCGATGGATCCGTCAAGGGGCTTCAGGTGGGTTCTCCGGTCATGTTCGAGGGTGTTAAAGTCGGCCAGGTAACGGACATCGTTCTGCAGCTCAATGCAAAAGATCTTTCCGTTTTTATTCCGATCTATATCGAGATAGATCCCGCGACGATCATGGTGATCAACAGCACGTCACCGAAGGGGAAGGGGGAGTATATTCAACCCTTGATTGAAAAAGGGCTGAAAGCCCAGCTTCAGATGCAGAGTTTTGTCACCGGTCAGCTTATGGTGTATCTTGATTTCTGGCCGGAAAAGAAGCTTAGACTTATCGGACCCGAAGATGGCGATTACCCAGAAATACCGACGATTCCGACGGATTTGCAGGATTTCACGCGGAAGCTTGGCTCGCTGCCGCTGAAGGAGATATTGGACAAATTGAACACCACGCTCGGAGGCGTTGAGAGAATAGCGAATTCGCCAAAACTGCAGGCAAGCATAGATTCATTGGACCGGCTGCTGAAAAATGCTGACAAAGTCGTTGCGCAGTATGATGGTCTGGGATCCCAGACAAACAAAACCCTTGAAGATGTCTCGCGGATGTCGCGTTCGCTCCGGTCTCTGGCAGACTATCTGGAGCGCCATCCCGAAGCCATTATCAAAGGAAAAACCCCGGCAAAGGGAGAATGACATGAAAAAACGCATCCTTGTGGTTCGCTCCGTGCTGTTTGTTTTCTCAATCATCGTGTTTGTGCTGTGCGGATGCGCTACTACGCCGCCGTCCCGTTTCTATACGCTCAGCATTCTCGACAAGGCCCGCACCGCGGACCAGACCGCTTCCTCCTCTCCCGCTGTTATTGTTGCTGTCGGTCCCATTCTGATCCCCGATTATCTGGACAAACCTGAGATCGTTACCCGTTCAGGACAGAATGAACTCATCGTGAATGAATATCACCGCTGGGCCGGATCGATGGAAAGTATTTTATCGCAGGCCATTATGGAAAACCTGTCTCTCCTGCTGCCGTCCGAACGGTTTTCTGTCGTCCGCTGGGTTCCCGGTATGCAGGGCAATGCAGCAGCATCGTACCGGCTTACGCTGGATGTGATGAAATTTGATGCGGTTCCCCGCGATAGTGCGCTTTTCGAGTCCGCCTGGACGCTATCTGACAGGGAAACAGGAACGATTTTGATTCGAAAATCCACTGCTGCGGAACCGATCCGGGGAACTGACTACAGCGAGATGGTTGCCGCTATGAGCAAGACAATAGAGAAGTTCACCCGCGAAGTTGCCGAGACCATCAAATCACGAAACAATGCTCCCGGTTTGTGATGAAACGTTTTCCGGTAGCACAATATCGTGCCTGCTCCGGCTTTTTCAACGAGCACTGGTTTCTTTTCCGCTCGTGGGATGTGCTGACCGCATTCCTGAAAGACCTATCGTCATGATGTACCCTTGGGAAATATAGCTTTTTTGCATTTTAGACATTACCTTTCGCCACTTTCCTGCCAGACAGTTCAAGCAGATCAGTTTTAAATATCCTGATGCCACCTAAAGAATATGCCAAGAGTTGCCGACAAGTAAACTAGAATATTTGCGCAGGAACGCATTGTCGTCTACGGCGTGCTGCGCTGTTATGATCATGGCTGGTAATGGATATGCTTGTAAAAATGCTGAAAAATATGGGAATAGCGGCGATTTTTACGCTGACAGGATTGGTTTTCATGCCACACGCCATATCGGCCGAAAGATTTGCCGCAGGAGAATTGACGGTTTTGCCTTATACTGTGTCCGTTGAGAGATACAATTTCAAGGGCCAGTCATCCCGGCAGTATGCCGCGACTCGGGAGCATATAACCAGGCAGGAAGTGGCAGCTCTCGCGTCGTTTGCGGTTATTGACTACGCGCAGAGCGTTGCGATGTTTTACGGATCTAACAGATACCAGGAGTTAAATCCTCTCTTCGGCTCAAAACCGAGCAGAAGCAGCATGGCTTTGTTCGGCATTATCGGAGTGGGGTTGTGCTACCTGGTAGCCGAAACGCTGAGCGATCCCTGGAAACAGATATTTATGGATTCCGTAATTGCGTCAGAACGGTTGAATATTGAAGACAACAGGCGGGTCTACCAGGGCTGGAATACGGACGGTCCTCCTGTCCGGGGCCGGTCATTCTATGGTATCCCGTTCATTATCAGTTTCCGGCTCGAATGAGTTATAAAATCCCGGCGGAAGATCTTTTTCCCCGTCATCGATTGCCAGAATATGAAACAGCTTATTTCCACTATCATAAGCCTGCTGCTTTTCGGGAGAAAAACGCGGAAAGAAGAGGCGGAATTTCTTGGCTACGAAGCATTTTCCCGAAGAACCGATGGGATGAATAATGCGGTGACTTCATCCAGGACGGTAGAGGTTCAACGGCGGAAAATGATGTAGAACCTTCAAGGGTGCCGGCGTCCGGAATTTTTACAGATGATGCTGCACGACAACTCTCCTTTCCGACACTTCTACCACTTTTACGCCGATCGTTTCCACTCATGCTGCACCACTCATTGTATATGATTCCATATGGAGTTGACGGACAGGCGAATTAACCTGATCAATGCAGGCTGTTGAAGCGGCGTGAACTATGCTTTCGTATGTGGTGCAAGCCTGAAAGCTCAAACAAAAAGCCCCCGGCACGGTGCGTGCCAGGGGCTCTGTTCTGAAATTGATCAAGATGCTGCGCAGGCAGCAGCGTTATTCGAGCAGCTTTTTCATGCTGATCCTCATGCGATCTATGGCCTTCGCCAATGTCGAAATTTCGTCATTGGTGGTCACTTCTACCTTCTCTGTGAGTTTCCCCATGGATATTTCATCTGCCACCTTGGTGAGGTTGAGCACGGGGTTGATGACGGTCTTCTTCAAGCTATAATCTATGGCGAGAGAAATTAGCAAAAGAATGGAAAAATATACAAAGATATTGATGATAAGAACTCTCCGTATTTTGCCCAGGAGTTCGGTCTGATCCTTGAAAATATAGAGATACCCGATCTGCTTTCCGGAGAAATCAGCCAGCGGTCCCATGGCGATGTAATACGTTCTTCCGGCATGCACCCCAGTATTGGTAATCATCCCGTCGGCGCTTGCTTTTGTCTTGAACAGAGTTGATTTGATAAGTCCCTGGGTGAGCTGCTGATTTGTGGAATAAAAGAACAGGTGATTTGAAACCAGTTGGGCGTCCTTCTGCTGCCAGTCGGGAAGCACCTGAAGCATTGCATCCTTTGAGAGCAGGATCCCCGAGTCGATTCTGAAAACGTTTTTCACTTCATCCAGAGAAGGGGCGAGTTCTCCGCCAAACTCAACAGCTCCCACGTGACGACCCTTGGAATATACCGGCTGGATTCCGCGCAAGGCCAATCCACGAGCTCCGATTTCCACGCCCCGTGTACCTGCCAGCTTCGTATTAACGTACACAATGGCGTGCCGGTATGCCGACTCATCATCTCCGAATTTCGGAATGTCATGCATTCTCAAAAATGAAGTCGCAGCCGGTTTGTAAAAGTGAAGCCGGTTCAGCTGGAAGTTTTTCTTAAGGTTTTCATAGCCAGGCTGCAATTCCGCGATCAGCTTGTTTCTATCTCCTTTTGCAAAGGTTTCGGAGATTATGGGCATTTCCGCCAGTAGAATGGACATCTGCTCATATTGTTTCGCCCGTTCGTTGATCATATTTTGCGCCGAATTCAGGGTGCTTCTGAGGGTGTCCTCGGCCTCTTTATTCAGCAGGGCGACCTGTGAATAATAGTTGTACACAGCAAGGCCGGTCATTGCAATTGCCAGGATTACCAAGAGGGGAAGCAGTGTCTTGGATTTTATGCCGAGATTCATATTCTTTTTTTCCTCCTTCTTTGAGGTATCTATTATGATGTCACAGATTATTACTCGATTATTTGTTCCGCATCCCTGAGAAACAGGGTTTTATTATTATCATCGTCTATTTCATCCTTTAAAAGAACAACCAGTTTCTGCAGGTCGGATTTTGTGGGGGACAAAACACGCCATTTCTCGTTTATGATTTTTGTCAATATTTTTCCGCCGGCGGGCCCGATTTGCTTGATGAGAGCGACCTTCAGCTCCTCGCGGATTCTTTCAAAATCGGCAGGGGCCATTGCATTTGCTCCCCCGGTTGACGCGGCTTTTCCGTCAGGAGGTATGATTTCAATAGGATCGTTCTTTTTTTCAAAAAGCCTGATTATTTCCGGAGTGGCCGGGAGGCCCACCGGACGGCTGGTGTCAGACTTCGCGTTTGCCAGAAAGGAACAGGAGGAGAAATCAAAGCTGCCGTACAGATCCAGGCATTCGGAGTCCTTCTGATTACCGCAGGTGAGGTGGTAGATAGTACCGTCCTTAAAAAAGATTTTAAACAGATTTTTGGCGTCACCTCTGATGGCAATAGACAGAATTCCAGTCTTCTTATTCTGACTGATATCGTTTATAACCTCTGATAAAGTCATCTCCAATGCGCACACTCCTTTCCGTGACAGTAGGGAACAGCTGCAGCTCAGAATCGGCATGCTGCAAACAATAAAAATCCGGCGCACGCCGGAGTCGAAGACATGTCAACATTATGTCTGCGAAACCGGCACCGGCTCTTAGCTCCACAGCAGCAATGAGATTTCTGCCGATTATTTTTTCAGATGTTTCTTGATAGCAAGCAATAAATCCAGGGGGGTGAACGGCTTCAGAAGATATTCGGTGGCCCCCTGTTTCAGGCCCCAGGCCTGATCGCTTTTCTGGTCCTCGGAGCAAACCATGATGATGGGAACAGTGCTCATCTGCTTGTCGTTGCGGAGTTCACGGCATACCTGAAATCCATTCTTTTTGGGAAGATGGGTGTCCAGGAGCACGATGTCCACCGACCCCGAGAGCGCTTTCTGGCCAGCTTCCTCTCCGTCCACTGCGGTGATGATTTCGTGGGCGGTGTCTTTGAATACATCAGTTATTACCTTGAGTTCGGCGTTGCTGTTTCCTGCCACAAGTATTTTCGCCATTGGAAAAGCCTTTCATATGCAGTGTTTGTTCCGCGGGGCTGCTCTCACAGTCATCCTTTTGGTAAAGTGTCCGCGGTTCTCAGAAAGGGAGGAACCAGTTTCTGCACATGGTTTTTTGTTCAAAGCAAATTAACATGGTTATTATACGATATTTTTTGGAAAAAGCAAGAAAAAAAATTTTATTTGTTAGGGCTCCGATTATTGGCTGAGTTTACGGCAGCGGAAACCGGTTTCCTGGACTTGAGTTGTTTACGTGAAGAGCGAAATTCCGCTATACTGATCGGCTGAAGTATTCATTGAATTCCCGTAAATATCCTTTCCCATAAATTGAAACTGCAGATGGGAAGGATCTATCGTGCCATTGCCCGCAGCATTTTGAGTGATTTTAAACGTAAGGGTAACCTTCGAAGTTTCCGAATCATATTGTACGCTCACCGGGATGGGGGAAATCGGAACGTCCGTTGACGACGGGACTCCCCAGTTATACGCACCACCGGTGGAACCATACGTTGCTTTGGTGATGCTCCAGTTCAGCGGGTTTACGACCGAACTGGTGTCCATTTTTTTATTGAAGAAGAAGGTCATGCTGAAAAGTGATGAGGCATTCGGAGTCGCGAGACTTGCATTCAGGCTGGAAACAGCCGTGCCGGGACCGAGCGCGGGTTGAAAGCCTCCTGTTGAGTAAGCCGCGAGGAACTTGGGCTTGCTGACTTTTGTGATATACGCACTGAGCGTGGATGCCATGGTTGACGACTGCTTTTTCAGAATGGCAAGTTGCGCATTTGCCAGGTCTGTTTTGCCCAGATCGGCATAGGCTGAACCGAGGTCCACATAAGCATTATAAAAAGTAGGCTTAAGATTGATGACCTTCTGAAACTGGGTGACCGCGCTTTCGAAGTTACCTTCCTTGCTGTACGTCTGGCCCAGACCATAATATCCTGAATATTCTTTTGGGGATAGACGAATGACTTTTTGGAACTGGGTTTCCGCGTTTTTGTAGTCACCCACTGCAAGGTAACCCTGGGCGAGGCTGTAAGCATTTGCAGAGGACGTGGGGCTGATTTGCGCCGCGATTTTGTATTGTTTAAGGGCATTTGTATAATCGCCCTTGTCATAGTAAATATTGCCGAGGCTTACATAGGTTGCATCAACCGTCGGGTCAGTTTTGATAGATGACTTATATGCTTTGATTGCTTCGTCGGTCTTTCCGGCGGCAATATACGCAGTTGCCAGCAATTTATATGCCTTGACGGCGTTGTCTGTGGATGGATTAAGGCTGATGGCCCTTTGGAATTCTTTGGCAGCTGCGGCGTAGTTGCCCTTCTGGTACAGGGTGGTGCCATTTGACAGCGCAGATTGAGAAAGCGTGGTTAAATACGATTGTGCTTCCGTACCGCCTGTCGCGGAGAACAGTGCATTGGCATTGATTTGTATCTGTTCGAATAGCGTGTTTGACATGATTCCGGTTTTCCTCCGGGTTATGCCGTCAAAACGGCGGTAAAGGCACTAGGATGGCGTTTCCTACACGTACTTATCGTCAATAGTGCTCATATCTTTAGCGTAAAAAAACTCTATTTTCAGAGCCGTTACGCCATCCGTGAGCGTTAAAATATACGAAGAAGGTATATTTTTTGGAAAACGTACCGATAAGGTATATGGTGCTCCAGTCATGAGAAAGATACGGATATATTTACTTTTGCAGTTTTGCCTGTGTTTGCTGATTTGGCCACACTTCGGCATTGCTGCGATTCCAGAGCAGAAAAACGCGGAAGCGATTGCCTCTCCGGCAGTAAAAAACGCGTCTGCCGATAATTCCGGCGTGGATGTGGTGCTGCTGCTGGATTGCTCCGGCAAGATGAAGCAGATTGATCCTCATGATTATCGCAAACCGGCTGCAAAGCTGTTTCTATCTCTTCTGGGGGAACAGGATGCGGTAAGCATCATCGGTTTCGGAGACTCCGCGCGGGAAATTACGCCTTTGACACGGAACGATGCAAAGAATCGGGAAAAATTGTTCAAAGGCATAGATAATATCACCGCGAAAGAATTTAACACCAATATCACCGGAGCTCTTCAAAGCGCATACGACAGGCTGAAAACTTCTGCACGGGAAAAGAAAGCCATCATTCTACTGTCGAACGGCGTACTGGACCTTGGATCACCCGCTGAAAATGAGAGCTCCTATAAAGAATTGAAGCAGCTTTTGCCGGTAATCGCCCGGACGGGCATTGTAATACATGCCATAGCTTTTACGGAGCTGACGGAAATGGGATTGCTCGCGGAGATCGCGGAGGCGACCAAGGGAAGTGCCGTGCTTGCCAGGAGCGACAAGGATCTTCATGCTGTTTTTGCTTCAACATTTGAAAAAATAAAATCACCCGATGCGCTCCCTCTGCAGGGAGACAGCTTTTTTGTTGACCAGAACATACAGGAAATAACGCTGTTGGTTACCAAAAAAAAGGGAACGTCTACCGGGTTGACCGATCCCCGGAACCAAACCCATATGCAGGACGCACACGCTAAAAACTTTCTCTGGTATCAATCGACCGCGTTTGACATGATTACCGTCACAGCGCCCGAAGTCGGCACCTGGAAGGTGAATTTAAGCAGCACGGAAGGAAACAAAATTTTTATTGTGACGGATTTAAAGCTGAAAGGACTTTTTGACCGCGATGTCGTCGGCATAGGGGAAAAAAACAACGTGAATGCATGGTTGGAAAAATACGGTGCGGTTCTTCGTGAGCCCGAATTCCTGGACCAGATGACCATGTATGCGGAGGTCAGCACGCCGGACAGGAAGACCAGAAAAATTGAACTGCCCGCCGGCAAAGCGCCCGGTCAGGGCGGAGTAAAAACCGGTATTTTTTCCGGGGAGGTAAGCGGGGGAGCGGCAGGGACCTACAAGATAGTCATCAAGGTTGAAGGTAAAACGTTCCAGCGGGAAAAAACTTGCGAGTTCCAGGCGCTGGAGTCGGTGTCTGCAGCCGGAGGACGGAACCAGATGGGATTCGCGGACAGCAATGCCGGAACCCCTTCCCAGTCCGTTGACTGGAAATATGTTCTGGGTGTTTTTGCAAGTGTCAATCTTATTCTGGCTTGCGCTGTGTCTCTTTTTGTCATTGCGGTCCGCCAATACAAAAAACTAGCCATGAAACGGCTGCGCAAGACGATTGGACAGTCTGCATCAGAACTTCAGCAGGAGAAGAAATAATGATACAGGTTGACGCACTCGCGATGCTTTTTTATCTGGAGTTTACAGCTATTTGCCTTGTGCTGTTAGTCATTTTTTATTATAAAAATCGAAAGCATCGGCGGCTGTATCAGAAAGTGATCCAGGAGGTTTTACACCTGAAAGCGGCGTCACCCGCCGGCGGTTCCGGAGTGAACAAACCATCTGAAGCCCAGGATAGCAAAGCAGCGGCTCCGGACACCTCTGCAGTCGCTGCGCATGCGCAGCTTCAAAAGGAAAAAGACCAACTCGTCGCGACGGTGGCAGAACTTGAAAAGAAACTGGAGGCAGAAAACAAACATCTTGACGCTTTGAAAAAGAAGTACGCAGTTTTGGAAACAGAATACTCAATTCTGTATGATAAAAGTTTTGCAAGCGATAAAAAATAGAACTTATTCTGATTTTTGCGAGGTATGGCGAGTCTATGCAGAGTATGACACCGGAGACGAAAACAAACTTTACACCTCAGAAAAACTTTGCTAAAGTGATGCCTATGAAAGCAGAACAGCAAACCGGAACGATAATCTCAGTGGGAGGCGGGAAGGGAGGCGTCGGCAAAAGCCTGCTGTCCATCGGCCTGGCAACGGCGCTGGCGCGGGAAGGGTTGCGGGTCATTCTTGTTGATCTGGATTTGGGCGGCGCGAACCTCCACACTTATCTCGGGATTCTCCGCCAAACACCGACGATTGCCAATTTTCTGCTGAACAAGGTCTCCTCGCTTGAAGATTTGCTCGTCGAAACATCCGAAAAAAATGTGAAACTTATCAGCGGAGCCGAGTTTGTCCCCGGGGCGCTCCACCCGCCTCACTGGATGAAGCTCAAACTCATGCGCCACCTCAAGGCTCTTCCCGCAGATTTTATCATTATTGACCTTGGAGCGGGCGTCCACTTTAATACGCTTGATTTTTTCGGCATCTCCGACCACGGCGTGGTCATTACCGCGCCTGAACCCGGTGCGGTGATGAACGCATACAGCTTTATCAAAGGCGCCTTGTACCGAAAAATGCAGAATGTTTTCAAGAACCATCCTGCGGTGGCGCAACTGATTGATGCGGAGAACAAGAATGCGAAAAGTGAAAAACGGTTTACTCTTGAGTGGTTCAGGGAAACGTTGACCTCGGTCGCCCCCGAACTGCTGCCGCTCATCGGCGAAATTGAGCAATCGTTCCGTCCCGCGCTCGTCATCAACCGTGTTCCGGAAGGGCGGACACATGTATTGGTGAAAAACCTCATTTCCCTGTGCAAGGAAAAACTGGATATCACGCTGGAGCATGTGGGGGATCTCCCCGAGGTGCGGGCTGTATCGAACCATTTGCTGAATGTTCCTCGTTTTCTTCACCTTCCCGAAGGAGAACCTTACTTTACTGCGGTGGGAAAAGTCATCGCCCGCCTCACTGCGTCAACAGTACGAGATGATCGAAAGCCTGGGGCGGTTTTTGACTATACCGACGAGGAACTTGCGGAATTGCTTCGGCTCATTGACACGCTTGATGAACGTGTATTCAGCGCCGCTACAAAGAACACCTGGAAGCTGCGCATGTTTTTCAGACCTGCAGATGTGATCGGTTTTCTTATCAGCCGTGGCGTGACGCATCCCTTGTTTTACAAGTCTGCGTAGACAGGCCGCCGCGGCCGGACTCCCGGGAAACTGCATGGGCGGGCAGGAAGATTGACGCAGGGGTCGGAAAAAAATTCTTTCCTGATGGAAAACTTTTCCAGTTATTTTGTTACTTTGCGGCAGCAGTGGCAGCAGGATATTTATGCTGCCGTTTTTTTGAGATAAAGCTTTTGTCCGCAAAACACGGAAGCAGACTGGGAACAACGCAGTTTTTCCCCGAGACTTTTGCCTTGTACAAGCGCTCATCGGCTTCCTGCAGAAAGTTGCTGGTTTCGGATTTGTTTTCAAGGCTTGATACGCCGAAACTGGCCGTTATTTTGAGCTGCTTTTTCCCCAATTTCACAGCGTGCGATTCAATTTTTTTTCGGAGTTTCTCCGCCAGCTGTACTGCACTGTACAGAGACGTCTCAGGAAGCACCAGCACGAACTCCTCCCCGCCATATCGGCCGAGATAATCGGATTTGCGGACCTGTGAATTGATGCAAGTGGCCAATTCTTTCAGTACCGCGTCTCCCGCCAGATGCCCGTGCATGTCATTGACTTCCTTGAAGTTATCAACATCAATCATGATGATCGAAAGATCAGCGCCGTATCTTTGTGTATATGCAATATCGCTTTCGATAAAATCAAAAAGCGCTCTGCGATTATAACAGCCGGTAAGAGGATCAATAGCCGCCGCATTTTCAAGCTGTTTTGCGCTTAAACTTTTTTCAATCGTGGTCCCCAGAGACCGAATGATGGTAGTTATGATGGTCTCATGATGACGAAGCATTTTTCTTTTTGGCAGGAAGTACAGTTTTGCCATGAAATTAATTTCTATAACGTTATAAGAAACAATGTCTTTTACATTTATATCGTCAAAATTATGGCTTTTTATGTCGCTTTTCCCTTTAAGATTATGCAATATAAAGTCATTTCTTTGACAGTTGAAGTCTTTTTCAATGTATTCCGCGAACTGTGCGGTATATATGTATGGGTCAATCCATACATCGGTAGTGTCCTTGTATTTCATGACAAAACCGAAAAGTTCATATTGCAGAATATCATTTAAACATCGCGCAGTTTCCTGAAGAATTGCATCAATGTCTTTTTGTTGATTAATTCTAAGCATATACAGGCACAAGTCCTGATAATCCATGCCGCGGGCCAGCCTGTAAACGAGTTTTATGGTTTCCCTGATGTTGGCATATTGGTTTGCAAGTGGTTTTGTCATGGCTTTCTCCTTTTTGTGATATTTTATGCAAGTAAGATGCCAAACTTTGGGATTATTTTTTACTATGGTCCCGGAAATAGTGGTACAGTTATAAGAAAACGGTCTGCAGATAAATGAATGACTTATTTTTTGCTGAGGAAATACATCGGGAATCTCATTATTCTCTTAGAGGAGGAGCGTACGTATGAGCAGTGAGAAGAAATCAGGCATTACAAGAAGGCGTTTTCTGGGTTCCACGGCGGCAATTGCCGCTGGTG
>CAZYEF010000055.1:0-15580 GCA_964646375.1 uncultured Nitrospiraceae bacterium | reverse complement strand
TGCAGCCTCCGCATTCAAGACAGCGGTTGCCGACTTCCTCCCATGTCTTTTCGAGCACCTTGCTCTGCGTAATGTATCGGACCGTGGCGGAGAACCAGCTGTTTGTGTTTTTAAAATGGCTCCTCACACCGTTCAGAATGCCGCGGCGTTTTTCCTTGTGCGATTCCGCGCCTTTTTTAAATATGGCATCGGCAAACATCGCCTCGCCGGCAGGCGTCCCCGCGACAGCCATAAACTCATCGCCCAGGTCCATCAGCTGCAGATCAAAGTGATCGCGCGCGGCAGGACCGGTGTCGGCACACATGCAAAAACACTCGGGGTTGATGTCTTGTCCCCGGACTGTGCAGACGACATTTATCACGAGCAGGTTCTTGCGGTGGTTCTCGTAGTATACGTCTCTGAATGTCCGCCCGCGGTAAAAAAGGTCCTGGTGGTAAAGGCCGGCCACATCACAGGAACGCATCCCGAATATGGCGCGCTTTGGGTGATCATAGGTAGGTTCGATTATCAGTTTGCCGTTGCCCTTCCTGATCTTCATCAGGCGTTCCATGTGCGGCAACACGAAACGCTTCGGTGGATAATAGGGGTTCGGCACGTGAATCTGTATCTGATCGCGGTTCTTATCGGTGACCGTATCGAAATACGTATCGCGGCCACGGCCGAGAAACGGAGCAATAACCTCGTATCCATCCTTCCGGAGCAGGTCGACAATCTTGAGAACATCAGCGCGGTCAAGAATACGGGCCTTCATTCCGCCTCCTTTTCCACGCGGACAGGCACCAGTCGGCAGTCGAGTTCCGTGCTGCCGCACATCTGGTTGCGGACCTGCCTGACAAAGTAAGGCACAAACACGCTGCCGCTGCGCACTTCGGGAGTAACTCTCGCAAGGGTGACTGCGGAGCCATTGATGGAGTAAAGCCGTATTCTGTCGCCGTTCCGGATGCCGAGCTGTTTTGCGTCTTTCTCGTTGATTTCCGCGAAACCGCCGGGATAATCATTCAGGAGAACGATATATTCACGCTTGAGCGTCTCGCTGCGGAGAATAAACACGTTCTGGTGCCAATAGTAGAGTGTATGTCCGAAAATCAGCATGAACGGATATTCTTTATCCGTAAGAATCGGCTGAAGCTTTTTCTCAACAGGAAGAAATTTGAATGCCTGACCGTTGCTGTCTTCCGTAAAAAGGCGGGATGTCCCGAGCGGCCGGTCCGTGGTGCAGGGCCACTGGCGGCCATACTCCCGGGCCAGGTTATCGTAATTCGCTCCGCTGTAGAACGGCACCACCGCGCCGATTTCGTCCATTACATCAGCCGAGGACCGGTACTTCCAATCCGCGCCCATCGCCTTTGCCACCTGCACAAGCTGCTGCCATGCAGAAGTGATCCCGCGCGGAGGATCAATAACCTGCGCCGCAAGCTGGATGCGCCGTTCCGCGTTGGTAAAGGTAATCTGCTCCTCTCCAAACACGGCCGTCGGCAAAACCACGTGGGCGTAGTCGGCTGTTTTATTCATGTATACATGCTGCAGAACCACAAGGTCGCACTGCTGCAGCGAATTTTCAACATCACCGAAAAAGGCGGAACTGACGGGGTCGTAGCGGCAGAGCCATACGGCCCGGACCGTGCCGTTGGCGCGGTCCTTCAGCACCGGCTGTGCGGACAATCCGGGGCGCGTGGGAATTTTTGTTTTCCAGATTTTTTCGAGTTCTGCCCGGGCCGTTTCGCTCGAAACTGGCCGGTAGCCCGGCAAGCGGTCCGGCAACACCCCCATATCACAGACCCCCTGCAGATTGTTATGCTCCGTCAGAGCGAATATGCCCGCTCCTTTCCTGCCGACATGACCGCACAGGAGGGCAAGATTCACTTTCGCCATGATCGATTCCACATCGCGCGCCCGTATCCCGGTGGAATACAGCAGCGTTGCGGATTTGGCACGGGCGTACGCCAACGCAGCGGATTCAATGAACTCCGCCGGAACACCGCAGGCAGCGGCAGCCTCAAGCAGATCGTAGCTCCCTACGGTCGCAAGAAGCTCCTGATAATTCCGGCAGTGCGTTTTGATAAACGGCAGGTTCATCAGGCCGTGGTCAACGATCACCTTCGCCATGGCGCCGAAAAGCTGAACATCGGTGCCGGGCTTGATCTGGAGGAACAGATCGGCGCTTTCCGCCACCCGGTGGCGGCGTTCATCAACGATGATAAGCTTCGCGCCTTTCAATTTTGCCCGGATGACCGTCCCTCCGAGCGTAGGCATTTTTTGAGCCAAGTCAACGCCAGCTGAAATAATGACATCGCTGTGGAGCAAATCTTCAAAGGAGCTGGTACTGGCGGACACCCCGAGCATTTCAAGCAGGACATCAATCGAGTAATTGCTGTAAACTCCCGCGCCGTGGTCCACGTTGTTGGTTTTAATGACCGTCCGAGCCAGTTTCTGAAGCAGGTAGGCTTCCTCGTTTGAGCACCGCGGGGAGTTCAGCAGCGCTATCGAATCCGGGCCGTATTTGTCCCGGATTTTTTGCAGCCGGGAGGCAATAAAGGAAATTGCCTCGTCCCACTCCACCTCCCGAAGTCCGCCCCTCTTTCTGAGCAGCGGCTTTCTCAGCCGGTCCGGGGAACTGATGACTTCGTGCACGTTCCAGCCGCGAATGCATATTCTTCCTTCGTTCGAGGGATGAGAAATGCTGGGAGAGACGCCCACGACATAGTTGCCGGAGGTCTCCAGATAAAGCCCGCAGCCGACGCCGCAGAACGTGCAGGTAGTAAGTTTATGAGCCATAAGCGAGGATCACCGTATCGAAATTGGAACAGGAAAAGCGGAAGTTTTTCAGACTGTCACTCTGAATATGGATTGATTATAGCACACTCTGGGAAAACCGCGGCAGGGCCTCTTCGTCTGCGGTTATGTGGTCTCTCTTCCGGCAGATTTTTTACGGCAGCCGGTTCCGGACCGGAGGATTCTCCGTTCGGTCTTCAAGTGATGCAGCCACATTCGGCCCGCCGCCTTTTACCCTGCTGAGGAGAAGCAGGCCGAAAACAAAAAATGCCCCGATGGAAAGAATGGCCGGTCGCTGGCTGCCGAATGCGGCTGAAACCTGGCCGAAGACGAGCGGGCCGATGACGGCGGAGGATTTGCCGACCAGGGAGTAGACGCCGAAGTACTCGGCTTCCTTCCCCTCGGGAACAAACTGGGCAAAGAAAGCACGGGTCCCGGACTGCACGGATCCGAGCCCCAGCCCCGCGGTGCAGGCTACCAGCCAGAACCCGGCCTTGGTTTGGACAAAATACGCCGACACGGCCACAGCCGACCAGAGCAGAAGAGAAATAAGCACCACCTTTTTCGGGCCCCAGACGTCCGTGGGTTTGGAAAGAAGAAACGCGCCGGCAAGAGCCGTCACCTGCACCACAAGATACAGCATGATAAGTTCGCTTTGCAGAAACCCAAAGGTGGTGGCGGCAAGGCTGCTCGAAAACACGATTACCGTGTTCACCCCGTCTTCATAAATAAGGTACGCAATAAGAAATTTTCTCTGCTCTCTGCGGCCCCAGATTTCGCGCAGTGTTTTGAGGGCGTTCCGGCTGCCGTTGACGCCAGCCTGCAGTGCAGTGATGCCCGTAGGACGGTCGTGAGGCAAAAACAAAAAAGCGGGAAGCGAAAATAGAGCGAAAAATACGGCAACCATGAGCCAGATCTGGTCGAAGCGGCCGGCCTGTGCAAGCGGCAGCGCGATGAGCAGAGAGATGATCGAGCCGGCGTATCCCACCCCGAATCCCCAGCCGGAGACCCGTCCCTGACAATCCTGCCGCGCAATCTGGGGCAGGAAGGAATTGTAAAAAACGAGCCCCCCTTCCATGCCGATGTTCGCAATCACGATCAGCGCGCAGCCGACAAGGGCGTCACCGGGCGTCAGAAGGCAGAAACCCGCGACCGCGGTGACGCAGGTGAATGTGTAGCCGGCGAGCAGGCTTTTCCGGCGGCCAGCATAGTCGGCAATGCCGCCGAGAAACGGCGACGAGAGAGACACCACGAGCATGCTGAGCGAAATAGCCCGCCCCCACCAGAGGTCCCCGCTGCCGTCGGCATTTCCCGCGATGACATTGATGAAATAGACCTGAAAAACTACCGCGGCAATGACCGCGGAGTAGCTTGAGTTCGCGAAATCAAAAAGACACCAGCTGATGATCTGCTTTCTCTTCATCCCTGTTCAGATGTCCCCTTTCAGATATCGCTTTCTCTTCGTTTCGGGAAACCGCTCGATTGCGTATCTCAGCATGGTGCGCGGCATTTTTCTGTAGTGCTGTTTCAAAAACCGTTCTTCGGCGGTCAGTGACCGCTTTCCGACCTCCCGCAGCATCCATCCCACTGCCTTGTGAATGAGGTCATGCTCATCCTCAAGAAGCATCGTTGCAATCTTGAGCGTATCGTCAAAATCCTGTTGCTTGATAAACTGGAATGTCGCGAGAATGGCAATCCGTCGGCTCCACAAGTTCTTCGATTGTGCAAGCGCATACAGCGGTTTCCTGTTTTTGTCCAGCAGATAGGCTCCCACGATATTCGGAGCGGTCAGGTCCACAAGGTCCCAGTTGTTGATATATTTCGAATTCCTGAGATACAAACTATAAATTTTTTTCTGAACAGCAGTTCCGCCTTTTGTAAAAGAGTATACGAGCATGAACAGGGACAGCAGGCGCTCCTCGTGGACGGAGGACCTCAGAAGCAGAACAACTTCGCTTAAAGGCATGCCTGCATGCTCCTTTGACACTTTCCTGAGAACCGGCACGGTAATCCCGAGAAAAATGTCTCCTTCGCCATATTGGCCTGGCCCGGTTTTAAAAAAACCCTGAAGAATTTTTGCTTTTTTCCTGCTGGAAAGCCTTCGCAACTTTTTTCGAATCGTTTCGGCGGTCATACGCTCCTCGGTACTGCCAAGCATGAGGTTTCAGGTAAACGGCCGCATGGTAACACAAAGCCGAACGGAGAGCAAACGGAGAAAAAACCGCTCCTGCACAGGCTATCGGGAGGAATGGCGCGTTGTGGAAAAGGAAGGGAAAAACAACTCCGCTGCGGAATCCGGTTGCATTCCGCAGCGGAAGAACAATGGGGAATAGTATTTATTGCTTCTTGAAAAGCTTGGGCGCGGCTTTGTCAAATGACTTCTGCATGTTGTAGACTTTCTGACGCAGCGCATTGCCGGATATGTCGGAGTTGGTAAAGCCATTATCCTTGGCAAACTTCGCATATTCGGGGTTTTTCAAAACCTTCTTGAAAATCGCCGTCAGCTTCGCCGCTACGTCGGGAGGAAGGTTCGCCGGTCCGACCAGATAGCAGATCTGCTCCAGCAGACCGTAGGGAAAGACATCATAGCCTTTTTCCTGGAAGGTCGGCACGTTGGGCAGCGCAGCGTTGCGGGTCTTGCTGAAAACGCCGACTGCTACGACCAGTCCCGCCTCAATCTGGGCGCGGCTTTCCGAGGTCTTGAGGACTGCGCCGCCGATCTGCTTACCCGAAAGGTCGCTGATTGCCTTGGATGCTCCGGGATAGGGGATGTTCACGAAATCGACTCCGGCCGACTTCGCCGCCATGGCCGCAAAGATATGGTTCAGGTTGTTGTTGCCGGGGGTACCGATGGACACCTTGCCGGGATTTTTCTTCATGTAGGCAATGAACTCTTCCAGGGTCTGCGCAGGTCCGCCCTTGGGCACCAGCATGAGCAGTTGCTCGATGGAAGTCTGGTTCAAATAGCTAAACTGCTCGTTGCGGACCTTCGTCATGTCCTGAGCGATCAGAGCCAGAAGCGACGTGGTCGCCAGTCCAACGGTGTAGCCGTCGGCCGGGGCGGAGGCGACCTTGGCCAGTCCAATAGTGCCCGTGGCACCCGGGACGTTCTCTACAATGATCTTGACGCCGTCCTCAGCTGCGATCTTTTGTATAATCCGGGCTGTCATGTCAACCGCTCCGCCCGGACTCCAGGGAACAATAATATGAATCTCCTTGCTCGGAAATGCTGCGTCTGCTGCCTGGACCTGGCTTAGTGGTACGGCTGCACAAACAAGGACCAAGAGTACCAGCCCTAACTTCTTTAATAAAGATCTGCTGAATTGATACATTTTTTCTCCTTTCGCGTTTTAAGTTGAACGGGCGCCCATCCGGGTTCCCTTTATAAAATTACTCCTCGATAAAAGCCTCCTCGCGCTTCTTTTTGACGGCCGGCAGAAGCATAACGAGCAGCAGTAGGACCGACATCGCAAGAAGGCCTGCCGATATGGGCCGCGTCACAAAAGTACTCCAGTCCCCCAGGGAGATCAGCAGGGCACGACGCAGATACTCTTCCATCATCGGGCCGAGTATGAAACCCAGAAGCAAGGGAGCAGGTTCGCAGCCAAGCTTCATGAACAGATACCCTACAAAGCCGAATATGCCGAGCATCCAGATGTCGAAGGTCGTGTTATTGATGGAGTACACACCAATGGCGCAGAAAAGGACGATTGCGGGGAAAAGATATCGGTAGGGCACCGTCAGCAACTTGATCCAGATTTTGATCAGCGGGAGGTTCAGGATTACCAGCATAAGGTTTCCGATCCACATCGAAACGATCAAACCCCAGAAAAGCTGTGGATTGCGGGTCATAACCAGCGGCCCCGGCTGGATGTTGTGGATGATCATGGCCCCGAGCATGAGAGCCATTACCGCGTTGGGAGGAATGCCAAGGGTTAAAAGCGGAACAAAAGAGGTCTGGGACGCCGCATTGTTTGCAGCCTCGGGGCTGGCGACACCTCTGATGTTGCCGGTCCCAAAGGCCGGCTCATCCGGTCTCATTTTTACTTTCTTTTCGAGTGCGTAGGCTGAAAAAGATGCCAGGGTCGCGCTTCCGCCCGGCAGAGTTCCTATTGCTGATCCCAGCGCCGTTCCCCGCAGCATGGCCGGAGTCATGTCTTTGACCTGCTGGCGGGTAGGCCACAGGCCTTTCATCTTGCCCGTGAAAATCTCCCGATGAATATCCGTGCGTCCAAGATTGTTGATAATTTCGCCGTAGCCGAATATGCCCATCGCGATCGTGACGAAACCGATGCCGTCAGTGAGTTCCGGAATATCAAAGGTAAATCTCGGGATGCCCGAGCTGATATCATTACCGATCAGACCCAGCAGGAGGCCAAGGACAATCATGGCGAGCGCTTTCAGCAAAGACCCGGAGGCTAGGACAACCGCGGCAATCAGCCCCAAAACCATGAGGGAAAAGTACTCGGCAGCGCCGAACTTGAAGGCAATCTCCGTAAGCGGAGCTGCAAATGCGGCCAGAATCAAGACCCCCACCGAACCGGCAAAAAACGAACTCAGTGCGGCAGTAGAAAGGGCTGGTCCGGCAAGGCCCTGCCTGGCCATCTGGTAGCCGTCCATGGCTGTTACAACCGACGAAGCCTCGCCGGGAAGATTCACGAGAATGGCTGTTGTGGAGCCGCCATACTGGGCGCCGTAATAAATGCCGGCAAGCATAATCAAGGCGGAAACAGGAGGCAGCGCGTAGGTGGCGGGCATCAGCATGGCAATTGTGGCCACAGGACCCAGTCCCGGCAGAACGCCGATCAGGGTGCCGAAAAAGCAGCCCAGGAAAGCATACAGAAGATTTATAGGCGTCAGGGCAACACTAAACCCTAATGACAGCGTTGAAAGGAAATCCATTTTTTCTCCTTACCCGGTGAGGAAGGCGGGCCACACCGGGATCTGCAATTTTAGCAGGGCCACAAATACCAGAAAACTTCCTAAAGCAAGGACCGTTGCCAAAATCAGCACCTCGCGGATTTTGAACTGACCGCTGGCCAGGCTTGCGATAATCGTAAGAGCATAGATACCCACGATCATTCCCATGGCAGGCAGCTTGATCGAAGGGAGCCCGGTCAGGAGAATCCCGAAAACCAAATTGGCGCCCAGAATGTAAAGCAGCGGCCGCCAGGCCCAGGAGCCGATTTTTTCCCCATCAATTGTTTTCATCACCAACGACTGAAAAGTAATGGCAACGCCCAAGATTGCCAGTATGATTCCGAGCAGCATGGGGAAATAACCCGGCCCCATCCGCGAGGTTTCACCCGTCTCGTAGGATCTGGCGCCACAAACAAAGGCAATACCGATGATTGTGAACATCAGACCGGCAGCGAAATCTTTCTGATTTTTAATTTTCATATCCTATCCCGACATTCTATCCATCAGCCGGATGCCTTCCGGTGATGAACACAATTCACTGCTGCGCTCTGTTCCCGTCATAGATCCCGAAGGCTCTAAAGACCGGCTATGGTTTTTTCCCGGTCCCCGCGAACAAAGCTTCAGCGCCCAATTGTCTTTCGATCCGAAGCAACCTGTTGTATTTTGCGTTTCGCTCACCCCGAACCGGACCGCCCAGCTTTATTTTGCCGGCGCCCATGGCTACGGCCAGATCGGCGATGAAATCATCATTGGTGTCATTGGAACGCAGCGAAACGATCACACCGAATCCGTTGTTTCTTGCCAGGGTCCCGGCCTGAAGGGCCTCAGTCACCGTCCCGGCCTGGTTCACCTTCAGAAGAAGGGTGTTGCCCGCCCGGTCGGCCACGCCTCGTGAGAGCCTGCTTGTATTCGTGGCGAAGAGGTCGTCACCGACGATCGCTTTGCCCGGCAGAAGCGCCGCCAACTTTGCCTGGCTTTCATAATCGTCTTCATGGAAGGCGTCTTCAAGCAGCTGCAGGGGATAGCGTTTGGTCAGCTCCACAAGGTAGGAAATGTACTCATCAACGCCCATCTCTTTTCCGGATATCTGGTAGCGGCCCTTCTCAGGAAGAAAGAGGTCCGTGCCCACGATGTCGAGTCCCAGCGAAACCCGTCCGGAGCAGCCCGCTTTTTCAACCGCCTCCAAAATTGTTTCAAACGCCTGGTCTGTTCCGTTCAACGGAGGAGCGTAAGCGCCGCCTGAATTGGGAACATCACCGTAGCGCCTGGTCAGCAGGTCCCCCAAATGGTGATGGATCGATGCAAGAGCCTCCACCGCAGAGGAAAAATCACCAAAGCCGTCGAGATTAACCATGTAGTCCTCAAAGTCCAGAGGCGCGGGAGAATGGGCACCGCCGGCGATGACTGTTGCGATCGGTGCCGGAAGGCGGTTGGCGCCAACCCCGCCGAGATAGCGGTACAGTGGCATTTTAAGACAGGCTGCCGCCGCTTTGGCAACGGCCAGAGAAACCGGAAGGATGGCGTTGCCGCCCAGCTTTTCCTTGTTTAGCGTACCATCAAGTTCAATGAGCCGCCGGTCTATTCTTGCCTGGTTGGTCACTTCCTCTCCGCAGAGAGCAGGGGCAATGATGCGGTTCACATTTTCCACCGCCTTGCGCACGCCGTATCCCCTGAAGCGGGTACCGCCGTCAAAAATGGATTTTGCCTCGTAGGCGCCCGTGGAGGTACCGCTCGGAACGGATGCAGTTACCAGAACCCCGCTGACGGTTGTCAGCTCCACTTCGACCGTCGGCCGGCCGGGGCCGGTAAGGATTTCATACGCCTCTATCGTTCGAATAACTTCCCGCATGCAGTTGTCTCCATATTCATTTTTTAGGTCCGATGACAATGACCCTCAGGTTCATTACGTTTGTTCCGGTATGTCCGGTCACGACGGCATCGCCCAGCCGGGTAAGGGCTTCGGCGCTGTCGTGACGACGCAGATGCTCGGCGATGTTCAGCCCCATGGTCAGCGCGCGTTCCAGCGTTTCTCCGTCGGAAATTCCACCGGCGATCTGCGTCGGGCCGTCCGTTCCGTCCGTATCAATCGCGACACAGCAGACATTCGGTTTTTTGCCGAGCTTTTGCGCGAAGGCAAGAGCCACTTCCTGGTTGGGGCCTCCGCTTCCGTGCTGGTCGCGGATGGTCACCGTCGTCTCTCCCGCCGTGATCAGAGCGCAGGGTCTGGCAAAGGGACGGTCGTACCGGATTACCTCCTTGGCTATTCCGGCAAGACAGATGCCGACATCAATGGACTCCCCTTCCAGGTTCGTGGCAAGAATCACCGGATGGTACCCCAGTTTTTTGGCGCTCTCCGAGGCAGCCTCACTGGCGGAGACGGGGCTGCCGACACTGAAAAGCTCCGCCTTAAACCCTGACAGGCTCTTTATGGTTTCCAACTCGGGGTGCGTGAGCCCTTTCTGCAAATAAGCGCGGATCGCGGGTGAGACGGCTTCCCAGATATCAAAATGCTTCAAGACATCTATGGCGTCCTGAAACGTGGATGGGTCCGCCAGGCAGAGGTCGGGCCAGGGCAGACCTTCAGGCGCGGTATCCAGAGTAAGTGTTATTGCCTGGGCCGGCTGTATGGAGGCAACCAGGCGCCCGCCTTTGAGAAGACACAGATGCTTTCTGACCGTGTTGATATCCCGAATGGTGCCGCCGCATTTCAGGAGCAGATCATTTGTTTTCTGAATATCAGACAGCGTGATCTCTTCAGGAGGGAGTGTGACCAGGGCAGAAGAGCCGCCTGTCACAGCAGCGAAGACCAAATCATTTTTTCCAGCTCGCCGGGCCATTTCAAGAACCTTCCGGGCTCCTGTCACGCTTGCCTCGTTGGGAATCGGGTGTCCCGCTTCAAGAATCTCAATCTTTTTAAGGCGTCTCTTCTCCCCTTCCTTGACAACCACCACACCGCCGCTCAACCGGTCGCCGAGAATCTCTTCCAATGTCGCAGCGATCGGGAACGATCCCTTGCCCGATCCGACAACGTAAATGTGCTCGAAATTCCGCAATGAGAAAACCTGATCTCCAACCCGAAGGTCGTTGCCCTCCAGACTTACAATCGCGCGCGTCCCCAGATCCGGAGCGGCTCCGCGGATTCCGTCCTGAATAATCTGCAGGGCATCACGGCGCACATCAGTCTGGCCATGTGCGGTGAGTTCCTTGTAGTTGCGGTAAAAATCGGCGGCAGACCGGTCACTGTTCATCTTGCGGTAACCTCCGGTGAAATCCTGTTTTTCATTGCTGACTCGAAGGCTTTTTTAATATTCGAAATATGGCAGTACATTGCTCCCCGGGCGGCTTCGGCATCGCGAGCCATCAGCCCTTCAAATATTTTCCGCATCTCCTGCTCTGACGGGGTCAATCGGTTAGCCAGTTCCATAGTGGTCAGCTGTATTCTGCGCATCCGATCCCGGTACCGTTCCAGAATATTATCGATTTCCCGGTTGTTGCAGGCACGCCAGATCATCCTGTGAAGCTCCGTGTCGGTCTGGAAAACCATCGCCCTTCTCTCTTCGCTCCCCTCCGGCAGCGTCAACATCCGATCAAAGGCTGACTTCAGGAGCGCCAGGTCATCATCTGAAATCTGACTGGTTGCCACAAAGGTGGCATGGGGCTCGAGAAGAAGCCTCACTTCACATATCTCGGCAGCCTGGTCTGGAAATATTTCAGAAACAATCGTGCCGACCTGCGGTTTGACCAGTACAAGCTTTTCCTGCTCCAGCCGCCTTATGGCATCTCGTACCGGAGCCCGGCTGATTTTGAACCTTTCAGCCATCTGAGCCTCGGACAATTTTTCACCAGGCTTTATCCGCATCTCTATGATCTCACGACGAAGGGCTTTATAAACTTGTTCACCGATAGTTTCAGTCGGCTTTAGCAGCATAGACCCAACACCTCGCATACTAGTAATCTAGTATACTAGTATCTCAATATAAAAATTTTGTCAAGAAAAATTAAATGATACTCCCTAGAATTTTATAAATAACTGAAAATAAAATGATTAATTTGCAGAATGGGATGCCATGTTTAAATCAGAGAAGAATGGGAAATACCAAATCATGGATATTCGATTTACATGAGGAGGAATTTATAAAATTGTCAGTACAATAAGTTGCATGTTTTTCAAATGATCATTTAATTGCCTTCATCGTCAGCGGGTTTTTGTGTTCAAAGACGTTTTTTGGCAGCATCGAATACTGCCAATTAACGGATTATTGAGAAATCAGATTCTTTCAATTGTTTGCTGTCGGTCCGACCGCCGTCATTTTCAAGCTTAATCACCCCTTCAATACTAAAAGTCATTCCTCCGGCACGTGACAGGTCATCAATTGATAATATAGGGAGCTTTGCGGAATTGGTAAGGGCAAACGATGAATGAGTAGAACGGCAATCGTAATAAACCTGATTCCCTCTGGGAATATTCGTTTGTGTGCATTTCCAGCCCTTTGGACGAAAAGCGTGGGTGACCCTGCCTCCCGTTAAGGTAAACTCCACCCCTACAATCTTTTCACCAGGTGATGTCGGGAACGCGGGAATCTTCACTAAAATCTGCTTATTTTGAACCGGATTTTCTGCGGCAAGCCCTCCTTGAACGGCCATCAAGAAAGACAAGAAAATAATTACCGCAAAAAACGCACTATTCGCTTTGCGCATCATCCCTCCTGCTCAGAGTGCTCCACTGTTGCTGTGATCAGAGAACATTTTATCGATGCCGCATGCTTGAAAAATACTTTTGTATGCGCCAGACGCATATTCAAGAAAGCATGGCATTAATGTTTCGTTAAATTATAAGTAAATTCTGAAAAATGTAAAGAATAAAAAAGGGAGGGATGGTCCGAAATACTACGGAAATTCTACGCAGAATAGGAATGCCTGCAAAGCGAACATACTGCGCATGGCTTATTCATTTACTTTTTTAATGGCAAGTTTAATCTTTTCCGAGGTTGGTTCGATTTTTAGTGCGTTATTATACACAGCCAGTGCTTTCGATTTTAAGCCGATTTTTTCGTAGAAGTCGCCCAGCTGCAGATGGTACTCGATTTTTTTCGGTGACATGCTGATCGCTTTCGTGAAGTTTTCTTCCGCCTCATGCCCTCTCCGTGGTATGCGTGAGAGCGTCTGGGCCCGCCGGAAAACATATTCTGCATTGTCCGGGTCAAGCCGCATGGCCCAGCGGAAGGCTTCTTCCGCGCCCCAGAAATTTCCTGTTTTAAACCGGTTTATTCCTTCCTGATACTGGGCGTCGGCATTGTCCTTGCTGTCCATCGGGCCTGGTTTTGCTTTTTCCTCCGCGCGGGACTTTGTTGCCGTTTTATCAAGTGAAAGGTCGTACTGATCTCGTTTAGCCTGGTTTGAAAGCGTTTCGTAAGCGTCATGAACAGCGCCGAAAAGTGCTTCAAGCACTTCTTTCATATCGCTCATCTCAGGCTGGAAGTGCCTGTCCGGATGATACAGTTTGGCAAGACCAAAGTATGCTTTCTTGATTTCCGGACCGATGGCGCCGCGGCTGACGCTCAACATTTCGTAATAGTTCTGGTTTTCCAGATTGGCATGGGCGGTTTTTAATTCTTCCTTGGTGATCACGCGGGCAGGCGCGACGCGTTCTTCTTTTGGAGGAACCGTTTCCTGAACGACCTCTTTGGCAAATTTCTTTTCTTCTTCTGTTTTCAATTCCCCGGCTTCCGCCATCCGCAGCGCCAGCAGCACATAGATCGCCTTCAGCGTATTAAAGTCCCCGATACCGGAGATTCCGCAGATTTCTTCCATGCTCTTTGTGCCGTCAAGGAGCGCAAAAACGTCCCAATGATCCCGCTCGAGGTCAGCACTCTGAAAAAGATGTGAGGGATTTTCCGTGGGCCGGACGATTGTACGAAGCGGAGGGAGGGACTTGCGTATGACTTTCCAGTCGATTTCTCGAAGTCCTTCAATAATCAGATTTCCCGTGCTCATCTGAAGGGGAATGATATCAGAAGCCGGCAGAACATTTTCCTCGAAAACATAACTGCCGTCCCGCCAGTTAAGTATGGTAACAATTATCTGCTTAACGTGGGACTTGACGCCTTCCATCAGCGCCGCCTGGGTGATGAATCCCTGGTCTACGAGTATTTTCCCCTCTTTTTCCCCTGTCTGCTTGAAAAGTTCGGAGACGGAATCGCACTGCTGCCTGCTTATTACTCCTGTTCGGACGAGCCACTCACCGAGCCGGTCTTCGCTCTGATTGGATGACGCGAAAATAATATCTCCCGCGGAAAAATAGACTTTTTTGACCACGTCGTCATTTTCGAACATAACGGTGCCGTTCCTCTTTGCGGCGTTCAGCGCAAGGAAGAGCCAGGGCACAATCATGTCTTTTACTTGGCCATTCAGCGGTATTGTTTCATTCATGGAAAATCCATTCGAAATGTAGTTGCGTAACGTATCGCATTGGCCGCTACTATAGCATAAATGGCATATTCCTTACAACATCCCGCATTTTTTTAATACATAGTTTTATATAAAGTAAACTGCTCAGGAATATTTTGCGGCGAAGAATTGAGACCGGCGGGGACAACCGAACCGTGGAAGAACTTTTCGGGCGCGGCCGTCGCAAACGTGTCCGCGCCCGCGTGCAACATTGCTACTTTTTGAGAATTTCTCCAAAGAACTGCATAAGATCCTTCCAGGACTCCTTGTCTGCATTTGCGTTGTACGCCATCGGCAGTTTGAATTTTTTGCCGAGCTTGGTCGCCTCGGGACTCGTGAAGCTGTGAAGCGCACCCGGATACACGGTTACCCGGTAATCAGCCCTTGCCTCATTCATTTCTTTTTTGAAAGCTTCGACGGCCTCCGCGGGAATAAGCTTATCATCTCCGCCGGTATATATTCGGATCTTGGCCTTTACCATTCCCGGCTCCGCAGGTTTCACTGCCTTTAAGTTTCCATGAAAGCTTGCGACGCCCACAAGGTCCGCGCCCTGGCGCGCCATGTTCAGGACCACTGCTCCGCCAAAACAATAGCCAATAGCCGCAATCTGACCCGGATCAACGGTCGGTTGCTTTTTCAAAAACTCCTGCGCCGCGAGAAACCGCGCTTTGCCGACGTCGAAGTTTTTCATGATTTCGCCTGAGAATTTGACGGCATCATCCGGATGCATGGCCTGCTTTCCGTCGCCATACATATCAACGGCAAGAGCCGTGTATCCCGCTGATGCCAGCATGCGCGCGCGTTTTTTTGCATAATTATTCAAGCCCCACCACTCATGGACAACCAGCACCCCGGGCCGCTTTCCGGTAATCTTATCGTCATAAGCGAGATACCCTTTGAGAACGCCCCCTTGGGATGAATATTCCACGTTCTTCCCTATGACCTTTGCATCAGCCGATGTAAATCCTGCTGCCAGCGCCGTAAAGAAAACTGCAGACAAAAAAATAGCCATTTGCTTCATATGGAACCTCCTTTTACACAACGGCAATATGACTAAAGATGCAGCTGGGCTTATTTAAATCGCTCTATTGCTGAATTCGTAAACTTCTGCGTCTGATTGCATAATTGTAGCAGAATAGAAAAAAGTCGGTGGCAGAAGAATGGTCGGATGGTCAGCGGTTGCGCTCTTTTACTGCCCGTTCTACTTCACGCTTTGATTCTTTTTCCTTGATTGTTTCCCGTTTGTCGTACGCCTTTTTGCCTTTGGCAAGGCCGATAAGCACCTTGGCTTTTCCGCGCGAAAAATAAATCTTGAGCGGAACAAGAGTAAAACCCTTCTGGTTTATTTTGCCGATAAGCTTGCGTATCTCCTCGCGATGGAGAAGAAGTTTGCGGGTCCGCAGCGGTTCATGGTTCATGATGTTGCCGTGAGGATAGGGGC
>CAZYEF010000054.1:0-15603 GCA_964646375.1 uncultured Nitrospiraceae bacterium | reverse complement strand
TGGGAGCACGCGATCAACCGCGGAGCGCATATCCATGCAGAACTAGCAGGCTATGGCCTGACATCGGACGCATACCACTATACGCGACCAGATCCCGACGGCGATGGTCCGGCGCGTGCCATGAATCTCGCGCTTGCTGACGCGGCGGTAACGCCCGAGGAGGTTGACTATATCAACGCGCACGGCACCTCCACGGGGCCAAACGACAGTATCGAGACAATCGCCATAAAAAAAGTCTTCGGACCGCACGCGCGCCGGCTGGCGGTAAGCTCATCCAAATCCATGCTCGGCCACATGCTCGGTGCCGGAGGTGCCGTTGAAGCAATCATCACCGTCCTCGCGGTTTCGGAAGGCATTATCCCGCCCACAATAAACCTGGACTATCCTTCCCCTGAATGCGACCTGGACTATGTGCCGCATAAAGCGCGTGCGCAGACGATAAAAATCGCTCTATCCAATTCTCTGGGCTTTGGTGGAGCAAACGCCTCGCTTATCTTCAGGCGGGTTCCCGCATAGCGGCGGACGACATCCCGAATCAGGCAATGGTGAACCATACCACAAAAAAAACCGCTGTATCCATTTCTCCGGATACAGCGGTCAACCATCGCGCGTTTCAATATTCTGCTAACACTTGCAGGAGGCCGGCGGCATGCCGGTCAGCGTAAAACCACGCTCCTCCTGGAAGTCAATATTCGTATTCATCAGCATGTTTTTTGCCTCTTCCTCCAGATAGAGCTTTAAACCCTGCTCTTCAAGCAGCATATCACCCTTCTGGGTGTCCTTGGCTATGTCCATAGCCAATGATGGACGTCAGCCGCCGGGAACCGTATAGATTCTTATTCCATCCCCCGGTGTCCCTTCTTTTTCTACAACGTCTTTCAGTTTGCGGATCGCGCTGTCAGTAAAACTTACCACGTTTGCCTCCCTGTCTGAATAAATATTCGCATGCACTATTGATTTGTGCCGTATATTACCAAAATGTTCGAACATACGCAACTATTTTTGTCCGGTTTGCATTACCAGGAGCCGGACGGCTCCTGCAGGACTGAATATCTGCACACATCTACCAAAGAGTTATGCACTTCTGACGGGTGAAAAGAATCTGGTGAAGCGGACGCCGGAATTCGAGAGGCAAAACAATCATGGCTACAACTGACAGACTATCCCTTGCCCATCTTTTTCTTCATTATTCTGCTTCTCGCAGCCGTCCTGACTGCCTCCGGCACGTTGCGGCTTTTTTCGAGGATTCCGAGGTCCCGGTCTGTCAGCCTGTTTACAAAAGGCATCGAAATGCCCACCGGTGTCTTGGGGTTGTTCACCAGGGCTACCGCAACAGAATATCGTTTGGACCATTCGGAGTTCGAACCGATCTTGCGGATAACATCTTCGTTCAAGTTCGTGGATTTTGAAAAAAACTCGATTTCACCTATGGTAATCCGGGGGTTGTCCAGCACCGACATGGCAATCAACTTACTCGATTCACGGATCAGCAGACCACGCGCCTCCTTTGCTCCAGTCAGGGCAAGTTTTATCTTCTGAGGGGCGGTCATGGCTAAAATAATCTGCTGAACATTAAGCTTCTTCCTCGTTCCCTGCCCCGCTGCCCCCCCGGTTTCGGCATCAGAAAATAGCACATCCATGACACGGGTCTCCGAAATAAAAGCTTTTATTTCTTCCGATCCCGTCAGCGCGATAAATGCAAGACTCGTTTCAGACAGGTTGGGGCAGCGAACAAGGTCGCGCAGAATATCATCGCTGTCATAATACACCTGCGCGATGCGTTCCAGAATATGGTCCGGCGTCCGTACATCGAGAATAATGCCGCGGAGAGCGAGCGGGGAGCAGTGCTCTATATCAAGAGGAAGCTGCCGCCTGTGTTTTTTTGCTAAAATAACCCTCCACTTGATCAATTCATCCATCCGATTCTCCCCGTCTAGCCTTCTGTGAAGTATCGCACAATGCAAACCCTGTCACGGTGGAAAAACCCGCTCCACTCAAAACCGTAGCAGATTATACTGAACCGTTTGTCATGTTGTCAAGCAACCGCTTACGGTTCATCAATCAGGAAAGAACTTGGTAACCGGCTTCTGAAACCGCCTCGACAAGCTTTTCGACACCCACCCTGGTCTCATCGTATGAAACCTGCGCCTCGGCTTTCTGAAGATCAACCTGCGCGTCGGTGACGCCGGGCATTGACTTGAGCGCTTTGCTTACCCTCATTACACAGTGAGCGCAGCTCATACCCGATATTTTTAGTGTTGTTTTTGTCATATAAACTCCTTCATCAATGAGGAGACAGTTTACTGAACTTCGTCTGCACGTGTTGCATACGAAGTATTACTATAGTATGGCGTACGTTTTTGAGCAAGAAAAAAGTTGCCGCTTCACTGCAGGCAAATGACCTTTCTCCCGGCCGCTTTCCGCGCCTGCCAGACATTCTCATTTATTGTCTTCATCAACTGCTTTTTTGAGCATCGCCAGGATTCCGGGGATGGCGGACGTGACCCTGCTCCAGTTCGGGATGAGCGGCATTGCCAGAGGATTTTCCATATAGCGTTGCGCTCCCAGCGCTATGGCTTTTGCGAACACATCGACCGCTTTTGCCTCTTCATGCCTGTCGAAGAGAAGTCCGTTAATGGCCGCATCGGCCTCATACTTCCCGATTGTGTCCTCCGCATACCGCATATAGGAAACTGAAAGAGATTTGAAAAAACCATCCGAAAAAGTGACCCCTTGTGAAGCCAGCGTCCGAAAGATGGATTTGCAGATATCTACAGTCATTTTCATGAGACCCTTTTCCGGATCTTCCGCAGAGAGGTCCTGATGTTTATGCTCGTAGGTGGCTGCAATGTCCACCTGGCAAATACGCCGCGGCGAATAGTTGCGGTGCACTTCCGCGAGAGAGCCGACTTCCAACCCCCAGTCCCAGGGGATTCTGTTCACCCGGGCCATGTCTGTAATCATGCAGAATTCGCCGGACAAGGGGTAGCGAAAACTGTCCAGGAAAGCCAGAAACGGATGAGATCCATGCAGTGTCTGAAGAGAACGGACAAGCGGCGTTATGAGAAGTCTGGTCACCCGTCCGTGCATTCTGTCTGATACTCTGCTGTAGAACCCTTTGCAGAATACATAATCAAGGTTCGGGTTCGCCACCGGGTAGCAAAGACGCGCCAGCATTTCACGATTGTAGGTCAGAATATCGCAGTCGTGGAGCGCGATAATGTCCGAGCGGCCCCGGGCAAGCACGTATCCGTACGCAAGCCAGACCGAACGGCCTTTCCCGCGCTGTCCCGCATCAAGTTTATTCCGTGCGAGCGTATCGTATATTTCACTGATCCGCTTTCCGTTATTATGGATAATATTAACCTCGGTGGGAAGATGCGACATCAATTCCCTTACCCGGAGAAAATCCTTCTCCGAGGCGCTGTCGAGCACAAGGACGATTTCGCCGAGGTATTTTACCTTGGCAAGTTCCTCGATTATTCTCGGCATAGCCGGCCCTTCGAACTCGGAGTAAAGGGCGGGAAGCACGAGGGCAATCGGACGCACCTGTGCATATTCTTTCAGCTCCTGCTCCAGGCGCTCTAAAGAGGGTTTTCCGAAGTTGTGAAGGGTGGTAATGACCCCCGTTTGATAAAAGTCCGACATGATCTCTCCTCAAATATGCTCCATATCCTTTTTTTCGTCGGTTGTCTGGTCCGCCTTGTGTTCAATAATTTTTTTTGCGGCGTCAATCCCCCCCACTCCGAAGGCAATGGCCAAAGCGAGAACGATGCCTCCGAAGATGATGGAAAATGCCGAAATTACGATTCCCGGTGCGACCTGCAGTTGCTCAAGCGCCATTGCGACAAACAGCACAATCAACAACAGGCGGACCGCTTCTGCAAGCAGTTTGGCAAAGTGGTATCCCCGGTTTACCGCCGAAATCAAGAGTGCCCTGCAGATAAAACCCGTCACGATATAGCCTGCGACGACGATCAGTACGGCTGAAAGTACCCGGGGAATATAGAGTACAAATTGCGTCACGAGGTTGTCAATGGCCTGTATTTTCAATGCGCTGAGCCCCGCCATGAATGCCACGATGATCAACAGCCAGTAAAAAAATGAACTTATGGCTGCTGACGGTTTTGACCACATATCCCCTTTCCGCATGACAGTGGTGAATCCCATTCTGTCGCTCCATACATCGAAGTTGACCGCTTTCAGCAGTTTCAGCAGTGCGGCCTTTAAAAGGCGGGCGACCAGGAGGCCGACAGCCATGATGATCAGCATTGCAAGCAGATTCGGGAAAAACCTTATGAAATCCGTGTATATGCCTTTGAGCGGTTCGACGATCAAATCGAGGAAATCCTGCATGGCTCGCCTCCTTGACGGTTATATCCAGTTGTGTATCAGGTGTATCTTGTTCTTTTCAAATTCCCCGCATAGGTTTTCAATCTGTTCTTCCGCAGCATGCTGCTCCATCTTCTCGGTCTCCATCACGAAAGAAGCGGTTTTCCCGAGATATAGCGGCGTCAGGGACTTGAGCAGGTGCTCGCGGGGAAGCTTTCTTTTGTGATAGGCCAGAGCATAGTCATACACGATGCGCGTCCAGAGCGAGAGAGGAAACCGGAACTCCTGATCCGGAATACTGGACAGCTGTTCAAGTTGTCCGAAATCACCTGCACCGAGAATGTCTATCCAAATCTCCCGCAGGTCCTTAACCCCCTCATGAAAAACGGCAAGCATCCTCGAGATATTGACCGGCACATGCTCAAGACCGACCGTATACTGAAATCCAAACGTCGGAACGGACTTGGAGCCGTTCATCGTTTTCCAGACGCCGGGGTACGTTTCCATCAGATCGAAAGCGGCGCCGACCACCTGATACAGCATCGCGCTCAAGTCAGCGCCGGGGTCCTTGGTATCATGGATCTTTGCGCCCAGAAACGCCTGGGCTATTTTGAAATCGTTGGCTATCGCAGTGGTCGTCATCCAGATGTCTATTCCAAACCGGGCGACGTCCGTCTGCCAGACATCTTTCGTAAGAAAAAAATGCGCGAGCCTCGCCGAGAAGCCAAAGTCGCCGCCGATGGGCTGACGGACGCGCTTCCCATACAGCGCCCGTGTGAGCGGGTACACGATGCTGTTGGTGATGGTCCCGTCGTATTTATGCCGGTGATAAAACGGGGCAACGTAATCGAATCCGTCATTGATGACAGGCTTCAGGAGAAGTTCAATCCATTCCGGAGTAATGCTGCGGAGATCTGAATCCACTACGGCGCACGCCTTGACGGCAAGTGCGTCCGCAATTTCAAAAATCATGCGGAACGCGCTTCCTTTGCCCGGAATTCCCGAGTAGGGAGCGGTCAGCCTGAAAAGGGGTGCGGTGCGGTGATGAAGAAGAATTGATTGAAAATCCTCGATCACGGTTTCCCGCACGATAGACATCGTATTGTCCGTTGAGCCGCCGTCTGAATTCACAAGTACGGCCTTGCGGTCGGGAAAATATTTTACCAGACCAGCCTGCACTGCTCTCACCACGTGCCCGATGGTCCGTGCATTATTGAAGCTGGGGATGCCAACAAGGATATCCGCAGTTTGTATCCTTTCAATCTGTTCACGGATCTCTTTTCGCATGGGAATAGTTTCCATACCAGCCGCTCCCTGATCTTGTGTGCATGCTCAGCCTAATCATAGCAAAGAATGCGCCGATTTTTTGATCAGTCCTTGTTTTCTTTCGACAAAATGTTCCGCATAAATCCGCTTTACGGTTTCTCGCCGTTGCAGACAAATTTTGTGAAGACCCCCGAGAAGCTGCGTCTATTGTTGCAGCAGTTTTAATATCGCTTCGTTCCAGCCCCGCGGCCCTATTCCCTCGGTCCGGTAAAGGCCGGGGATATTGATCCGTGCATCATGGCAGCCATTTTCCTTTCGGATCAGAACCGGCCGGTCAACCACCTGGAGAAATGAAAGGTCGTTCAGACTATCTCCAAGCCCTACGGTAATCATGGAAACAAGGCTCCGGGCAAATAAATTCACAAGCACGGACACCGCTTTTCCCTTATGATAGTCTCCCAGCATGTGAAACAGTTTTCCCTGCGTCCATCTGAAACCGGAGGACACAAGAGCCTGCAGAAAACGCTCATCCGGCGCATCCGGAAACACGAATGGCTCTCCATAATCTCTTTTCAGCGCGAGCACCGCTTCGTGTTTCGGCAAACCGGTCAGTGACGACACTTCATCGGCGGTCATATCGCCGAATCCCCGCACCGGGATCCCGAGGTTCTCCCGAAGGGATACAAACTGCCTTCGGATTTCATGATACGGCATGCCGAAAGATATAACCCGATACTCGCCGCGCAATTCCCCTTCATCAAAAGAGGGGAAATACCCGGCGGGAATAAATATTCCTGCACCGTTTTCAGCTATAAACGGATGGCGGTTGTCCAGTATTTTCCGATAAAGCTCAAGTTCTGACCGGGTCTTGCTGGAACAGAAAACAAGCGGTATTCCTTTTTCCCGGAGCAGTTCAAGAGCCGGGACCGCCTCCTCGAAAGAATATGAATCTGGATGAAGCAAGGTTCCATCGAGATCTGTAAAAATTACCATGTTAGACATTCTTCCCGCCACTGCTGCGATCGTTTAACTGTTTTGTGCCATCAAAGGACTCAGGAGAAAACAACGGAACCGGCATCCGCAAGCTTTAATACGAACCAAAACAAAAAAGGCCGGCATAAGCGTTTTTACACACTTTTACCAGCCCTCTCTCCCGAAACCCTCCGTCAATCGAAGGAGAACGGGCGCGTCAGTCCGCTCGCTGTACCGTATTAATTAATTTTAGTATATGTCATCATCCGGCCGCTGTCAATCAACGGAACACGGTATTAAATCGTGTCCGGTAAATGCGGTTGTCCGGGAAGAGAGAAGCGGGTTGTTTTTACAACGGAAAAGGAGTAGTATGGCACCATTATCGGTGACCGCATGCCTGACAGCACTCTTCTCAAAACAGATAAAGTTTCAATCAACCGGAAATTCATGTTCACGCTCTTCGCCGGCGTTTTCGCACTCGGCATCTTCCTCGGATCAGCACTCAGCATGTTCTCCCCTCTTCCCGCAGCAAAAAACGAGGCGGTGTCCGGGCGGGTGGAAGGAACTTTTAAATTTATCAGATCCTCGATAGAATCAAAAGCCCCTGATGGAACCCCGACCAATAAAGAATTAAAACCCTTTAAATACAAAATAAACGCTTTTATTGAAACTGCGCTCAAAAACAAGGAAGCTGACTCGGTCTCAGTTTCCTTCCGAGACTTGAATACAGGCAACCGATTCAGCATAGGAGGCAATGAAAAATTTTTATCCGAAAGCCAGTGGAAGCTGCCCCTTATGATCGCGTATTTTAAATGGTCGGAATCAAATCCCCTGGTTCTGCGGAAAGCCATAACCTATAACGGCAAAGAAAGCGATAGAGACCAGGGTTCCCCATTCCCCGCAAAAGGAATCGACCCGGGGAAAACGTACACAGTGAATGATCTCATCTACCGGATGATCGCCAATAATGACGCTGCCGCATACGCACTCCTGCAAAAAAATCTTCCGGCAAGCCGGTTCGAAAAAATACTGAAAGATCTGGACGTGGAATATGACCCCAATAAAAGGGAGGACTCCCTGTCCTTAAATTCCTTCGCTGCCTTCTATCGCGTACTGTTCAACGCGTCCTATCTGTCGGAAGAAATGTCCGAAAAAGCTCTCCGGTACCTCTCCCAATCCACCTTCCGCGACGGGATGGCTTCAGGCATACCCCAGAACATCAGCATCGCCTGCAAGCACGGGGGGCGATTGATCACAACCACAGCGGATAACAAGGAGCAAAAGTTCTATCAGATATATGAATTCGGCATTATTTACCATCCGAACCGCCCTTTTCTTCTCGGCGTTATGGTGCGGGGCGACAGTGTTGACGGCATATTAAAGATTATCCACGATATTACCAGTCTCACCTACAATGAAATTGATCAGCAATTATAGGCCCTCGCAACCTATAGGAATATATTGAAGAAATATCTTTTTAGGGCTGCTATTTCCCTTCCCTAATCGCATATTCCGAACCCGGATTAAACCTTTTCAAACAAGTCGTGTCTTATCCAGTGAACGCAGTATTCAGCCATCGAGAAGGCAGGTAGACCGGTAGCACGAAGCAGATTCATCCCCGTGCCGGACGTGTCAGCGGTTCTGATTATACTTGACATCAAGGCATGAATTTGATAAAGTGCAGCATATTCCACAGGGAAAGGAGGTGAATAGAATGAAAAAGATCGTTGCCCTTTTGACGGCCATGGCATTTGCCCTTTCCGTCGGCGTAGCTTTCGCAGCAGAGCCGGCATCAAAGGCCTCCACCACGGCCACCGAGAAGAAGGAAATGAAGAAAGAGAAGAAGGCAAAGAAGGCCGCCAAGAAAGAAAAGAAGGAAAAGAAGGAAGCAAAGTCGGCAGCCACTGGCACCGCAAAGAAGTAGTTCTACCATACCGCTAATTCATTATTCAGAAAGCGGAAAGAATGTATTCTTGAATGAAGCACATAAAGCAGGCGGAATTTTCCGCCTGCTTTTTTTATTCTCTTGGCTGTACCCATTCCTCACAGCCACAATTCTATACCGTCCGGTCATGCTCTTTTTAATCCCAGGTTAACAGCAGTCTGTGCGTTGACTGAATTTCCCGGATTAATTCTTTAATGCTCCCCGGTCCCTGCATTACAGCACCAGGACTTAACTCATCTACTTCCTCAGCAAAAGCGCAGAGGTCTTTCGGAAGCGTTTTGAACCTTATTTCGACCCAGTCGTTATCGGCGCCAATGATGTCAAATGAAGATTTTTTCGCCCACTCTTTGAGACGGTCAATTATATCCTGATTGGAAATTTCATTTTCATCTCCGTAGGTATGCATGATTCTGAGTATTTCGTACTGATCGTTTCCCTTGATAATGCCGATCTTATCCGTTTTGACCCCCTGGTCCTTTTCCACAATGAACGACATATAGTGGAGCGGAGCCAGCTTTTTGCGAAGCAGGGAAAGAATCTGGTCCGTTTTTTCTTTCTGCACTGAAACCATAATACCGGCTGCCTTGATCTGGTATCCGTTTTCGTCATAGCCGATCAGTCTATGCACATGGTGTGCATGGTCTGGCATAGCATCTTTTACAATCATAAATACGCGGTGGTCAAATTGAAGAATCCTTGCAAGCTCCTCTGCATGATGAGAGAGCACAATGTGATTCCCGGCAGTTCCTGTTGTTCCCTCCTGCTGCCGATTGCTCGTGGCAGTTCCGCTTGAACTGACTGCAGGGCTGGTGGTTGGCCTGGTTTTTACACTGAAATCCGATTTAGAGGGAAGACTGGTCGTCGCTGTACTTGTGGGCCCTCCTGAAACGCTGCTGGATATTTTTGTCACTGGTTCACTGCCTGCTCCCATAATCAGGAGTATTCCTCCTGCTGCAGCAAGCGTTGAAAGCAACTGCCGGCAGATATGCATCATACTTGACTGCTCCTCTCCGCAAAACCAATGCGACGGTGCTGGCCACGCACGACTAAAATTAGCGTGTATTTTAACACAGGGAACGGATTAAAAACAACAGAAGATAATGCAGCAAAGGACAGTCTCGCCGCGATGTTGCAATGTACCTCGCCATGAGGAATGATGCTGAACGAGTGTACACTATCTGCAGAGGTGGTATTCAGACGTTTCTTGAAGGACAGAGGTCGTACAGAACGCATTTATCATGTTTTGGTTTTTTCGCCTGGCAGATATTCCTGCCGTGAAAGATCAAAAGATGCGACAGGTTGTCCCATTCTTTCCGGGGAGTAACCGGCATCAAATCTTTTTCGATTTTCACCGGATCATCGTATTTCGTCAGACCAAGACGGTTTGCGAGACGCTTTACATGGGTATCTACGGCGATGCCCTCGTTGACGCCAAATGCCCGCGATAAGACGATATTCGCTGTCTTTCGCGCAACACCGGGCAGTTTGATAAGTTCCTCCATGGTGTTCGGGACCGTCCCTCCAAACAGACTGATAACCATTTTTGCTGCATTCGATATGTTTCTGGCCTTATTACGGTAGAAATTCACCGAGGCCACATCTTTTTCCAGTTTCTCCGGCCTGGCATTCGCGAACGCCTCAATGGAGCTATATTTTTTAAACAGGTTTTCCGTCACCTTATTAACCTGCACATCCGTGGTTTGCGCTGAGAGAACAGTCGCGACAAGCAGTTCAAAGGGCGTAGAAAACCTGAGCATTGTCTGAGGTGTGCCCGCATACTCCTTATGAAGTCTTTTTAAGATCTCAGCTACGATTTTGTGTTGATCCATACCGGGTTGTCCTTTCCAGGATTGCAGTTACTGTTTGATCCTTTTTTTCTGTATGTGCTTTATCACGATCGGCAACATTGAAAAAAGTACCAGCGCGGCAAAAACAAGCATAATGTTGATCGAAAAAATTTCAGATGGTGATTGCATGGTTCTCAGTTGTTTGCCGGCGAAGGCGTAGATGGCACTCGCAGGAAGAATTCCAAGAGATGTTGTCCAGACAAAGGTCCTGATCGGGATTTTCGTAAGTCCTGAGAGAAAGTTGACCAGAAAAAAAGGGACTACGGGAATGAGCCGGAGTGTAAGGAGATATGTTGAACCGTTCTTGGCGATCTCTTCATTGAACGCAAGCAACTGTGCCTGATATTTCCTCTGCAGGCTCGTCCCGAGCAAATACCGTGCCGACAAAAACGCCAGTACTGACCCCGCTGTTGCACCTATATTTACATAAACCACGGCAAAGACCGTGCCGAACAGAAACCCGCCCGCGATTGTAAGAATTTCCGCGCCGGGAACAGACGCTCCCACTGCAAAAGTATAAACCATGATAAAAAGAATCATGGAAAGCACGTAATGATTCTGAACAGAGAACAGGAGCGTTTCCCGGTGGCGCATAAGATTTTCGAAAGTCAGAAAGTCGCCCACCGGAGAGTAGCGCAAAACGGCAATCGCGCCGATCAACATCGCCACAAAAAAGAGTTGGACTTTTATCTGGCGCATGCGTTCATATACTCCTGAATTTCCAGTGGAGCCTCCACGACAGAAGTCGGTGGCTTCCGTGTCGCAGGGATTGATTGCAACGGCAACGGATGTATTTCGTGAAGTTGCCTGCGTCGCATTTTTCCTCACACGGGTTTGTCAAGGGAACCCTATTTTTCCAGCAGTCGAGTAGTACGCAGGTACTTCATGGTTCCCGACTGAATAACGTCAACAGCTTTATTCCGGTGAAAAAAAGCCCGGAGATCATCCAGAGTATCAATATCATTCCAACGAGGAGCAAGATGGAAACAATGCAAGGCGCGTTCCAGAACAGGCAGTGTCTTGGAAAGGACCCCGCGTGTGCTCCATGGCATCCCGTGAAAGACATCCGGCAGAAATGTTTTCTTTTTAAAGCCGATGAGATAATATCCTCCGTCCGCTGCCGGGCCGATGACGGCATCATTCGATTCTAGGGAAAAGAAGGCTTCGTGAATGATCGCCGCAGGTAAATCCGGAATATCGCTTCCGATAAGTACGGCACTTGAGAAACCTTCCGCAAAGATGCGCGCAAAAGCGTTCTCCATTTTCGCGCCCAAATCCTTCCCCTCCTGCGGCATAAGGTGATACCGCGAGGGAAGCCAGTCTGCCAGGATCGTTTTGCCTTCCGGAGGGGAAAAAAAAATCCTTAATGCATAACCCGCCTCCTCCACGGTAGCGAGAATATCGGAAGTAAAAAGCTTGTATAAGTCAAGCGCCGCTTCTTCACCGATGTCGCCCGCCAGCCGCGTTTTCACCTGACCCGTGATCGGCGCTTTTACGAACAAAAGGACAACCTGTTTTTCAGGCATGTATAATCCAAAGCCTCCTTGACCATATTACATCATCGCGTATCAATTTCATATCACGGATTCGGGCCGACAATCACCTGCGCAAAATCGTCAAGCCGAATCCATTTTGCAAAAGCCTTCCTGATCTGTTCAGCTGTTATCTTCACATATTGTTCCGCGGAACGGACAGGTTCATCAAGCGGCAAATCTTCAATCGAACGGGAAAGCAAACCTTCGCCAATTGCATCCACACTGGATTCTGAAAGCGGCACCCGGTGAATAAGCAGTATCTTGGCGCGTTCCAGCTCCTCCGGAGTCACTGTTGTTGACTGCAGTTTCTTCAGGTTATGGTCCACCAAAATTCTGGCTCGTGAAACATTCTGGGGGTCGCAGGCAAAGAACACGCCAAACAGGGCGCGGGATTGTCTCGCTTCAAGGAAAGACTCTACCGTGTAAACAAGCCCGGTTTTCTCGCGCAAATCACGGTACAGCCTCGTCGCATAAAACGCGCCCGACAGAACATGATTCCCCAGTTGCAGTTTGTAATAATCGGGATGTGTACGGGATATTCCTATTATCTCAGCGAGAGTGACCTGGTCTTGAACCCTGCTTGCGTCATGCACCACAACAGCAGACGGTTTGTTCAACGGGACCCGCGGCAAACCTGTGTCCGGTTTCGGGCCGTGCGTTTTCCACGATCCGAAATACTTCTCTACCACGGTCTTTGTTTGTTCCGGCGTAACTCTACCGACAACAACAATAGTCGTCATGTCGGGTCGAAATGCTTTTGCATAGAAAGAAACGACATCCTTCAACAAAAGCGAGCGCACAGCTTCCGGGGACGCTTTGCGTAGCACCGGGTCTCCCTGGGGATACAAGGCTTCTTGAAGGGCGCGTTGTGAGAGATACGCCGGACTCTGCAGCTGGCCCTGTACTTTATTCAGTATTTCAGCCTGGACTATCGGGAAAAAGTCTGCCGGCAATGCAGGATGCAGCAGATTGTCGGCAAGCAGTTTCATTCCGCGTTCAAAGTTATCAGACAAAACTTTGAGTGAGAAGTGCGACCCCGCGGCAATGTCAGCGCCAATATCGTCCTGCGCTTTCAAAAATGCAATGCGATCAAGGGACATCGTACCATATGAAAAAAGACTTTCTAAAACTTCAGCCACCCCTTCCTTGCCTTCGGGTTCTTCAAGATCAGCATGATTCCTGATCTGGCCGAACACGCTTACCGTCGCGCTTAAGTTTTCCGGCTGCACAATGAGACGAATCCCGTTGGGCAGGGAAAAGACTACAGGGTTGATTCGTGACGTTGGAATGGGGGGAATCTTCGCTGATTTTTTTGCCCAGGAAGGGAGTTCCACCGGCCTGGTTTCCTTCGGCGCAAAAGACTCCTTGTCGCCGGGTTTTCTGGCTGTAACCGGCCGCCCGGAAGGCCGCGGCGTGAGCACCGCCGTTATTGCGACGTCATTCACCAGATACGTCTTCAGTACCCGATTCACATCATCAACCGTCACTCTTTTGATCGCGGCGATATCATCTTCGGGAGAGGAGCGGCCTTCCACGGCGAGAGCCTGAGACCACGCTGTGGCAAGTCCTTCAATGGAATTTTGAAGGAACTCAGCCTCTGCTATTTCACGGCGTTTTGATGCTTCTACAAGATCGGCAGGCACCCCGTTCTTGTGGTATTCAGCTATGCTTCTTTTTATTACATCAACAAGCGCGGCTCCATCCCCATCATACGGAAATGCCGCTGATGCGTATCCATATGATGCCTGGGGAAAAGACTCTCCGTTGAATTCTGTGAAAAGCGCCTTTCCCTCCGGTACCAGCCCGGCAAGACTGCTCCTGCGATTATCGAGTACATCTGCCAGAATCTGTCCTGCGGCGAAATCAGGGCTGTCAAAACCCGGCAGCCGGTATGCCACAATGGCGAGCCCGTAGGGCAAGTCAGTCGTTAGGGTAATGACGGCGGGTTTAAGAGGCTGAAGAGGTATCCCGGCCCTTGGCGGCACCGGTCGCGGGGGAATTTGCTCAAAAAGGGACCGGATCTTTGCAAGAGTCTCTTTTGGGTCCACATCTCCTGCGACAACGAGGATCGCATTATTCGGGCCGTACCACCGGTTGTAAAACGCTTTGAGCATGGCGCCCGTTGTCTTCTGAAAAGAGGGACGCGTGCCAAGGGCATCGTGCGCATAGGGCGTCCCGGCAAACATCGACGAAAGAAGCTGCGTAAAAAAAACGTATTCCGGGTTAGAAATATCCTGCGCTACTTCCTGCTCCAGCGCTCCGCGCTCCTCCTCCCAGAGCTCTTGCGTGTCAAGTACGTCACGCATGCGAACCGCCTCCACATTCAGAGCCACATCAAGGCTGTCTTTCGGGACCGCAAACAAATACTGGGTGACCGTCTGCTGGGTAACAGCGTTAAAATTGCCCCCCATCAGGGCCATAATATGCGCCAGCTGGGCCGCGGATAATCCAGGGCTTCCCCGAAACATCATGTGCTCCTGCGCATGTGCCATGCCGGGAAATCCCTCCGGCGACTCATTCGAACCAACGAGATAGTTCACCTGTGTCGAAACGACCGGCGCAAGCGTGTTCCGGATTATTACCACCCGTAAGCCGTTCGAGAGCGTTGCGCGAAGGACTTTGGCATCCTCTGCGCCCTGAGCCGGAACAGAAAAAAGCTGAACTAGGAAGACAAAAAATATAAAAAGACGACCTATGCCAGCCATCGAAACTCCCGCCGCTTCGTTTGCGTAAATATGCTGCCGAGGAACCTGCATCCAGGGTCTTTGCCTGACACAAGTATAGCCGCATTTCCTTCTGTTTGTCTGGCAATCGGAAAATCAGAAAAAAGGAGAAGCAACGTGCATTGCTTCTCCTTCTGCGAAAGCCACTGGACCAGGACTTTTCCACCCACTGGTTCAAACACTAATGTTTCTGAATCTCTTTTGCCATGCTTCCCGCAACCTCTTCTGCGGCCTGTTTCGGATCCGACCCCTGACGCCCGAAATCCCTGAGCTTGGCGACAAGATTGCCCTGCTGATCGCGAAGAACTACTTCCATACCGATGCCTGCCTGCATCTGGTGCCCTCCGGCAAACGGTATCCATGCCTTGCCGGGACTGAACGTTTGCACTTCGGTAATGCACAGATCCGCAGTAAGTGTGCCTTTTGCTCCCTTCATATCAGCAAAGTAATCCTCGAATATCCCCTTTACTGAATCAACAAATGCTCTGCTGTGCATATCGGATTTGTTCTCAATACTTTTTACCTTTATCTTATACTCGCTCAGGCGTTCTCCGGATTTGATCCAGAGCCAATCTATATTGTCACCTTTCACCATGTCCGAATAGTCCGCAATAATACCCCGGTGGAAGTCCTTGTCCTTGTATTCATTATCATCAACAAGCCTGTCAGCGGATCTGGGCAACGCTGAAGCAGGAAACAATACTGCCAGTACAAATACGAGACTTGCGCATCTTACCAGCTTTCTGAACCATTCTTTGTCACGAAAATCCATCTTTATTACACCGGTTGGCATAACATTCTCCTTTCAGTTTCTGATGGCGTTATGGTTTTCTGGTCGTTATAAGAAGGCTGTACAGTATCTGCTGAAAACTTCCTGTAAAAATATTAAACATCTTTTGCACGCGAAAGTCAATATTGTCATGCATGCAGGTAGTGTAAAATACTCTGTGTAAAATTCCTATGAAAAGAAAAAGGGTGTATTC
>CAZYEF010000053.1:0-15683 GCA_964646375.1 uncultured Nitrospiraceae bacterium | reverse complement strand
TTTACGAGCTGTATAATAAATGTGCTGTCAATGTCCAACATGGTTGCAACCGCCTCTGGCAGGGGTGAAACAACGTTTTGCCGACAATCAAGCTAGAAAACTCGAAATTTTATGAAACCTAACATAATGAAAAACTATTGTCAAGATTTTTGTCCCAGCACATGTGCTTCTCCGTGTTTATGAGGAGCACTAAAACACACTTGACGATGGTCGCGTGTTTGCTTCAGCTAATTCATTGATAGAGAGCAAGGAGCATGCCAGACTGGCTTATGCAATATTCCTTTTTAATACATACGACTTGAATAGTACTCAATCAAATGGCCATATAACAAAAATTATGACAATTTTTAACGACATGTTTTTCTTCTTTATTTCCAATGCTATTTATGTGTTATAAATTTGATTATGATTTATAATCAAGGTAATAAAGCAGACTTGAATTTTATTTGTTCCGCGCTATTTTATAAACATCTTGTGGCAGCTTTAAGAAAAGAGTATAACCGTAGACATGCCGTACGAACATTGCCAGCGAAGTCGTATTAAAAATTAGGGGATATCCATTCAAGAACAAAGGAGCGGAGCACCATGCCGGCATCAAAAGATTCGAAGTTCAAATACCCTGATCCATATCCTCTCGGACCGGACAAAACCAATTATCGTCGTCTCTCCAGGGATTATGTTTCTGTTGTGCCCTTTGAGGGACGGGAAATACTGAAACTTGATCCGGAAGGGCTTGCGTTTCTAGCAAACCAGGCAATGCGCGACGTGTCTTTTCTCCTCAGGCGCGCTCACCTCGAACAAATTGCGGCAATACTCTCCGATCCGGAAGCATCTCCGAACGATCGGGGAGTCGCAATCGCCTTGCTGCGCAACGCTGAAGTTGCGGCAAAGTTCGAACTTCCGTTTTGTCAGGACACCGGCACGGCAACCGTGATTGCAAAAAAAGGGCAGCAGATTTGGACCGGTGCAAACGATGAAGTGTATATTAGCCGGGGCATTTTAAAGACATATACCAGGGAAAATTTGCGCTATTCTCAAACCGTTGCACTCAGCATGTATGAGGAGTCCAACTCGGGGAACAATATGCCGCCGCAAATCGATATCCAGGCCACCGACGGCATGTCATATGATTTTTTATTTCTGGCAAAAGGTGGAGGTTCGGCCAACAAAACCATGCTGTTTCAGGAAACCAAGGCACTTCTGAACCCGGCATCACTTGAACCTTTCCTTGTGGAAAAGATGAAGAGCATTGGAACGGCCGCCTGTCCTCCCTACCATATTGCTTTTGTCATTGGAGGCACTTCAGCGGATGCCTGTCTTAAAACTGCAAAACTCGGGGCGGCCAAATACCTTGATGACCTGCCAACCGCGGGAAACCTCTCGGGACAGGCTTTTCGCGATATGGCACTCGAAAAAAAGCTGCTTGATGCGGCATACAGAATCGGCTTCGGCGCCCAATTCGGCGGTAAATATTTTGCTCTCGATGTGCGCGTCGTCCGTTTACCGCGGCACGGCGCCTCGTGTCCGGTGGGAATGGCCGTTTCCTGTTCTGCTGACCGCAATATTAAAGCAAAAATCGATAGAGACGGAATCTGGCTCGAAGAATTGGAGCGCGACCCCGGCCGGCTGATTCCAGACAAGTATCGCGGTGCGCATACCAGAGGGGTAAAGATCAACCTGAACCGTCCCATACGGGAAGTGCTGTCGGACTTGTCCACGTATCCGGTAACAACCGAGCTCTCGCTCAGCGGCACAATCATTGTAGGCCGCGACATCGCGCATGCTAAGTTCAAGGAACGCATTGAGCAGGGGAAGGGAATTCCTGAATATCTGAAGCATCACCCCATCTATTACGCCGGCCCGGCAAAAACACCGCCGGGAAAAGCCTCCGGCTCCTTTGGGCCGACAACTGCCGGCCGCATGGACTCCTATGTTGAACAACTCCAGTCACTGGGCGGTTCACTCATCATGATTGCAAAAGGCAACAGAACCCGGCAGGTGACCGATGCCTGCAAAAAATACGGCGGTTTTTATCTTGGCTCAATCGGAGGGCCCGCGGCGCTTCTTGCGGAAGAAAATATCAAAAGCGTTGAATGTATCGATTATCCGGAGTTGGGCATGGAGGCCGTATGGAAAATCGAGGTTGTTGATTTTCCGGCATTTATTCTGGTTGATGACAAGGGAAATGACTTCTACAGCCAGATCTGCTGATGCGTTCCACGGCACTTGCTTCAGCAGAAAACACCCGCACTGTTCCGCATATTGCATGAGCATGCCTGCCGGCATAAACAGCTTTACTCCGGAATATCGAGGTGGTACAATAATGTTTCGGTGTTCCCCATACATACCATGGATAAAATTGTTATAAAAGGCTGTCGCCAGCATAATCTGAAGAATATAGACCTTGAGATTCCCCGGGACAAACTCGTCGTGATTACCGGGCTGTCCGGATCCGGCAAATCATCCCTTGCCTTCGATACCATTTATGCGGAAGGACAACGTCGCTACGTGGAGAGTCTTTCCGCTTATGCACGCCAGTTTCTCGGCCAGATGGATAAGCCCGATGTGGATTCCATTGACGGTCTCTCTCCGGCGATCGCTATAGAACAAAAAACCACGAGCAAGAATCCGCGTTCCACGGTCGGGACAGTGACGGAAATCTACGATTATCTTCGCCTGCTCTTTGCGCGCATCGGCAGGCCCTACTGTTTTAAATGTGGAAAGGAAATCGCGGCGCAGACGGTCCAGCAGATCACTGACGCGGTCATGGCGCTACCCCGGGATACGCGCATCCAGATTTTAGCTCCCATCGTGCGTGGAAGAAAAGGCGAATATAAGAAGGAGCTCATGGCCGCTGCAGCTTCCGGTTATGTGCGTGCGCGCATAGACGGTGTTATCCGGGAACTCGGCGAATACATCGCCTTGGACAAAAAGAAGAAACACGACATCGAGATCGTGGTAGACCGTCTTGTTGTCAAGGCAGGAGCGGAACGGCGCCTTGCCGAATCTGTGGAAACAGCGCTTCGTTTGGCAGAAGGCATCGTGCTTGTCAACCTGGTCGATCAGAAAAAAGACCTTTTATACAGTGAAAAACTCGCCTGTATAACAGACGGCATCAGCTATCCGGAATTGACACCCCAGGTTTTTTCTTTCAACAACCCCCAAGGCGCTTGCCCCACCTGTGACGGACTCGGTGGTTTGCTCGAATTCGACCCCGACCTGATTGTACCAAATGCAAATTTTTCACTTCGCGAGGGCGCCATCAAGCCCTGGGCCAAGCGCACTTCGTTCCAATACTTCCAGATGCTTGAATCCATCGCACGCGGCTGTGGTTTCGATGTAAATACACCCTTTAAAGACCTGAAACCCCACCAGCAGAAAATACTTTTATACGGAAACGGCGAGAATGCCGCAAAGTCCTTGTCCGCTCGTGCGTCATCCTGCAAACCGTTCGAAGGCATCTTGCCGATCCTGAAGCGTCGCTACGAGGAAACCGACTCTTTTGCCACTCAGTGGGAACTGGAGCAGTACATGAGCTATCAGACCTGCCCGGACTGCAACGGAAGCAGGCTGCGCAAGGAATCTTTGGCCATCAAAATCGCGGGCAAAAACATCCACGATGTGACGCGAATGAGCATCACGCAGGCGCTTGCATTTTTTACCACGATTGACCTTACAGAAAAAGAGGCGGCCATTGCCCAGCGCATTCTCAAGGAGATCCGCGAGCGACTTGGTTTCATGGTACACGTCGGCCTGAACTACCTGACACTCGACCGCGGCTCTGCAACCCTTTCCGGCGGCGAGGGCCAGCGCATCCGCCTCGCCACCCAGATCGGATCGTCCCTTGTGGGCGTACTGTACATTCTCGATGAACCAAGCATCGGACTGCATCAGCGCGACAACCGTCGTCTTCTTGATACGCTGATCCGTCTTCGCAATCTTGGAAATACCGTCCTGGTCGTGGAGCATGATGAAGAAACCATCCGCTCTGCTGACCATATTATCGATATGGGTCCAGGCGCCGGAGTACATGGCGGAAGAATCGTTGCACAGGGTTCACCCGCGGAAATCCAAAATACCGAGCAATCACTCACCGGGCAGTACCTGTCGGGCAAGGCATTCATCACCCCCCCCGCAGTGCGCAGAAAATTCGAAAAATGCATCAATGTGGTCGGCGCGACTGAAAACAACCTGAAAAATATCAGCGTTAAGTTTCCGGTCGGCGTTCTCACGTGCGTAACCGGCGTGTCGGGTTCGGGCAAAAGCACCCTGGTGGTGGACATTTTGTTTCGCGCTCTTGCGCAAAGACTTTACCGGTCCACGCAACGCGCCGGAAAGCACAAGGATATAAAAGGACTCGAGCATATTGATAAAGTAATTGATATTGACCAGTCCCCCATCGGACGGACCCCACGCTCAAACCCAGCAACCTATACCGGCGTATTCGGCCCGATCCGCGATCTCTTCGCCCAGCTCCCTGATTCTCGTGTGCGGGGATATAAGCCGGGCCGTTACAGCTTTAATGTCAAGGGGGGAAGATGTGAAGCCTGCGAGGGTGATGGACTCATTAAAATCGAAATGCATTTTCTCCCGGACGTATATGTAACCTGCGATGTATGCCGCGGCAGCCGGTACAATCGTGAAACCCTTGATATCCATTATAAGGGGAAAAATATCGCGGACATTCTTGCCATGACCGTGGAACAGGCCCATGAGTTCTTCCAGAACGTCCCACCGGTGCGGTCCAGGCTCCAGACACTTCTTGATGTGGGGCTCGGTTATATTACCCTGGGACAGTCCGCCACCACACTCTCGGGAGGGGAGTCTCAGCGCGTCAAGCTGTCGAAAGAACTTTCCCGCCGGGCCACCGGCCGGACGCTTTACATCCTGGACGAGCCCACAACAGGCCTCCATTTTGCCGACACCCAGAAGTTGCTTGACATGCTGAACCAGCTGGTAGACTCCGGCAACTCGGTCGTGGTCATCGAACATAATCTTGACGTGATAAAAACTGCGGACTGGATTATAGACCTCGGGCCAGAAGGTGGAGATCAAGGCGGTCTCATCGTGGCCGAAGGAACGCCCGAGGATGTTGCCCTGGTAAAGACATCCTATACCGGACAATTTCTGAAGCATCTAACATCAAACAGCAAGTATCCGCGCGTGGAAAATCCTTATCTTCAGGTATCGGGCTAGCGGTTGTTTCCGTGTCGTCGGTACAGCTCATTCTGCATCAGGAGGCTTTTATGATCCGTCTGCTGTCATCTTTTCTTATGCTGACGCTTCTGCTTACGGCCACGGCCTGCAGCGAGAAAAAAACCTGGGAACGCTCGGCCCTTCAAAGCAGGAACGTTCTCTCGGTGCTCAGAGACATGACCCATGCTTACGAAATCAAGAACCGCGATTCCTTCCTGTCCAATGTGGCTGATGAGTATGCAGGCCGCGACAACCTTTCACAAGTGCTTGCTGCTGTATTTACAAAATATGAGGTCATCCACCTTAACATTCAGTACACAAAGATGCTCATCATGATACAGGACAAAGGCCGGATCAAGGTGTCCGCCAACTGGGACGCTGACTGGACAACGTCAACGGGCATAACGCAAAAAAGCGGTGGTCATGCGACGTTTTTTTTTAGTCCTGATAGTTTCAAGCTGACGGCTATCGAGGGGAAAAATCCTTTTATTCCCGCGGAAAATCCGTTGAAACAATAGCGCGGTATCTTTTCCGTTTGTGTTCAGATTAACCATGGTAAAAACCAAGCCGTTATTGAGCACCGTACGTGCCGTGTCTACAGTAAAAAACTTATGAGCTTTACACCTGAATACATAACGACCGATTTCCTTATCATCGGCGGCGGTGTAGCAGGCCTCCGGGCTGCGGTCGGCCTCGCGCAGCACGGCGAAGTTCTTATTGTAACCAAGGACGCGCCGTCAGAGAGCAGCTCGCAATATGCCCAGGGGGGGGTGGCTGTTGCTCTCTCGGATGAAGATAGAATTTCCATTCATTTTAAAGACACCATCAAGGCGGGTGATGGGCTCTGCCTGCATAAGGCCGTGCATGCGCTTGTGGAGGAGGGGCCGGCCCGGATTCGGGAGCTTATCCGCTGGGGCGCCGGTTTTGACCGGGAGGGAACAAAGCTCTCCTTCACCCGGGAGGCTGCACACTCCAGAAACAGGGTGCTGCACGCGCAGGGGGACTCAACCGGCCGGGAAATTGTTCGTACGTTGAATGAGCATATCCGCTCGGCAGTCACCATCTCGGAAATTGATTTTTCCTTCACCCGGGACCTCATTGTAAAAAATGGCAACTGTGTCGGTGCCGTCGTCTGCCGGCAGTCATCGAAAACGGTTCTTATTATTTCTGCACGGGCTGTGCTGCTCGCTACCGGCGGCGCTGGTCATTTGTATGAGAGGACCACCAACCCTGAGGTAGCAACTGGTGACGGCATGGCAATGGCCTACCGTGCCGGCGCAATCCTTATGGACATGGAGTTTGTCCAGTTTCATCCCACGGCACTGTATTGTGAGGGTGCCCCGCAGTTTCTTTTGTCCGAAGCCATGCGGGGTGAGGGGGGCATACTCAGAAATATTTACGGTCAGCAATTCATGGAACGCTATCATCCGCTCCGCGAACTTGCACCGCGCGATGTCGTCGCCCGGGCCATCCAGGCGGAACTGGTTTCCACGCAATCCAGCCATGTTTTTCTCGACATGACCCAGCTGTCTGCCCAGTTTCTTGTGCAGCGGTTTCCCCGCATTTATTCAACCTGCAAGGAGTTCGGCATTGACATTACCCGCGAGCCAATCCCTGTTTCTCCCGCTTCGCATTATATTATGGGGGGGGTAAAGACTGATCTTTGGGGTGCGACAAATATTCCAGGCCTTTTCGCGGCCGGAGAGACCGCCTGTACAGGTGTCCATGGCGCAAACCGACTCGCAAGCAATTCTCTGCTTGAAGGTCTGGTATTCGGGGCCCGCGCCGGCCATGCCGCCGCTCGGTATGCACGGACGCATAAAAAAACGAGGGACTTTGCACCGCGCACCTCTGCTCACCGTGTGCAACGCGCGTGCATTGCCCCTCCCGCGTTGAATATTGCATCGATTCGTGCGGCACTGCAAAAACTCATGTGGAACAATGTGGGGATTATCCGCAGCAGAAAGGACCTGCTGAGCGCATTGCAACAGCTTCGAAAATGGGATGCTGCTCTGCGCAACTGCCCTCCCGAAAGAAGACTGTTCGAACTCAAAAACATGGTCAGCACCGCCCAACTCATCGCCCGCTCTGCCCTTCTCCGGGAAGGAAGCGTGGGCGCTCATTACCGCAGTGATTTCCCGCGGAAAGGAAAAAGTTGGAGAAAAAGATCGTTATTACAGAAATAACAATAACCCTTTAGCCGCCCCAGCCCCAGGGATGAATGCCTATGCTTCAAAAACCATCTTCTCAACCTGTGTATTTTTGACTGATTTCAGCTTTTTTTCGACCTGGTCATAGACTTTTTCGTCCCCGACAATTTCCAGAAGAATGAGACCTGACGGTGAGCAGGTCTGCCCATCACCATCGTGAAGCCCCAATCTTGTTTTAATATAGCAGCCGCATTCAGTAAGCACTTTTTGCAGTTCAGGCGCATTCTCTTCCCTGTTCTTTATCCGGATACCTATGACACACCGTTTTTCCATGCTGATCTCCTTTTAGATGATTGAATTTCCGTCCTGGATCGGACGAAACCTGATTTGCATTTCCTTGTTTGTCCGCAGCAGATGAAGCCCGCGGTGGCATCGTTCCGTCCTTTCAATTATTTATTCAAGGCATGCGACGCAAAAAGTCTTGCTAAAAAAGCCTTAGTCTCCGGTGATGGAACGTTTATGTTTATGTTTCTGTTCCTTGTTGATAAAAGATTCAATTTCCGACTGAACGCCCGGGGTAAGCCCGGCAAATTTAATCCCATACAAACAGACATTCGTTGCAACCGACTGGGGGATGATCCGCTCTACTTTTCCCTGAATGGTGAGGTGCGTTCCTGCGGGAAGGCAGAATGAAAGCGTCAGCTGATCGCCTTGGACAAGCGATTCCTCGGCTTTAATTTCAGCCGCGATAAGCATCCCTGTGGCGCTGATATTGTCAATCCGGTACAGAAACGGCTTCTGCTTGAATTTTCCTTCAACAGTGACTTTGAGCGCAACCCGATGCGATTGCCTCGGCGCAATATTCAAAAGCTGCAGCATCGCTGCCTGAAGCTGATCACTGTCGACGGGCAGGGCAAGGACCGCGTTGGCACTGCATTGACTGCATCGAGCCCTGTGCGTCGGTGTGTCCCTGCAGAAAAGAATGGTTGCGACCTTTTGCAAATCCCGGCGCTGCTTTATAATCTGGAACAATTCTTCACTCGAAAGCCCCGGCATGTCGAGTTTTGAAACGATGAGATCCAGTTTCTCTCTCTTATGGATGTTCAATATGTCATCATTCGACGATGCCGTAAAAACAGTAATGTCCGACCGCGCAAGAAAACTGTTTTGTTCCGTGCAAAAATCTTTGACATCTTCCGCGAGTAGCACTTTTTTCATGCTCGGCATGCTCCTTCTCGTACCGGTTTATCTGGAGATATTGCGTTGACTGAGCTCGAGGAACGCCCGGATATTTTCTCCACCAGGATACGGGGCACCTTTCTTTTGGCAGCATATAATACCATATTTTTTGACATTTGCTCAATTGCCAATTGCATATCGGTACTTGCCGTGCTATACTGGCATTACATTTGAGTAAGGGGGCGTTATGCACACTGCTGGAAAAAAAATAATGCTGTACACTCTCAGCACCTGCTCACACTGTAATCGCACCAAGCGATTTTTCAAAGACAACAACATCACGGTCGAATTTCTGGATGTGGACCTGCTCACCGGTGCGGAACGGGAACAGGCCTTGGATGAAGTGCGGAAACTGAATCCCAATTGTACATTTCCTACAATCTGCATCGGCGACAAGATAATCGTGGGTTTTCACGAGGACAAACTGCGTGAGGCCTTATGTCTGCCATGACGCTGGAAAAACTTTTCGATATCCTGTCTTCCTATGCTGTTTCTCAGGGCATTCGCCTGAACAAAGACAAACCTTTTGTCATGGATATTCTCCGGGGCCTCCTTACGAACGAAGCGCGCTATGGCTATCGGTCCTGTCCCTGCCGTCTGGCGTCAGGGATAAAGGAAAAAGATGCTGATATTGTCTGCCCGTGCGTTTATCGCGACCCGGACCTCAAGGAGTTTGGAAGCTGCTACTGCGGGCTTTATGTTTCTTTGGACTGGAACACCGAGGCCAAGGAACATCAGCAGGTTCCCGAGCGCAGGCCGAAAGAACGCCGGGCGTTCTAAAACCAGTGCCGGCACGGGTCGACTGCGTTCCGTAAAATAAATCGTGCTTGAAAATGTAACTCCTTTTTGTCCTGCTTTATTGTTGGATAAGATTTTGTCTGGAGGTGTGTACAGTGAGTTTTTTAGTCGGTTTGCTCGGGAGCCTCTTTGGAGGACTTGTTGGCCTCGGCGGAGGCGTAATCATGATTCCGCTTATGGTCAGCCTGCTCAAGTTGAACCAGCATAGTGCGCACGGCACCAGCCTTGTGGCTGTTGTTTTCACTGGATTGTCAGGCGCTGTCGTTTATGCATTGAAGGGTAATGTGGATGTCATGGCCGCGGTCCTGCTGGCTGCAACCGCCATGTTAACGGCCCGCATGGGTGTCCATTATGCGCATGCGCTTCCTGAATGGAAGTTGAAACGTTCATTCGGTGCTTTTCTCGTATTTGTTTCTCTTTTGCTTCCTTTAAAACCGTATCTGCCTATGATGCAGGGATTGGAAACCGGCTGGCTCAAAGTTGCAGTCTTGCTGGTGACCGGCGGTTTTACGGGATTTCTTTCAGGCATGATGGGTGTCGGCGGTGGAACAATCCTGGTGCCGGCCATGGTGCTTCTTACCGGTTTTTCACAGCATATTGCACAGGGAAGTTCTTTGCTGGCCATGGTTCCCGCCAGCAGCGTGGGAGCCTACACGCACTGGAAACTCGGAAATGTAAAAACAATGGCGCTGTGGGGAATGATTCCTGGTGTTCTAGTGGGCACCTATCTGGGAGGAACTACCGCCCAATTTCTGAGAGAAGATATATTACGAATCGTGTTTTCGGTTGTATTGATCTGGATAGGAGTGCGGTACCTCAGAGCGAAGCGGCCCGCGCCAAAAGCGGAAAGTACAAAACCTTCAGCATAGTGCGGCTGTACCGCTTTGCCAGGCTTTCTCCTGTCTGATCACGGCCGAAAACAGAATCAGGTCTGTCGCCTACTCCCATTCAATCGTGCTTGGCGGCTTGGATGAAATATCAAGAACCACGCGATTAACGCCTTTTACTTCGTTGATAATCCTGTTGGACAGAATTCCCATGAGATCATAGGGGAGCCTGGCCCAATCCGCCGTCATGCCGTCCTGGCTTGTTACCGCCCTGATGGCAATAACATTTTCATAGGTCCGTTCATCTCCCATTACTCCCACCGTTTTGATCGGCAGCAAAACGGCAAAAGATTGCCAGATTTCCTTGTATAAATTTGCCTTCTTGATTTCCTCAATCACAATGAGGTCGGCCTCACGAAGAATAGAAAGCCGCTGGGCGGTCACCGCTCCCAGAATCCGGATGGCAAGACCAGGGCCCGGGAAGGGTTGACGATCGATAATATCTGCAGGCATGTCAAGCTCCTTGCCGATGGCGCGAACCTCGTCCTTAAACAGCTCGCGGAGCGGCTCCACGAGCTTAAGTTTCATTTTTTCCGGAAGCCCTCCCACATTGTGGTGCGATTTTATGACCGCCGAGGGTCCCTTGAAGGACACGCTCTCGATGACATCCGGATACAGCGTGCCCTGAACAAGAAACTCGGCACCGCCGACGTCGTGGGCCGCCTGGTCAAAAACTTCTATGAATGTGTTCCCGATGATCTTGCGTTTTTTTTCCGGATCCTCAACGCCCTCAAGCTTTCGCAGAAATTGCGAAGACGCATCCACATACACAAGATTCAGCCCCATATCCTTGAACGTCTGCTGAACCTTCTCCGCCTCGTTCTTGCGGAGCACTCCGTTATTCACAAATATGCATGTCAGTTGTCTGCCGACGGCCTTGTTCACCAGCACTGCAGCGACAGAGGAGTCGACGCCTCCGGACAATCCGCAAATAATTTTTTTGTAGCCGACGGTTTTGCGAATCTCAGCAACCGAGTATTCTACAAAAGACGCCATGTTCCACGACGGTTTACACCCGCAGATTTCATAAACAAAATTTCTAAGAATCTGCGCTCCCTGCGGGGTATGCACAACCTCCGGATGGAATTGAACGCCATAAAATTTTCTTTGCTCGTCGGCCATGGCGGCCGTGGGAGAGTTGTCGGTATGTGCAATGGAGGAAAAGCCGGCGGGCATCTTCTCAATCCGGTCTCCATGGCTCATCCAGACTACGGCTTTTTCACCTTCTCCAAATCCATAGAAAAGACCTTCTTTTTTATGGATGTTTAATTCGGCCCTTCCATATTCCCGCTTGAGTGATTTTGCAACCGTGCCGCCGAAAATATGCGTCAGAAGCTGCATGCCATAGCAGATGCCGAGCACCGGCATTCCAAGCTCCAGATGCAGTTTATCGACAAGCGGAGCCCCGGTGTCATACACGCTGGACGGGCTGCCGGAGAGAATCAGCCCTTTGGGCCGGAACGTTTTGACCTTGTCTAATCCCGCGTTGTAGGGAAATATCTCACAATACACTTTGGCCTCCCGCACACGGCGGGCAATAAGCTGGGTATATTGGGACCCGAAATCGAGAATCAGAATTCTTTCACTATGAATATCAGACACAGGGGGCTCCTTTTCCGCAATGTTAGGCGATATTACATCAGGATGCTGATATCTGTCAATTAGGAATATGCCTTGCTCTCAGAAATGACGACCGGCATATACCGGCGCAAAACTGCGGTCACCCGCGCTCGCATATCCTGCCAAAAGGTGTGCCCGCCGTTGCCACTCGCTCTTTTTTTATGTTACACTAAAAACAGGCGGACTGAAAAACGGTACCCGGCGTAACGGAGGAAGGAAAAATGAAAATAGCTGATATCATGACAAAAAGGGTTTACACCACCGCTCCGGATAAAACCCTCAAGGAGTGCATCCAGGTTCTCAAACAACGCGATGTGAACGGCCTTGTTGTTCTGGACGGTTCGACACCCATCGGCATAATCACCAAGGCCGATCTTTTCAAGGCACTCCTTCCCAGTTATGCCGACATTATGGAAAACGAACACAACATCGCGAGTTTTGAGTATATCGAAGGGCGGGCATATAAACTGTATGACATAAAAGTAGGCGATTTTGCCAGCAGAAATCTCATAACTATTGATAGCGGCATGCCTGTTATCAAGGCGGGTTCACTCATGATACTCCAAAAAGTAAAACAACTGCCAGTCGTGGATAATGGCAGGCTGGTGGGCATCGTCACTCTTACCGATATTGTCAATTATATTGGCGACAAACTCTAGCGATGATCGCAGCTCGCGTCATCGTTTTTCACACCCAGCCAAAAGCCTTCAGGAAACCGGCTTCAGCGTTACATCCCCGGACGCCACGTGAACCTCGCTGCCGTCATCGAGCCTGATGACAAGCCTGCCTTCGCGGTCAATTCCCTGCGCCAATCCTTCGCGGGTATCTTTCAAACTGCGCACAGTGACCCGATTGCCGATCGTTACATTAAGCTTTTTCCACTCAGATAAAACACTTTCTTCATCTTCGAGAAACACCCGGTACCAGTGTTCAAGGTCCAGCAGCAATTGGCACAGCAGCGGTGTCCGGCGGATATTCTTCCCGGCTTCAGATGCCAGCGTCGTTACATTTTTGCGGACATCGGACGGGATTGCATCAAGGTCCATGTTTACATTCACACCGACACCCAGCACAATGTGTTTGATGCGATCCTGCTCCGCGCTCATTTCGGTGAGCAGTCCACAGATTTTTTTTTGGCCGATCAGAACATCATTGGGCCATTTAATGACGGCTTGCAGGGCGAGCATGCTTTGGACTGTTGAGGCAACTGCAACCGCCCCCATGAGCGTAATGAGAGGTGCTTTCTGCAGCGGAATGTCAGGTTTCAGGACCACGCTGAAATAAAGATTTCCCTTCGGCGAAATCCATGTTCTGCCGATTCTGCCCTTGCCGGCGGTTTGCGTTTCCGCAATAATCGCAGTACCTTCAGGCGATGAGACCGACGCCATCTCCATGGCAAGCGTGTTAGTGGACGCGATCACGGGATGCAGGTGGAGTGTTCGTCCCATGAATTTGGTCCTGAGCCCTTGTAGTATGTCGGTTTTCCGGAGAGTATCTGGCTCACTCGTGATTCGGTATCCTTGAGACGGAACGGCCTCGATTCCAAAACCTTCCTGTTCGAGCGATTTGATATGCTTCCAGACCATGGTGCGTGAAATCCCTGTTTTTCTGGCTAATTTTTCTCCGGAAAGGAAATCGGCAGGTGAAGATCTGAGGAGGCGCAGTATTTTGTCTTTATACATTTTCGCGGTTTCAGTTGATGAGTTTCATGCTGATATCGGCGGCAGGCGCCGAATGCGTCAGGCTCCCGCAGGATATAAAATCAACCCCTGTCTCGGCGATGGCCCTGATCGTATCAAGAGTTACGTTGCCAGAGGCCTCCACCAGCGCCTGACGGTTGATCAGCGCCACCGCCTCGCGCATAAGATCTACCGCCATATTGTCAAGCATGATCACGTCAGCTTTTGCAGCCAGTGCTTCTCGTACATCATCAAGGGTTCTTGTTTCCACTTCGATTTTAAGCAGATGGTGGGATTTTTTTCTTGCCAGATTTATCGCGTTGGTAATGCTTCCCGCCGCCGTAATATGATTATCTTTAATCAGCACACCGTCGTTCAGGCAGTAGCGATGGTTCCTGCCCCCTCCCAGCCGGACAGCATATTTCTCAAGCTGGCGGAGACCGGGGTGGGTTTTTCTTGTGTCAAGCACCGCCACCTTCAGCCCTTTAATGCTGTCGAGATACCGGGCTGTCAGGGTCGCAATGCCGGACAGGTGTTGGAGCAGATTCAAAACAACGCGCTCTCCCATCAGCAACGACCGTGTCTTGCCTGACAGACGTGCGATCTCCGCGCCGGCGTTCAGACGATCCCCGTCCCGGGCCAGAGGCTCGAACATGATTGAGGGATCGAGGAAAGAAAACACTTCCCGGCCTATTGAAACACCAGCGAGAATAAGAGGCTGCTTGGCGGTTAATACCGCAACGGATTCTGATTCGGGAGAAATTATTGCCTCCGTGGTGACGTCCCCCGGGCCGATGTCTTCGAGAAGGGCCTGTTCGATCAGTTTCTTGAGTGCTAAATTGGTCATCGGATGTTAACCATTCTTTTGGTTTCCTGCGCAATGCTGTGCGCGTGTTCAGCTAATCCAGAATTTTCAGGCTTGCTGCCAGCTTTTCATATTTTGACTTCAACTCGGCAAGTTTTTCCCTGTTCTTTGACACCACGTCCTGCGGTGCTTTGTCCACAAAGTTTCTGTTCAGGAGTTTTTTTGACAGGACTTCAATCTCCTGTGATGTCTTCGCCATGTCCTTTTGCAAACGCTCACGCTCCTGGCCCAAATCAAGAAGACCTTCCAGCGGAACATACACCTCGGCGCCTTTGATGACAGCCGTAGCGGTTACTTTCGGCTTCAATTCTTCCGTGCCGATGCGAAGATCATTTACGCGCGCAAGCGTTTTCACATAGGTTGCGCTTTGCTCAAGGTGTTCCCCAAATTTTGCGTGATCTACCTTTACGATTGCCGTTATCTGCAAGGAGGGCGCAATATTCATTTCACCGCGAATATTTCTGATCGCCAGAATCAGATCCATGACCATTTGCATATCCTGTTCAATCTCGGGATTGATCAACTTCTCGTCTGCGACAGGATACGGCGAGACCATAATAGAATCGCACTGTTTCCCGGCCTTTGCATTTTCCCCGCAGAACTGACGGTTTCTGACCGGTTCTGGCAGTGTCTGCCATATTTCCTCCGTAAGGAACGGCATAAGGGGATGCAGCAGGCGAAGCGCGGTTTCCAGTACCTGGGCAAGCACCGCCTGGGTCGCCACGCGGCCGGGAGAATCTTTCTCCTGGTTCAGGGCCGGTTTTGATAACTCGAGGTACCAATCGCAGTACTCGTGCCAGATGAACTGGTAGAGCGCAGAAGCTACATCATTAAACCGATATTCGGAGAGGGCGCATTGTATATCGTTCGTAACGGAATTCAAGCGCGAAAGAATCCAGCGGTCTGCAAGAGACATTGACGCGGTTGAGGATGCCGCGTCCGGAACAAAATCCTGCTCGAGATTCATGAGCACAAATCTGCTGGCATTCCATATCTTATTTGCAAAGTTTCTGTATCCTTCTATCCGTTCGGGCGAGAGTTTAATATCGCGCCCCTGCGCCGCAAAAGCGGCAAGGGTAAAACGAAACGCATCAGTTCCATACTGGTCAATCATTATCAGGGGATCAATGACGTTTCCCTTGGACTTGCTCATTTTCTGACCTTCCGCATCGCGGACCAGCGCATGAATATACACGTCCCGGAAGGGAACTTCTTTCATGAAATGAAGGCCCATCATGATCATCCGGGC
>CAZYEF010000052.1:0-16116 GCA_964646375.1 uncultured Nitrospiraceae bacterium | reverse complement strand
GAGCCGCAGGCTGTTCACCCTTTACTTCGACGCGGGTGCCGGCAGTCAGTTGAAATTGCCCGTCCGTGACCACTTTTTCGCCCTGCTGCACTCCCTGGGCAATCACCGCCAATTCTCCATGCAGGCGTGCAACCGTTACCGGCCGATATTCCACCGTGGAATCGGATTTCATCACAAAAACATATTGTCCTTGTTGTCCTGCCTGGAGGGCTGCAGCCGGCAGCACCACGGCATTCGTTTCGGTCGTCAGCGTCAGCACGACATTCACAAATTGTCCCGGCCAGAGTCTTCTGTCTCTATTATCAAAAGTTCCTTTTAATTTAATAGTCCCGGTTGTGGTATCCACGGCGTTGTCAATAAAAGTAAGGCGCCCCTGGGCCGGACGATTTTCATCTCCGAGGATCAAAGCTTCCACCTTTAGTGATTTTGCGAGCATATATTTTTTAATATCGGCAAGATTTTTTTCCGGCACCGAAAAAGTGACGTAAATCGGCGTTATTTTGTTGATGGTAAGCATCGTAACATCATTTGCCTTGACGATATTTCCCAGATTAACGAGAACGCTTCCGACCTTGCCGTCAATGGGCGATCGAATGGTGCAGTAGGCAAGCTGGAGACGGCTGTTCTCCACATTTGCCCTGTCCGCCTCAACAGCGGCGAGCAAAGCGTCTGCATTCGCCCGATACTGATCGTATTGATCCCGGGAAACATAATCTTTCTGAACAAGGATCTGGTAGCGTTTCGCTTGTTCCTCCGCATTCTTTGCCTGCGCCACATCTTTTGCCAGCTGGGCTTCCGCTTGTTTGAGTGCGGCCTGATATGGCCTCGGATCAATCTGAAACAGGAGCGCCCCCTGTTTCACATCCTGGCCTTCCTTAAAGTTAACGCTGATTACTTCGCCGCCGATCAGGGCTTTTACCGACACAGTATTATATGCCTCAACATTTCCGATGGCCTTGATCTGAAGAGGAACCTGCTGGAGGCTTACTTCTCCTATTTTTACCGGCACCACCCGCTGGGGAGTCTGTTTTGCCCTGCTGTTGCCGCAGGCAGTAGCAGAAAAAAGAAGGAATATGACTGCGGCAAGGGTCACGGCCGTGCTTGGATATCGGTGTTTCATAATTATGTCCTGCCTCTTTTAAAGTTTACAATGCGTGGCAACGGTGTATTGCCTGTTGTATAAACGTGTCTCCGAAGAATTAACGCGCCCCCATCGCCTTTTCCAAACTTGCCTGAGCAATTTTGTAATTATACAGCGAACCGGTGTAGTTTGCTTGTGCCGTAATATAGGTTGCAAAGGCATCTGAAACCTCGATAGGACTTCCCACTCCAGCCGCATATCTTCCGTTGGCAAGATCCAGATTTTCCTTGGCTTGTTTCAGCGCAAGATCAGTTGTTGTGATGCTGGAATCCGCCGCGTGCAGGTTCAGATATGCCTGCCGCACATCCAGCAATATCTGCTGCCGTATTGATTCCTCATTTGCCCGCAGAACATTGAGGCTGGACTTTGCCTCCGCGACCTGATGGTTCGTTAAAAAACCTGAAAACAGGGGGACGCTGACCGCGACCCCGGCGTTCCATCCATTGTTGAACCGGTCGGGCAATACACCGAAGCCTCCCCAGGTATAATTGGCATTGGCGGACAAAACAGGGAAATAGCCTGTTCTCTGCAGGCTGACGTTCTCTTCTGCAGCCTGTCTTTTTGAGATAACTGACTTGAGGTCAGGCCGGCTTTCAAAAGCTTTCGCACTCGCTTCTTCGAGGGTTATCGCATACGGAGCGAAAAGCAGGTTGTCTTCGATGGAGTACTCCGGCGGATCAGGAACCCCCATGGCGTTGTTCAGGTTTACCCAAGCTATCTTAAGGGCATTTTCAGTGTTGATAAGGCTGAGTTTTGCGTTGCTTAAATCAACCTCCGCCTTGATGACATCAATTTTCGCTTTTGTGCCAACTTCATAAAAACCTTTCGCCTGGTCAAGATGCAGCGCAAACTGTTTTATGATGTCTGCCGCTACATCCCTGTTTCTTTTGGCTTGAAGGACAGCGTAGTATGCCTGTTTGACGTTCAATGTTATTGTATCCTGAGTGGCGGCAAGGTCAGAGCGGGATGAATCGAGGTTATGCTTTGAAATCTTGACCGACGACCACGTTTTTCCAAAATCAAAAATGGTCTGGTTCACACCAATACTGCCTGAATATTGATCGTATTCCTGACGGACACCGCTTGCGGAGAGCGCCGGATTCGAAACAATTCGACTGTATGCTCCGGACGCGCTCACTTGCGGATAATAGCTGGCCCTCGCTTCTCCCACCCGGCTGCTGTTTACGTCCACGGTGTTGACCGCGGCGACAACTGTCGGATTTTTTCCCAGCGCGATCTCAACACAGCGGTTCAGGGTCAGTGTTTCCCCTCTTGTTATCGCAGTCCCGGTCAAATTTGCCGGAATATTTTTCGGATCACCCGCCTGCATCGGTTTGTATTGATTTGTCGTGGTCGGTGCGGAGGCGACCTGACCGGAGGCTTCCGATGTTTGCGTCCGAATTGATTGTTCAGTTGTTACCGGTGGCGACTGTATTTGCTTCGATGGCGTCAATATGGGTGATGGCACAGATTGTTCCGTCGGCGTTGATGTCGATATGATTTGCGGTGACGGAGTTGCTTCTTCTGCGCATGCCAAAAAGTCGGGGTAATCAGTTAATACACTCAGGCCAACCAACGCAATCGCACCTGTCCATTTTTTCAGTCTCATCATCTTTTGCATACTGTTCACCTCAACCCTTCGAGTGATGCTCCGTATTCAGGGTCCCGTGAAGAAAAATATCGACAAATTCCTGGACGCTTTTATCCATTTTGCTCTTGGTAATTTCCTGCCCGCGTACAATTTCCTCATTTCGAAAATAAGAAAACAGGATGCTGAGAAATATCCGTGCTGCCGTGTCCGGGGACATGCCGCGAAATACTCCTTTTTTCTGCAGTCGTCCGAAGTATTGCGCGAGCACAGCCCGTTGATCCTCAATGAAGCGGGTATAAACCTCCCGTATCTGGTCCGGATAGAGGATTATCTCGGTGTGCATAATTTTGATCATGGATTTTCTTTTTCTGAGCGTCAGGATAAACTTTGTTGCAATGCGCGTGAGAGCTTCTTGGCAGGGCAAGTCCTCCAGCTCAGGAACCATTTCTTTCAGAGCCGGCAAAAACGTGTAGCTCTTCAAAACTTCTTCGAAGAGCTTTTCTTTCGAGCCGAAATGCCGGAACAGGGTCAGTTCCGTCACGCCCGCTTCCTGGGCAATTTCCCGGGTAGTAGCACCCGGATACCCTTTTTCGGAAATGAGCTTGAGTGTAGCTTCCAGCAGCCTTTGTTGAGTGGTTTCCTTCATACTTTTGTAAGTACGCACTTACATTATATCAGACACGGCAATATGTCAAGGGTTTAAAAAAAACGTTATTTTCCGCTTGCGCGGAATATTTCCTTATGGTATTGTATGCACTCAAATTTTATAGCTGTCGAGACCGTTTTATGGAGGGAAACTCAAGTGGCCGGTACGTGTGAAATCTGCGGAAAAGGCAAGCTCAGCGGGAACAAAGTAAGCCATGCAAACAACAGAACCAAAAAGGTATCCAAACCGAATCTGCAGTCAATTAAAGCCGTGGGTCCGCACGGATCCCATGTTCGCATGCATGTTTGTACGCGCTGCATTCGTTCGGGCAAGGTGAAGAAGGTCGGCTGATGCGCAGCATTCTCGCCAGCGTTATTTTCAAAAAAATTACTCGATAAAAACCTTCTTTCTCCAACCATCAGCCAGTTTATAAACCGGCAGCGGTTGTATTGCTGCCGGTTTTCTATGGAAGTTACCGACCTGGTACGAACCCAGCCGTTTTCTGCACTATTACCATCCTCAATTTCGATTTTTTCAGATATTCTTCTGATGCGCTCTTTTCGCGTAGAGTCGGTGCGTTTCTCTGATTCATTTTAAGGTTAATGACTTTTTGGTATACAAAACCTTCACCAGACAGAGTCCCTGTGGCGGGGCTGTTCGCCCCGCAGTGGTTCGATCTCGCGATTTGAGCATGTCTCCGACATCCTCGGGAGTAAATCTTCCCAGACCCGCTTCCACCAGAGTACCGGCTATGTTTCTCATCATATATTGCAGAAATGCGTCCGCCTCAACCGTGATCTCTATGAAAATCCCGGACTTCTTGACGATTGCCGACCTGATTGTCCGAACGGTTGTTTTTGCGGTGCATCCGGAACCCCGGAAGGCCGAGAAATCATGCCTGCCGAGCAATTTAGCAGCCGCTAGTTTCATTTTTTTTATATTCAGTTTCCGGTTGACATGCCACGCGAAATCACGGTGCAAGGCAGTCGGTTCGGGTCTGTTTAAAATCCTGTATGTGTAAATTTTCCCACGCGCGCTGTAACGGGCATGGAAGTCATGAGGAACCTCTTCGGATGACAATACTCTGATGTCCGCCGGGAGGACGTGGTTCAGGGCCGGAGACCATGCATGCGGAGGTATTGTGCTTTCTGATAAAAAATTTGCCACATGGCCCAGGCTGTGAACGCCGGCGTCAGTTCTGCCGGAAGAGGCCGTTCTGACACGTTCTCTCGTCAGCGCATAGATTGCCTGCTCAAGCGCATCCTGGATGGTCGCTTTTCCGGTTCCGCTCTGGGACTGCCATCCGTGATAATTCGTCCCGTTGTATTCAAGAACCAACTTGATATTTCTTAGTTGCGTGTCAGCATTATGCATAGCGTTTAAGGAAGGAATCGCCTATCCGGCAACGGCAAAAAAACATTGTTTCCATCTCTACTCACCGAGATATGCTCTTTTGATTCCCGGGTCTTTTGCCAAAGCTGCTGCCTCGCCTTGCATCACAATCCGGCCGGTCTCCATCACATATGCGCGATGGGCAAGACGGAGCGCAGCCTTTGCATTCTGCTCCACAAGCAAAATCGTTGTCCCCTGTTCATTAATATCCTTGATGATCCGGAAAATTTTGCTCACAATGATCGGAGCAAGACCGAGAGACGGCTCATCAAGGAGAAGAAGGCTCGATTTCGCCATCAGCGCCCTGCCGATAGCAAGCATTTGCTGTTCTCCGCCGGAAAGGGTCCCCCCGAGTTGCTGGTACCGTTCGGAAAGTGTGGGAAACATTTCGAATATCTGCCCAAGTTCTCCGGCAGTATCCTGCCTGTTCCTGCTGTATCCCCCCATCTCGAGGTTTTCCCGGACCGTCATGCGTGGGAAAATATGCCTTCCTTCAGGAACCTGGGAAATACCCAGGTGAACAATTTCATGAACGGTATGGGCGGAAAGATCATGCCCCCGGTATGCAATGCTGCCGGATCGCAAGGGAGTAACGCCGGAAATCGACATCAGCGTTGTAGATTTTCCTGCGCCATTCGCCCCTATCAGCGCCACAATTTCACCCTGGTCGACCGTCAAACTGATTCCTTTGAGCGCATCGATCATACCGTAGGATACGGTAACATCGCGGAGTTCAAGCATGGTGACTCTCCTTGCCAAGATAGGCCTCAATCACGGCGGTGTTTTGCTGAATGTCTTTCGGCAGTCCCTCGGCAATCTTCACTCCGTGGTCCAGGACGATCACGCGGTCGGAGATTCCCATAACGACCTTCATGTCATGTTCAATCAGAACAATTGCAACGCCGTTGTCGCGAATCCTGCGAATGAGCGCCATGAGGTCCAGTGTTTCCTGCGGGTTCATTCCGGCGGCAGGCTCATCCAGAAGAAGCAAATGGGGTTCGGTTCCCAATGCCCGGGCGATTTCAAGCCTGCGCTGGTCACCATAGGAAAGATTTGCGGCCGAGACATTCTCTTTTTCCTCAAGACCGACAAATCTGAGAATATCTATTGCACGATATCTCATGTCCCGCTCTTCTCTGGTCACTCTGCCCGGCTGGAATATGGCGCCAAATACTCCGGCCGTTGTACGGCAGTGTGCAGCGACCATAACATTCTCCGCACTGGTCATGCCGCTGAACAAGCGGATGTTCTGAAACGTGCGCGCAATTCCCATGGCGGTTATTTCATGCGGCTGCATTCCCGTAATATCACGATCGTGAAAAAGAGCTTTTCCCCGTGTCGGCTGGTAGATTCCGGTGACGCAGTTGAAAAACGTGGTCTTACCTGCCCCGTTGGGACCGATGATACTCACAATTCGTTCACGTTCCAGCCGCACATTGATCGCGTCAAGGGCCTTCAGCCCCCCGAAATGCTTCGACAGGTTTTTCGTCTCGAGTAGCAACATAGCACGTTGGGAAAAAGACTCAAGCCTTTCTTTTCATGGTTCCTAAAATTCCCTGAGGTCTGAATATCATCATGGCAACCAGTGCAATGCCGAAAGCCAGCATGCGGTAGTCTTGAAAATCACGGAATATCTCCGGTATGACGGTCAAAAGGACCGCGCCTAAAATAACACCCGGGATGCTGCCCATTCCGCCGAGAACCACCATACACAGAATCATAACTGATTCTATGAACGTGAAGCTTTCCGGTGAAACAAAGGCCATCTTTGCGGCGAAAAAAACACCCGCCAATCCAGCCCAGGCAGAACCCAGAACAAAAGCCAGCAGCTTGAGCTTGAAGGTATTGATACCCATGGCTTCCGCCGCGATTTCATCCTCCCGAATGGCAATCCACGCCCTGCCCAGACGAGAATTCACTAGACGGTGCATGGCAAAAACAGTGATGCCGACCATTATCAACGCACCGTAATAAAAATCGACCGTCGTTTGGAAAACATATCCTGCAAACACAGGTCTGCCGATTTGAGAAATACCATTCGGTCCGCCGGTCACAGCGTCCCAGTTATTCAGAACAATCCGGGTTATTTCACCCAATCCCAGGGTGACAATGGCGAAATAATCACCCCGAAGACGCAGAATCGGAAGGCCGAGCAGTACGGCAAAGGTCGCCGACGAAAGCGCGCCGACGGCCAGGCCTGGCCAGAACGACATGCCATAGAGAGTCGAAAAAATAGCGTACGTGTAGGCTCCGATGGCATAAAATGCCACATACCCCAGGTTCAGAAGGCCCGCTTGTCCGGCAATAAGATTCAGACCGAGAGCGAGGACAATATAGATTCCGGTCAGGGTCATGATATCAAGATAATAATTGTTCAGGAAGAAAGGCAGGCATGCCAGCGCTGCGATGAGAAGAATCAGACCTCGGGAAGTGACAACGTGCTTGTGAAGGATGCTTGATGTTGTCTTGAAAAAAGAACTGCTTCGGGCAAGAACATTTCGGAACAATGCCGTTGTCGCGCCTGTCACGTATAACTGCCGGAGGATCATGCACGCGGCTGCCAGAGCTGCAAACAGGATTGCGCCGGATAAACCGGCCAGAGGCAACGTAAGAATTCCGATCCAGAGAGGTGTTAACAGATTTCCGATGTGTTTAGTGGCTTTCTGAAGCGGAAAATTCATAGTGGGTTGCAATTACTCCATGGAACCATCAGCATTTCAAATACAATAATTTTGAAGCCCTGTTGAGAAGCAGCATGTGTTTTGATTTTCATGCAAGCCGGTGCAACTGAAAAATCAGATTTCTGCGATTATCCGGCGACATGCATTTCCGGGGATCACGCTGTAATATTTTCTTCTTTTAACATAAGAAAACCCTCATGATTTTTACATGAGGGTTTTCTTCAGTGCGCAATAACCCGATTTATTTTTTGTGGCACTTGGAACAATCTTTTTGATCCTTCATGCCGAATGTTTTTGCTCCATCATGACAAGCGCCGCAATACTTGCCTGCGGTCATGTCTTTCATGGTGAAAACTTCGGAACCTTTTTTATATTTGAAAAGCTTTGGATGGCATTCGGCGCATTTCGTGCCCTTTCCGGCGTGGATTTTACCGTCAAAAACCACCTTTCCGGAGCCCTTGCCGTCATATTCAACAGTTTTACCGGGACCTACTGCAAGAACAGGTGCTGCCATGGCAAGGAATACTGCAACAGCAAGTACCAATGCGATATTTTTTCTCATCATAGTATGTCCTCCATAAATTGTTGAAATTTTATCATGGCCCTTTTTTCAGGTCAATACATTATTTGCCTCCTTGATAATTCGTCCTTGACAAGTATTGCTGCTTTGATATACTCAAATCTCATGAAGACTGCTTTGTTTTTCATTCTTGCATGCTTCATCCTTCCTCCTCTCGCCATTGCAAAAGAAGACTGCCTTTCCTGCCATGGTCAGCAGGGAATGCCGGGATATGTCAACCCTAAAAAATTTCAGCAAACGAAGCACGGCAAGTTCGCATGTACCGATTGTCATGTAAAGATATCCGGTTATCCGCATGGCAAAGTTTCCGCCGTCAATTGCAATACCTGTCATGCCGCAGGAACTGGCGGCGCGCAGAAAAAACAGGCACAGGCTTACCAACTGAGCGTCCACGGCAAGGCACAGGCAGCGGGAAATTTCAAAGCGCCGAAATGCCAGACATGCCATGGTTCACATTATATTTTCAACTCTTCCGACAAGCGTTCAACGACGCAAAGAGAGAATATTCCTCTCCTTTGCTCCCGTTGTCACTCTCCCGAATTTAAGGATTACAGCACAAGTATTCACGGAAAAGAATTCATTCAGAACAAAAATCCCGGATCTCCCACCTGCTTTGACTGCCACCAGGAACATTTCACCCCTGACACACGTGACGAACAATGGAAATTGAACCTTATTCGTTCATGTGGCAATTGTCATGGTAGTGAAATCGAAACATACCGAAAAACATACCACGGCAAGGTAACACAGTTAGGCTATGCCACCATGGCTAAATGCTCAGACTGCCACGGGCATCATACGATCCAGCAGGTTAAGGATCCCGCTTCCCAGCTGTCCGAGAAGAACATCCTCGCAACATGCCAGAAATGTCACCCTGCCGCCACCGCAGGCTTTACCAAGTTCTATGCACACCCGCAAGAACACAATCGGGACAAGTATCCCCTGATTTACTACCCCCTTGTCCTGATGACGTTGCTGCTCATCGGGGTGTTTGCCTTCTTCTTTACCCATACTCTCTTGTGGATTTATCGTGCTCTCAGAGAGCGGCTTCAAAAGAAGAAAGGAGAGTAAGGTGAGCGATATTAAAAGATTGAATTCCTTTCACCGGCTACTCCATGTGGCTGTTGTTATCAGTTTCCTCGGGCTTGTAATATCCGGCATGCCGTTAAAATATTCCTCCGCCCCCTGGGCTGTCTGGCTCATGAAAGCCATGGGAGGGTTCAAAACCGCCGGCTTGATCCATCGTGTTTGTGCGATCATAACCTTCGGTTATTTTGCCGCCCATCTCGCTTATATTGTCTATTATCTCGCTGTTATCAAAAAGTTTAAATTCAATTTTCTCGGGCCAGATTCGATGGTACCTTGGATAAAGGATTTTTCAGATATCTACCATTCCTTCAGATGGTTTCTGGGACTCGGACCGCGGCCGCATTATGATCGCTGGACATACTGGGAAAAGTTTGATTACTGGGCTGTATTCTGGGGTGTCAGCATGATCGGAGCATCAGGGCTTTTCCTCTGGTTTCCCGAGTTTTTTGGAAAATTTTTCCCTGGCTGGGCATTTAATATCGCGACGATTATTCATAGCGACGAGGCGTTGCTCGCAGCAGTATTTATTTTCAGCACCCATTTTTTCAACACCCACCTTCGTCCGGAGAAGTTCCCCATGGACTCTGTCATCTTTACCGGACGGTTGAGCCTTGAAGAATTACAGCACGAACGGCCTCTCGAATATCAGCGTCTTATAGCGGAAAACAGGCTTGAGGGACTCAGGGTAAAACCACAAACGAGATGGGTGACTATCGCGGGAAGCGTTTTTGGCTACACTGCACTGTTGATTGGAATCATCCTTCTGATACTGATTGTAATAGGCGTATTTTACTACTAGCTGACTCTGCCTTCCTGTTGTACAGAGAACCAGCCCTTTTTTATCTTTTCAGCTATTCACAGCACAGCTAAGAAAGCATTATTTTGCTAAGTACTCAAAATAACTTGCTACTCCTTGCTGCGGGCCTGCGGAATCCACATCAACCCCTCCCAGATGATTGCGCAAAAACAGAGGGAAAGACCGATTATCATACCGAATATATTAACAAGCTGCCATTTCATTACAACAAACAACACGATAAAAATCGCAGCAAGTTTAATCCCGTTCAGGAGCATCAGCAGCGGATTTTGGGGAGCCGGCGGTATGAATTTTTTCATAAGCTTTCGTTCCACGGCAAAAGCCAGCCAGCGAAAGTTCAGCAATCCGAGCACTCCGCCGAACAGAACACCCGCGGGAATGGACCACCACGACGACTCACCGGTTTTAAAGAGCGTATAAGCCAGAGCCACCGCAGTCCCCACAGCTACAGCAATTGAAGTTTTCAGCGATATATTTTTAATGATGTTCAGCACCGTTTGATGATGCTGTTGCATTTCATTGTCCATTTTTTTTGTCCTCGTCTTTATTAAAGCCTTCTACGATACGCTTTGCGTAGTTAAACAAATTTTTAAACCCTGCTACGATGCCAAACAGAAAGAAAATAATGGTAAACCAGGGAGAGGTGTTAAGCCATCCATCAAGTTTGAACCCGATATATACCCCGATCACGGTAGCAAATACAATGACCAGCCCGACTGTGCTTAATACGGTAAGAATACGGTAAAGTTTTTTTGTATCTTCATCCATAGGCAACAGATATGCATGATTGCACGGAATGTCTGTTTAGAGATGCTGCAAGCTCTTTCTTGCAGCTTCTATGGTTTTTGCGATATCCGTTTTTGTATGAGCAGTTGACAGGAACCCGGCCTCGAACTGAGAGGGAGCAAGATTCACGCCGTTTTTAAGCATGCTGCGGAAAAAGGAGCCGAACCGCACCGTGTCGGACGTTTTGGCACTCCTGAAATCCGTCACGCTCTGGTCGGTAAAAAACGCTGTAAACATGGAGCCTACCCGATTGAAGCAGGTCGGAATCCCCGCTTCTTTTGCCACGGTAACGAGGCCATCTTCAAGTTCGCCAGACAGCTTTTCCAGTTTGACATATATTTCCGGACTAGAGAGGATTGCAAGAGTCTCCAGTCCCGCTGTCATGGCCAACGGATTACCCGAAAGAGTTCCGGCTTGATATATCGGTCCGACAGGAGCAATTTTTTCCATTATTTCCCGCCTGCCGCCGTACGCGCCTACAGGAAGCCCTCCTCCGATTATCTTACCAAGGCACGTGAGGTCGGGTTTAATGTTGTAAAGCTTCTGTGCCCCGCCGAAGGAAATCCGGAACCCCGTCATCACTTCATCAAAGATCAAAACAATACCATGCTGATCACACACCTGTCTCAATCCCCGCAAGAAACTGCGCTCCGGCGGCACACACCCCATATTGCCCGCGACTGGTTCCACAATAATGCAGGCAATCTGCTCTTCATTCCGGGAAATAATTTCCTGTACCTGTTCAATATTATTGTAAGCAGCCGTTAAAGTAAGTTTTGCCAGAGCTGCGGGAACACCGGGACTGTCAGGCAGACCGAACGTGGCCACTCCACTCCCGGCTTTTACGAGGAGACTGTCGGCATGACCATGATAGCAGCCATCGAATTTCAGGATTTTATCCCTTCCGGTAAAACCGCGCGCCGCGCGAATAGCGCTCATTGTGGCTTCGGTTCCTGAACTCACCATGCGAAGCATCGCAATGGACGGAAAAGCATGTTTTACAAGCTTGGCGAGTCTGCTTTCCAGCTCTGTAGGCGCTCCATAGCTCGTCCCTTTTTCTATTGCCTTCTTGAGCGCGGCCGTCACGCGGGGATGAGCATGGCCAAGAATCATCGGTCCCCAGGACAGGACGTAATCAATGTACGCTTTATTGTCAACGTCATAAATATTGGCTCCCCTGGCTTTTTGAATAAACAGCGGGCCTCCGCCTACTGAGCGAAACGCCCGAACAGGGCTGTTTACACCGCCGGGGATAAGCTTGCTTGATTCGCGAAACAGTCTTCTGGATCGTGCTCCTGCCATATCATTCACCTGCGCTGGGATTACGCTTTTCGTGGGTACCATATAGAAAACGCTTATGAAAGTCAATGAGAAACCATATCCGAAAAATGGTCGCCGCGCACATCCGGCAGTAAATATTATTGGTCTTCAGGATGGGAAAGGAGAAAAGAGGTGATTCCTTCGACATCGTTAATATCGAATCTGGGTATGGGCAGAGCAAACGGTTTGTCGCTCACGAGTGCAATAAAACCTGAGCCATCCAGACAAATTGGCCGTTCACCGGATATGCCGTGGCGGAAAACTTCAACTTTATTTTTTGCCGTCTTTTTGAACCCTTCGTGAATGATGATATCTGCACCCAGGGCCAGCCGTTCGATTTCTTCCGGTGTCGGCTCCCGTTCGAGTGTTTTTATGATGGCCATACGCTCCGGACTTACAAGGACGACCGCATCCGCACCCGCTTGCTGGAAACGCCAGGAATCCTTGCCCGGCTTATCCAGATCGAAACCGGCGGAAGAATGTTTCACGACCGCCACACGCAACCCTTTTGCCTTGAGCTGAAGCACCAGTTTTTCGATCAGTGTGGTTTTTCCGCTATTTGAAGCAGCGGCAACGAATGAGACTGTTTTCAAGCCTCTGTCTCCGTCAGATCCGTGGATTCGGATTTCTTTTTCCGGCCAAAGACACGCGCCATAAGTATCCCCGCCTCATACAGGATGTAAATAGGAATGGAAATCAACGTTTGATTAAAGACATCAGGGGTAGGTGTAAGAATTGCTCCCAGAATAAATGACGCCAGGAATGCATATTTCCGGTATTTGGCAAGCCAGTTCGGGCTTACGATTCCCATGCGGCTCAGGAGAACGATAACAAGAGGAAGTTCGAATACAAGACCGCTTGCCAGAAGGAACTTCATGACAAAATCAGTATAGTCCCCAAGTCTGATGATGGCGATCAGGTTTTCCGTTTTGTAGGTGAGTAAAAAAGGAACGGCGAAGGGCAGCAAAAGAAAAAAACAAAAGAGAACGCCGAGCGCGAAAAAAAGGGTCGAAAAAATCACGAAGACGCCGGCATAGCGGCGCTCCTTCTGAAGCAGCCCCGGTGCGATAAACTTCCATATTTGATGCATGACAAATGGAAAGGCGAGCATCACCCCGGCAATAAGGGCTATCTTCAGGTGGGTCCAGAACGGTTCGATCAGTGTGGTGTAATGCAGCTTTTGCTGTACTTCCGCAGGCGTCGCGAAAACAAACGGGAAAGACGTCATGATTGTCAATTTGACATTCATAGGCCACATAAGCAGTCTCAGCAAGTCTTCCGAAAAGTTGAAACAAATCCCGAACCCTATAAGGATGCTGACAAGCGACCAAGCTATTCTTTTCCTTAATTCTGCAAGGTGGCTCCAGAAAGGCATCTGCAGCTCTTCCTCAGACATTCTTCTTGGCCTCCCCTGTCTTTTTCCCCTCCGGTTTTGCCTCCGTTTCCTGATCTCCGGTCGGTTTTCCCGACTCCGGACTTTCATGCGCAGACAGATCAAGGTTTTTTAGCTTCTTAATCTCATCTACACCGGCGGATTTTTCCACCTCCTTCATCTCGGATCGGACAGTGTCCTGAAAATCCTCGGACGCCTTCTTGAAATCCGCTATGGCACGACCGATGGACTTCCCGAGATCAGGCAGTTTTTTCGGGCCAAAAATGAGAAGTGCGATCACAAAAATAACGATTATTTCCGGCAAACCAAGACCGAACATGACTCACCTCAAGGAAAAGCATTATGCGGGAACGATCATAAGACAGTGCAGTGCTGCCGCCGTCACTCACCGATGCCGGGCTGGCTACTGCTCCGGTCTTAACTCAATGACAGCCCTGATTTCCTGAACCTTACTCTGTCTGATTATTTTTAGCTTTACCGTTTTGCCGATATGTCCGAATGCCACCATTCTCGGCAATTCAGCAGGGATAAGAATTTTTTTCCCGTCCAGTTCCACAATGACATCACCCCGTCTTAAGCCTGCTTTTTCAGCAGGGCTGCCTTTTGTAATGCGGGTGACAACAGCCCCCATGGGTTCCTGCAGGCCGAATGCCGCGGCAAGATCAGGGGTGACCGGCTGAGCCTCGACACCAAGCCAACCCATATCCGGCCTTCCCTTTGTTTTTATAGAAGGCAGCAATTCCTTGACCATGGTGATCGGGATGGCAAAACCCAAATTCTGCCCACTGGCGATAATGACGGTATTGATCCCTACCACTTCACCATTGCTGTTAAAGAGCGGTCCACCGCTGTTTCCCGGATTAATGGCAGCATCAGTTTGGATGAGGTTGTCGTATGGGCCAATCCCTATTACGCGTCCTTTCGCTGAAATGATGCCCGAGGTCACTGTATGCGACAGGCCGAAAGGGTTGCCTATGGCAATCACCATGTCCCCCACCTCCGCAACTTCTGAGTTGCCCAGCACCGCGCTGGGGAGACCATGGGCTTCAATCTTTATCAAAGCGATATCAAGGTCCGGCGACTTGCCTATGAGTTTTGCATCAAAAACCTTGCCGTCGGTAAGAGAAACTTTTATATCCGTTGCCTTGTCCACAACATGGTTGTTTGTCAGAATATATCCATCAGCACTGATAATAAACCCCGACCCAAGGCTCTGACGCACCTGATCCTGCCGGGGACCGTTTCCGAAGAACCGATAAAAAAACTGATCTCTCTGGGGATCACCGAATTGAGACTGCTGACTTGCTTTAACAACCTGCTTTGTTGAAATGTTTACAACAGAAGGCATAAGCTTCTTCACGAGAGGAGCCAGGGTATCAGATGCAGCACGGGCTCCCGATAAAGCGGGAAACGATACTGCGAGAAGGAATAAAACAACACAGAACTTCAGAATGCGCATCGAATTTACCTCTTTTTTGTTCGTTTTTTTATGACATTAATTGATAGCATGGCGCAGGTTAATAGTCAAGTAGTTTCCATAGTGGGTAATATCGAACAAACGCCTTTTCCAAACACAACAATAGAATATTGCTTATCCTGGAATGATAGGGAAAACCAACATTGGAAGATTTTTTTGCAGTATTTGTATCGTTTGTAAAAAAAGAAGGCACCGGATATCCTGGTGCCTTCCTCGAACGACTCTGTTTTTACTTTCTTTCTGTTGATGAAACCCGATTTTTCAGGGTTAATGTGAACGCCCTTCTTCCACTTCCTGTATCCACTTCGGGGACTTTTTTCTGGCCCACCAAACCGGCACTGTGCCGGAAATCATTATGCGCATGGTGCCGGGGTTTGCGATGGCCCCGAGATACACATGGACCGGGATGAATATGGCAATACCGACAAAGCAGGCGTTATGCAGAAAATGCGACAGAATCATCAGCGTTTGGTTTGTCGGGAAAAGCCAGATAACAAAACCTGTGGCTGCAATGCCAAAACCCATTCCAAGGACGCCGAGATAGGCAAGCTTCTGTCCCGTGTTCAGCTTGTGCATCGGTGGAATCGCGACCTTGTGGCTCAGATAACCACCCGCGACCTTAATCCAGGCGATGTCATCTTTGTCATATGTGGTGCATTCCTTGAGCCAGGTCGGCATGGTCACGACCAGCGAGATCGTGAAAATGACACCGAGCCAGTTATGAACATATTTCATGGCGTTAAAACCGCCAAAAAACATCGCTAATCCTTCCAGTTGATAAAGAAAAGCGAAGCCGCTGATAGTCAGGAGAATACAGCTGATGGCCAGCACCCAATGGTTTATTATTACAAAGGGCGGTTCTTTTCTAATGAGGTCCCTGTCATTTAGTTTCATTTTTTTCCTCCTTGTCCTTATAAGGATCCTCAGCCTTATGCGGCCCTACTGTTAAATAATGAAGGGCGGAAAGGACAGCCACACCGCCAATCCCGATCCAGGATGCCGGTTTGAGGAATTTATGCCAGAATATGACCATTTCATTGATGGCCGGTTTATCTTCATAGCCATAAATCTTCGGAGCGTCTTTAAATGCGAAAAGAGCGCCGAGGCCGCCGAGGTCAGCCTCTCCATATATCTTTTCGTAACCCGCCTTCCTGGCTTTGGCAATCATGGCATCGCGATCGCCGAAGGCAATTGCGCCGGTGG
>CAZYEF010000051.1:0-16202 GCA_964646375.1 uncultured Nitrospiraceae bacterium | reverse complement strand
ATAAATGCGAATGCCCGCCGGATGGGGAATGTCTTTGTGGCCAGAGAGGCCGGGCAGAAGTGATCATCGGGAAACAGAGAAACGGTCCCATCGGCAAGGTGGATTTGACATTTATCAATCGTTTTACGCGGTTTGAGAACGCCGAAAAAAGAGACCTGTAACGGGGAACAACAGAATGAGCAAGAACCACCAATGCGTTGGTTTGCGGTAAGTTAATTTTTTGTCAGGGAGGCGACCATTGGCATCGGAAAAAGCAGTGCTATCTGAAAATGTCCAGAAATATCTGCAGAAACTGGACTGGAAATCCGCTATCCTGGAAATGGAAAAGCTGTTTGCTGTCGATCCGGACCCCATTGTCCGTGTGCGTATCGGCGATGCGCGCCAGAAACTCGAACAGAAAGGGGAGGCTGCGAAGGAGTATGTCCGGGCGGCGAATTTGTATGCGGAAAAAGGGTTTGTTGTAAAAGCTCTGGCATTATATAAACTTGCGCTCCGGCTTGACCCTGGAAATAAGCAGGCCCAATCACATATGGAGTTGCTCCATTCCAATAAAACCGTAAGCGAACGCAAAACCGAACCCGTTGAAGAAGGTGCATCAAAGCCGGTGAGGAGTATCATTCCACTGTTTTCGGATTTTACCCAGCAGGAGTTCAACGAATTTACAAAGCGCATGATTATTTCAACTGTTCCGGCAGGAAAGAAAATCATCCGAGAGGGAGAGGCGGGAAATTCCATTTTTGTCCTTACCCGCGGAGGGGTCCAGGTATATGCGACCATTCAGGGGAAGAAGGTTGATCTTGCGGTGCTGCAACCGAGCGATTTTTTCGGCGAGATTGCATTCCTTACCGGGAAACCCAGAACAGCGACCGTTGAAACAACCGAGGAATCGGATGTGCTCGAGATTGCCGAGGAAGATATCCTTGACATGATCCAGAAAAGCCCGAGAATACGGGAAGTTCTCCAGAACTATCATACCATGCGTCTTCAGAACACGCTTGAAAAAGTAAAAGCAATTCTGTAGCGCCTGCTTGTCCTGTTCAAGTTCTGTCCAGAAACGGAGATACCTTATGGCATCGGAAAAGGCGCAGTTAATCGAAACGATCCAGAACTACGTGAGCAAATCCAATTACAAGGCTGCAATTCCGGAAATGGAAAAGCTGTTTACTCTCGATCCTGATCCGATTATCAGAGTGCGCATGGGTGACGCTTACCAGAAGCTTAATCAGAAATCAGATGCTGTAAAAGAGTATATCCGTGCCGCTGATTTGTATGCCCAGAGCGGTGCAGTGGTCAAATCGCTTGCGCAATACAAGCTGGCGCTGCGTCTTGATCCGGGGAACAAACAGGCTCAGGAGCGGATCGAAGGTCTCCATGCAAACAAAACGGTGAAAGAAAGCAGGGTGGAAACTGAGGCGAAGGCAGTGCAAAAGTCGGACAACAGCGTTTTGCCGCTTTTTGCACGGTTCTCGCAGGATGAGTTTAATGCGTTTACCAAAGTGATGAACGTCCATCCGCTTCCCGGAGGATTTCCTATAGTTCAGCAGAATGATACCGGCAAATCCGTTTATATCATTGCAGGAGGATCTGTTAAGGTTTACACGACATTGATGTCCGGTGAGCGCGTGGACCTTGCCATGCTTCGGCCGGGAGATTTTTTTGGTGAAATATCGTTTCTGACCGGAAAGCCGCGTACGGCTACCGTGGAGACGGTGGAGGATTCGATCATCCTTGAGGTGACCGAGGACAAACTGCGTGAAATTATCGCTCAAAAGCCAAGAATCATAGAAGTACTGCAGAAATATTCCGAAATCCGTTCCAAAGGCACAGCCGAGAAAATTCAAGAAGCAAATAAATAACGCTCCCCTCATCGTGGAGGCGCTTATGCTCCGTCAACCGGCAGTCGCAGGTCGCTTTTATAATGGCACTTCGGAATCATTGCGGAAACAGGTGCAGAAATATGTTTTCCCGGTGACCGAGCGGAGAAAGGTTTTGGGTATACTCTCCCCTCATGCGGGCCTGATGTATTCCGGATCGGTGGCAGGCGCCGTATTCTCCAATATTATCATCCCGGATACTGTCGTATTGATCGGGCCGAACCATACCGGTCTCGGCTCCCCGGTGTCAATTATGACCGAAGGTGACTGGGAAACTCCCCTCGGAAACGTACCTATCAATCAGCAACTGGCTCTCTCCATTCTTGCAAAATCGCCTAGAATCCATGAGGACTCACTCGCCCATTTGAACGAGCATTCCCTTGAGGTCCAGCTCCCTTTCATCCAGTATTACAAGGACTCCTTTAAAATCGTACCAATCCAGATGCTGGACGTAAAGCTTGACACCTGTTTAGCGGTTGGCAAGGCAATCGCAGAAGCAATAAAAGACAATAACATGAAGGCGGATGATGTGCTGATTGTGGCCAGTTCGGACATGAGCCACTATGAGAGGGCAGAAACTGCACGGGAAAAGGATTTTAAGGCAATCCAGGATGTTCTGAACCTCGACCCTCAAGGGCTGTATCGTACGGTGAAGAATTATGGCATCACCATGTGCGGGTACGGCCCCGCAGTTGCCATGCTTGCGGCAAGCAAACTCCTCGGGGCTGCAGAAGCGACACTTATTAAATACACAAATTCCGGTGAAGTGAGCGGCGACTATGAACAGGTCGTCGGGTATGCCGGAGTTATTGTTATGTAATTCATTACACACTTGTGGATATGCCCTTCCAATTGTTAACCTCGAGTCGTTTGTAACTATCTGAATAACAATAATATTTATTATGGTATAGATATTGCTTGTTTTCAAGCATGAGCATTAGGTTTTGGTCTTATGGAGGAATGAAACGTATGGTAATAAAAATGAAATGCCAGAAGCAAGCCCAGTCGGGTTTTACCCTGGTTGAACTTCTTATTGCTCTTGTGATCTTGACCATAGGACTCCTTGCGGCTGCCGCAATGCAAAGTACCGCAATCAATTCAAATGCATTTGCCAACCGCCACACAAAGATTACCGGAGTAGCCCAGATGGTGATGGATGATTTGCTTTCTCAATATCTGAAAGCAACAACACCTCCCAGTCTTTTCTACCAGCAGTTTAATCCGAATCCGCTGAATCCTGTCCAGCAAACTTTTATCTATCAATACAATCGTTTTCCTCCTTATAACCAGGAATCAAACAATGTTCCCACTACCGACTATGTGGTGTCAGGTGTTGGTACGTTTCAAGCGGACTATACTGTAACAACAAACACGCCGGTGAGAAATATTTCCCGGATACAAGTACAAGTTTTCAGAGTGGTTTCAGCAGGGGTACGGCAAGAAGTGCCTTTTAATTTAATTAATTATCGTAAGATACCGCCTTTATAAAGGGGTTCACAATTATGAAAAATGGCTTCATAATAGCAGATAAACAGAAGGGTTTCACGTTGATCGAGCTTTTGATGGTGGCGTTTATGCTCGCTCTGGTTCTGGTATCGCTCTATTCCCTCTATACATCCAGTCAACGTCACGCCTACATTCAGGAAGATGTTGCTGATGTCCAGCAAAACCTGCGGGTTGCTATGGAAAGTATTTCGAAAGATGTGCGCAATGCAGGTTTTCTGCTTACAGAATTTTATGATACGAGTGCCAGCGGAAAAGGAACCATCAATCCTGCAACAAACGGCAATAGCACTCAGACAATCAATACGGTTTTGAGCAACGCGGCAAATTCCACTACCTTACCCGCTACCCGAGATGTTATAACAGGGGCAACCGGAACACACGCTGACCTGCTGACTCTGAATGTTGCTGCCCCTACGATCGCCTTTGCCCGATTGGATTCCAAACAAAATTGGACTGCTGGTTCGACATTTACGTTTACGGTAACAACACCCGAATCGGTAGACCTTTTTAAGGTAGATGCTACAAATCCTGACTATGTCAGAATTATTGATCCTGTTGCTCATAAACAGGCAACTTACGACGCAAACACGGCTGTAGGTGGCACGGTGTACAGGGTGAGCAATACGAACAGAACCGCCCGGTCCATAGAATTAACTTATGTTTCCGGCAATACTCCAGTACATGATTTTAAACGGAATGACATTATTACGAAAGTTTCTTCTTCGATGGCTCCATTTCCGATGACCGTGACCTATTGCCTTGGCCCTACAACAGGTTGTCCGCCTGCCGGCGCGACTGCTGTTGGCACAAACCAGTGTGTACAAAAAGGCCCAAATGACAAGACAATGTGCCTCTTACGGATCGAAAACAATGTCACTCAAGTAGTGGCTTCTAGCATATCCGGCCTCCAATTTACCTATCTTCTGGATAATCTGAACGAAGTGCCCAATGCGGTCACTGCCCTTCCACTCATGGATCTTACACCGATACGGGCGGTTAGGGTCAACATCACTGGCCAGACAGCAACAACAAAAGCGCTGACAGGCGCGGAGGAGCATGTCCGCTCGCTGACGTCTATTATAAAATTACAAAACAGGTATACGCTCCAATAACAGTGAGAGAAGAATACTTTTTCAAAGGGGATTGATACTGTGGAAAATACTGCTAAAAATGATGACAGGATAAACGTTTTTTCCCGAAAAAGGCTTCCCGTGGTTGGCAATCAACAGGGCATGGCCCTTATCATAGCGCTGGTGATGCTTGCCGTTTTGGGGATGCTTGGTGTCTTGTCACTAAATACGTCCACGACAGAACTGCGCATTGCCGGTAATTATCGGAATGATAACATAGCTTTCTATAATTCCAACATGTCAGAAGCGTATGGCCCAAATAACAATGATATTGAAAAACTGGTATCGAAGGATACAAGCAGCTTATCTACATATCCCAGCGGTACTGTGCAGTATTTGCCGATTACGACCGGCCTGCCTTCCAATGCTCTTGGACAAACCTCAATCAGAATGCAGTATCTTTGTGTGAGCGGGGCGCCTCCCGGTCTGCCAAGCGACGTGAAAGCGTTTCACTATGTAGTTACCATAGTCGGCAAGGGACTTAACAATGCTGAATATGTAACTGAATCGGAGGTTGTTAAATTATTGCCGGTTGAAATTGAAACTGACTGCTAAAAAGGAGATATATATGAAGAGAGTTTTTTTTCTTGGCTTAATAGCACTCGCCTTTTCATGTGCCGCCATGGTTATTGCTGCAGAAACGGAAAAGCAGCCAGGACCTGCTGTGACCGGTCCCTATAACCCTGTGATAACCTACTCCGGCATACATAATGCCGATGAACTTTTATTCAGAAACAGACCGACAAGCCAGTCCTGGCAGTCTATACCAACGCTTAACGCGCTCAAAAAAGTGACTTGCTCTGATGCGATCGTGCAATTGCAGCGGGAGGGGAAGTGGCAGGGACATTTAAACCTTGATGGCTCGTGCGGACCGACAGCAGAACCGTGCGATTGGATTTTGGGCAACAGACTAAATTATGATGAAGCTAGGGCGCAGGTTTCGCGATAGCTGATGCAAAATATCAGGAGGATTTATGAAGAAGACTTTTCTTGCCTTGCTCGTTGCCATGTTTTCGGCATTTAATTTTTCTGCACCTGCCCTGGCTGCGCCGGATCAATACTGCGGAGATACGTCACTCTATGGAGGAGCTCCTACGGTTCTTAAACCAAATGTCCTGATCTTTATTGACGATTCAGGAAGTATGGCCAGCACCGTTCCATCAGGGTCGTATGATCCAGCAGTAACCTACACGGTGACCAGCAACTGTGCGAACAGTTCCGGCGCTTATCCCCGAGCATGCAGTACGAACGCAGTTTATAGAACAACGAATGGCGGTTCTTCCGGCGGTACGTTTTTGAATTCGGATGTTAATAATATTACCACATCGTGTTCCGGCTATGATCCGCAAACACTTTTAAAAACATACGGAACATACAATGGCAGCAGATTGAATAGTGACGGGTCATGCAATACTTCAACTGGCAGAACATATGTAACGGGAAATTATGTCAACTGGTATCACAGCTCGGCTGCCGGCTGGACGCCAAAGGTTCAAGTGGCAAGGAATGTCATCACGAATCTTATAAATACTACCCAGGGCGTCAATTTCGGGCTGATGACCTTCCACTATCCGAACAGCTGGACTTACGAAGGGTCGCAGTTCTTGAGCACCTCGGTTTCAGGCGTATCATATGTCACAACGATTAAGGATATGGACGGAATTCATACCGGGACGACGACCAACAGGCAGGCCCTTGTAGCAGCGGTAAACACACTGACAAGCCTGTATAACACCGCACTGGGCGAATCGCTTTTTGAATCAATGCGTTATTTCCAGGGAGGTCAAACTGCTTTTAGCAACACAATCGGTGTTGACGCAAGTGGATATTATACATCGCCAATACAATGGGGTTGTCAGAAAAACTATGTTATTTTTGTAACAGACGGAATGTCGAACTCAGACAATAATACTGTAATGAATCCCGTGTTAACCAAATACGGAAGGTGGGATGGAGGTAACTGCGATACCTCCGTTTATACGACGTGCAGCGGATCAGATATGAATCATTCCCTGGCCGGAACCGCGAGATACATGTATGAAACAGACCTGAGAACAGACATTACGGGCACACAGAATGTTACCACTTATACCATAGGATTCGGACTCGGCGGCGCGGATCAAGAAGCGATCGACCTTTTGAAGCTGACGGCGGACAGCAATCACGGCCGCGGGGCATATTACAATGCAGGAAGTGAGACTGAACTGAGTGCGGCACTTACGACAGTGATCGGTAATATATTCTCCGTGGACACATCGTTTGTCGCGCCAGTTGTGCCGGTCAGCCCTGAGAACAGAACGTACAGCGGCAGCAGGGTGTATATGGGATTTTTCAAACCTGCCAGCGGCAAGTTCTGGAGCGGCAACCTGAAAAAATTCGCGCTTGATAACGATAACAATATTCTCGACTCGAACGGAAATTACGCGAACTATATCGATTCCAACCAAAATGGATTCGATGATCGTGATAATGCTTCCCTGGGCAGCAACGCGAATGGAAGCTTCAGATCCACATCCCAATCATACTGGAGCACGATAGCCGATAGCGGTGTCGTGGAAGAAGGTGGGATAGGAGAGGTTTTGCTGAATAGAACGACCACACGCAATATTTACACCTTCCTGGGAACAAGTACACAACTAAGCCATTCTTCAAATGCCTTTACGACGAGTGTAATAGGGGAAACACGGTTAGGATTCACTTCCGGAGATACGGCAAGCAGAGATAAACTCATTGATTTTTTGTATGGAGTTGATACGTATGATGCGGACTCAGACACCAATGTAACAGAAAAAAGACAATGGATTTTGGGTGATATCCTTCACTCAAAACCGCAAATAGTTTCTTACAATACATATACTTATTCACATGAAACTGATTGCAGCGGAACCTTTGTGAGCGGGGCCAGCAGTGACAACGCAAATAATACGTATATCTTTGTCGGCGCGAATGACGGCATGCTGCATGCTTTTAAAGACTGCGACGGCAGTGAGGCGTGGGCGTTTATTCCTCCAGACCTGCTGCCGGTTCTTCAGTATTTAGGACCCACGGGCGGCGATCATACCTACTTTGTCGACTTTTCACCATCGGTGTATATATACAACAAAGACAAAACAGGAAATATCAATGCAACGAATGGGGATAAAGCAATTCTCGTTTTTGGCCTTCGGAGGGGAGGCGGGCTTAGCACATCACCAACGAAAGGTTATTATTATGCCCTCGATATCACAAATCCTTTAGACCCGATTTTCCTGGGGAGTATCAGCAATACCGAAGTGCGAAATGGCCTAACAACAACTGCTTCCACTGATTTTAGTGAACTGGGTGAGGTCTGGAGCGACATCTCATTCGGCAAGATTAAACATGGCTCCGACATTAAGATTGCAACTTTTATTGGAGCAGGTTATGACAACTGCAATGAAGATGGCAGGTATGGATCCACGCAAACATTCAGCGGTTCGTGTGTTGCTCCACCGACCAGTGACAGCGGAGCTGTGACCAGTTCCGGCAGCACAACACCGCTGAATCCCAAAGGAAGAGGAATCTATGTAATAGAAATTGCGCAGATTAACACCAGCACCGGCAACCTCTCTTTTGCCAATACCGGGACAAAAATCTGGGGTTATACAAATGCTGATAATCCATCAAGTATGATTTTCTCAATTCCTTCCAAAGTCAAAACGGTTGACACAAACTATGATAATTATATTGACAGGCTCTACGTGGGAGACACCGGCGGAAATATGTGGAGAATTAATATCAAGGACACTTCTCCGACGAACTGGACTGTGAACAAGATTTTCAACGCGAATCCCGGCTATTCAAACGGCGTTGCTGATGCATCAAATGGGCGCAAGATATTTTATGAGCCATCTGCATTTGTGCTTACAGATGGTTCCGTGCGGCTGTATTTCGGTACAGGAGACAGAGAACATCCGTTGAATACCGCGGTTATCGACAGAATGTACTCCCTGATTGACCGTGGCCAGACGACGGCGGCAAGTATCAATGAGATAAACCTGGTGGATGTTACTGATGATACATTGCAGGGGTTAAGCACGACCCAAACACAGGCTCAGGCTATTATCAATCAGCTTATAAGCGCCTCGAAATATGGCTGGTATATAAGGCTGAATGAAAATACCGGTGAAAAGGTGCTGGCTCCTTCGGTCCTCTATAATGCGGTTGCTGTTTATACAACTTATTCGCCACTGACAATTGCAAGTACAGACCCGTGTGTAACCGGGAATTTGGGTACAGCAAGAGCATATGCTGTAGACTACCTGACTGGCGCAGCAGTGACGAATTATGATACGACAAACGACACGACGTCAACAACAAATACATGGGCTCGTGCTTCTGGTACCACATTCAATCTCCTCAGAAGCGACAGAGTTGTGACGCTGGGCAGCGGTATCCCTTCAGGTGGCGTTGTCGTAATTTCATCAACCGGCCAGACAAGTTTGATGATCGGCGTGGGCGGAAGTTTCCAGACCATGAAACTTGGTGGTTCTAGCGCAACACTCCAGCTTTATTGGAGACAAAAGATGGAACACTTGTAGTACTCAGATTATTATTGAAGTGGGAACGCTTTGTGAATATTACAGAAATAAGTTGATGGTCACTATGCCCTGTTCTTGAATGAGGGCGGGGCATTTTTTACATACATATCTCTTATGCAGACTACGCCAAAAATATTAATTTTTTTACTTTGTCTTACTGTCGCAATGGTTGCCGCAGCTTGCAACAAAGACCAAAGCGTGGTTCTCCCAGAGAAGCCTCGAGGCCTGGAGACAGGAAGGAGTAACTTCTCCGTCTCAGACGCTGAACGTGAGCATTATACCTGAAAATGTATTTGCAGAAACACCTGTTCAGGCAATAGTTGCTCCCACTCCTGCTGGAGAGATAACTTATCGCTGGGAATTGAACAGGTTGATTCTGTCAGATGAAAACTCCTCAATGTTACAGCCCAAAAGCCGTTTTTCCAAAGGTGATCAAGTGTCAGTTGTTGTGACGGATGGGAATACTTCAGCGACGACATCAGTTAAAATATTGAATACTCCACCTGTGGTGAGATCGGTAAACGTCAATCCGAACAGCATCTATCGTGGTATTGATATAACAATCAACCCCGTCGGATATGATGCAGATGGCGACTCTATTCAATACAATTATAAATGGACGGTTAATGACAACGACCTCCCAAACAATACTCCTGTCCTGAATGGGAACCAGTTTAAACGTGGTGATCGTGTGGCTTTTGCCGTAATCCCCTCTGACAGTGAAGGTGAAGGAGAACCTTTTCGATCACAAACAGTTACGATTCCGAACGGACCGCCGCGATTTGCTTCTACACCACCGTTAGATTTTAAGGCAGAAACTTACTCATATCAAGCTGTTGCCATAGATCCAGATGATGATCCCTTGACATATTCCCTGATCACTGGGCCTAATGGAATGATTATCAATACCAAAACAGGGTTGCTCACCTTGCAGATTAAGAAAGAACACGCAGGAACTCATATCATTGAAATCGAAGTGAAAGATTCGCAGGGTTCGAAAGACCTTCAAAAATACTCCCTGACGTTGACTGTTCCCTGAGAGGTGTTTATGAAAAAAATAAAATTAATATATTCAGCCAAGGGCATTACGCTCCCTGAATTGATAGTCGTAACTTTCCTTATAACTGTTATCGGAGCCATCGCACTTCCTCCTTTTTTGCAATGGCGTGCCAGTCTTGACTACCGTTCGGCCGCGAGCAGCATATTTAATACACTTAAACAAGCTAAAAGCAGGACCATTACAAATAGCTTGCAGTGCAGGGTGGAGTTCCAGGCCCCTCCCACCACTCGATATCGAATGACCCAAGGTGATAGAGCAGCGAATAGCGCTAACTGGGGGGCAACTTCTCAGGATATTATTCAGGATTGGACCACAGTGCCGAATACAGTAACTCTGGTTACTGCGCAGACACTGAATAATAGTATTGAATTTAACACGAACGGTACCGCAAACGTCGAAACAGGGCAGAATTTTGCTACCATTCAGATACAGGACAATACGGGCGCGGTTCGTTTTACGGTTCAGGTTGATACCACAGGTAGAGTTTTCATGAGGGCGGGATCATGATTATTGAATGATTTGCAGATAAAAGAATAATCATTCATATTTAATATCTTTTTGCAGTTATTTTTTCATAGTTGCTCGCCGACATTTGTATTGTCTGAATAACAAGCTTTCTAACCTCTATTTTCCCTCAGTGCCAAATCATCCCTAACCGTTACAACATTTTCACAAATACCCTGAAAATACCCAGATTCGGGTATTGCCACATGTAGCTGCTTCTGGTACAAATAATATTCATATAATAATATTTAACCGGATTTATTTGTGAATTCCGAGGTGAAATCAGGTATTCGAAGGTTTCCATGCTCCTGTTGCAGGCTCCCTGCAATTTCTGAAGTTTATTTTTTTGTTTTAGTGAAAGGGGTTTATGTGATTAAACGTGTGTTCGCATATAGAATGGAGCAGGGGTTCACTCTCGCCGAAGCAATGGTTGTTGTTGTGCTTGTGGCTCTCCTTACCAGCATTGCGTTACCGCCATGTGTAGAATGGCACAAATCTGCGAAGTATCGCAGTTCAACTCGTGAAATTCTTTCAATATTGCGAGAAACAAGAAAAATGGCTATAAGCGAAAATCTGGAACATCGCGTCGAGTTTGAAAATGAAAATAAAAGATATCGGGTAATAAGAGGGAATCGGGCGAATAATAGTTCCGATTGGAACACCATCGTGCGAGATTGGACCGTTCTTCCATCCGAAGTTTATCTGCATGCCAATGTAGACAAAATACACCTTAATCCTCTGGGTACTTCGAACGCTGCCACGATAACAATTCAGGACGAATCAGCGCAGGCAAAATATCGAATTCGTATAGTAAGCACTGGTCGTGCCCGTATTTTATAAGCATTATATGTAATACGGAAATATATGCCGGCTTCAATCCATAATTCTTGACGAAACAAAAACCATCATGTAATATAGCTTAACGTTAATAATCTTATTGCGCAATGCATGGTGGGTAATGGATTTAATTGCTGATGGTTTTTTAAAGGCATTTTCACTCATTCTCCGGTTCGATGCAGAATTGATCAGCATTATTTTTTTGTCTTTGAAAGTATCCGGTTTTGCTCTCCTGATTGCGACGATCTTTGGTGTCCCTGCTGGTGCCGTGATTGCATTGAAGCGTATCCCGGCAAAGGGAGCTCTTGTAAGCCTTCTGAATACTCTCATGAGCCTTCCCTCGGTGGTAGTCGGTCTTTTTGTATATCTCATGCTCTCGCGAAGCGGCCCTCTTGGATTTCTTGGTCTTCTTTATACGCCAGGAGCCATGATTGTTGCCCAGACCATTCTTGCCTTTCCTATTGTTATGTCACTTTCCCGCTCCGCCGTAGTGAGTGTTGATCCCATTATCCGTCAGGCCGCTGTAACCCTCGGGGCATCACCATCCCAGGTGACGCGAACGGTTATTGCTGAGGCAAGATATGGTATTCTCACAAGCGTCGTGGCCGCCTTTGGGAGGGTTATAGCTGAAGTCGGTGCTATTCTTATTGTCGGTGGAAACATTGCCGGACTCACGCGAGCCATGACAACCGCTATCGCACTGGAGACGGACAAGGGGAATTTCGAGCTTGCACTCGCCCTTGGCATTATTCTTCTTGTTCTGTCCCTAATGATTAACATCGCGCTGCATTCGATCCAAAGAAGGGGAACACTGGAAACGGACAAATGGACCTGGGCCTGAAGTTTAGCGACATCCAAAAGAAATATAACGGAAGAAACATACTCCAAAATTGCAAGTATAACTTCGAGCCAGGCCGTATTTATGCACTTATGGGGCCGAATGGCTGTGGAAAATCAACACTTCTCCGGATTTGCGCTCTTCTGGAACAACCTGACCATGGTTCTATTGATTTTTACACCGCGGGAGCCGTATTGCCGGTCAATCTTATTCTGAAACGCAGACTGACACTGGTACTTCCCCGTGTGGGTGTATTTAACACAACGGTTTTCAAAAATGTCGCATACGGGTTAACCATGCGGGGTGTGGAAAAAGATAACCGCAACAGACTGGTGGCCGCAGCTCTTGATGCTGTCGGGCTGACGCACAGACAACATCAGAATGCGTTGACGCTTTCAAGTGGGGAAACACAGCGGCTGGGCATTGCGCGTGCCATGGTTCTGGAGCCGGATATCCTGTTCCTGGATGAACCCACGGCGTTTATTGATGAGGAGAATACCGCCATTATTGAAAGAATCATTCTCACTCTGAAACGCAGCGGAAAAGCAACAGTTATAATGTCAACTCATGACCGCGACCAGGCGGAACGCCTGACGGACCGGGTGGTCATGATGCAAAACGGTGCAATTCTTCCTGATCAATGAGTTGAATATCTTTTTATTTCCATGACTATTTCAATTATTCTGGCGTCGAAATCACCTCGCCGCAGAGATCTGCTTCACCAGGCTGGTTTATCTTTTACTGTAGAAGAAGCGGATGTGGATGAAGAGGTGCTGCCGGGTGAAAAACCACTGACCTACGCAATGCGTGTGGCACTTGATAAGGCAAGAGCGGTTTGCACCCGGACAAAATCGGGTATCATTATCGCCGCTGACACGATAGTGGTGTTGGGTGATGTAATTTTAGGAAAACCATTGGACGCCCGTGACGCAGAGCGGATGTTGTCTATGCTCTCCGGTAAAACTCACCGTGTCATCACCGGCCTTGCTGTTTTGGACGCCCATAGCGGCAGGATGCAAATCGGCAGTGCAGTAACGAAAGTCCGGTTTCATACGCTGACACAGGATCTGATTTTATCATATATCAATACAGGGGAGCCTTTTGATAAAGCTGGTGCATATGGGATACAGGGAAAAGGTGCGCTTCTGGTGGATGGCATTGATGGTTGTTATACTAATGTAGTAGGGTTGCCCCTGTCCCTCTTGGGCCAGATGCTTCTGAATTTTGGAATAAAACTGCTGTGAGGTTGTTTCAAAATAGCGGTTGTTGTTATCGCGTTGTTTTTACATAATTGAAAAAAATACTTTTTTCCTACCTTGACAAGCTTCATATCCCATTCTACACTATTAATATTAGGACGACTGTAAGTTACCGAGAGCTAAAACTTTTGCTGGAGAGTGAGGCAATCATGGATAACATCCGGATTATGGTGGTGGAAAATGATCCCGTTCAGCAGCAGGCCTTGACTGCTGTTTTTGCCGCACAGAATGATATTGAAATAATATCAACAGTAACCTCACGGGAGACTGCTATCAAGCAATTGACAGGCACCCCTGATATTCTGATACTGAATCCGGTCGCGCTTAAGGAACACACATTTTCACGTTTTATTCGCTCGATACAAACCAAGTCTCCCCATACAAGGGTTATGTTTTTTTTGACAACCATGCCTTCCGATGAAAGCCTTATATCAGATATCAGGCTGGGTATGCGCGGATATGTTAAATACACAGATGCGCCTGATATTATCTTGAAAGCTATACGTGCAATCCACGAAGGAGAAATATGGGCGGAGCGGAGAATTCTTGAAAAAGCCATCGCAAAACCCATGATTTTGCCGGAAACTCTTCAATTGCAAGTCCCAGGGCTTTCTCCACTTACTAACAGAGAAACAGAAATGCTTACGATGGTGCTGCAGGGTGCCTCAAACAGGGAAATTGCCAGCAGAAGCAGCATCAGTGAACGAACGGTAAAAACCCATCTCTATCGGGTCTATCGAAAACTGAAAGTTAAAAGCAGAACCAAGGCAATAGCCCTACTGTCACAGCAATAACTTGCATGGAATAGCAACTAAGACTTTTGAACGATTGACATTTACTCATTTCTTGTTATGCTTGTACTATAGACTGTGCTGTTAATATGCACGTTAAGTGCTGAGGCGGTAATTCACCTGCGGGTATACTCCATCCCCCCTAACAGAAAGTATAAACCGCATGAGAGACCACCAACAAGGTGCCGCCGATCTGCAGATTTTGCAGAAAGCACACGCAACGAGTAGTGGCTGCATGGTTTAACAGCACAGCGTTTAAGGCGTCTCGATAATACACCAGGAAAGATTTTCAGAGCAACAATCGGGACGCCTTGTCTTTGTCCAAGGAGTTCCTGCCGGTCCTGCAACCCTTGACGCTCTCCTGTAATATCTGTATCATGACCGTATGATAAATATATTTTTTTTACTTTTCATCGTTGTTGTCGGAACCGGATACTGGTTGAAGTATCTGAATCTGTCGTATCTCAAGATACATGGGCATTCGGTTCCTGCAGAATTCGAAGGAAAAATCGATCCTGACGTTCTTCGCAAAATCTCCGATTATATCGCGGATAACAGCAGGGTGGGGCTGACAGAGTCTCTTCTGAACAACGCGCTCCTGGTGATCTTTCTCTTCGGAGGAATACTGGAGCTTTACGATCAGTGGATACTGTCTCAGACAGGTTCGTTTATAGGGGCAGGGCTACTCTTTATTCTCATTCTTGCGTCAATCGGCATGGTGCTGGATATACCGTTCAGCCTTTATGGAAACTTCAGGGTTGAAAACCGCCATGGGTTCAACACCATGACCATGCGCATCTGGCTGAGTGATTTTATTAAATCAACAATCATATCTCTTGTTTTAACCGCCTTTGTTATCGGAAGCATTCTTGCCATTGTTCAGGTGAGTCCCGTTTTGTGGTGGCTCTGGGTCTGGATTTTTCTGCTGCTGTTCGGCATTTTCATGATGTATATTTCACCCAACGTGATCGAACCACTTTTTTTCAAATTTGAGCCGATTAAAAAAGAGGGTCTGGAAGAAAAAATCCGCCTGCTCTCAGAACGCGCAGGGATTAAGGTCAGCAAAATATTGCAAGTGGATGCCTCACGCAGAAGCCGGCATTCAAACGCATATTTTACCGGAATAGGAAGAGTCAAACGGATTGTACTGTTCGATACGCTGCTTGAACAGATGAGCGAAGATGAAATCCTGGCTGTTCTGGCACATGAAATGGGTCACTGGAAAAAACGGCATGTTATCAAACGCATACTCCAGACTCAGACAGCTGCCTTCCTCAGTCTGCTGGCAGCATTCCATCTTCTCGCGTGGGAGCAGCTTCCTGCCCTGTTCAATATTACCGAAGCTTCATTTTACTCACGAATGGTTTTGGTTGGCTTTTTGGGATTCCTGGCCATGTTTCCTCTCACCCCGCTGTTTTCCTACTTATCACGACGCGATGAACTGGAGGCGGACAGATTTGCGGCTGAATTAACGGGCAACCCGCAAGCCATGGCATCTGCCTTAGTGCAACTTTCCCGGGAAAACCTTTCTAATCTGCACCCTCATCCTCTCTACGCAAAATTCTATTATTCTCATCCTCCAGTGGTGGAGCGAATCAGGAAACTGAAAGCATTGAAAATACACACCTCATAACGCTGCGAACTCTAAAAAGCGGTCTCCTGCCTGCTTTACTGCTCATCAGAAACAGATTTTCAGGTTGACCACTTCTGGCCTCTGTGCTATTTTTACTCATGGTAGTGAACAAGAACGAAACCAGCCGCCTTGAGCAGAAAGTACTGCGCCTTTCCTCGCTTATTGACGTAAACGGAATAATCAGTTCATCACTCAATCTGGATGAAATTCT
>CAZYEF010000050.1:0-16293 GCA_964646375.1 uncultured Nitrospiraceae bacterium | reverse complement strand
AACGGAATAATCAGTTCATCACTCAATCTGGATGAAATTCTTGAAAATGTAATGACGATCTCCAAACAGGTGATGAACGCTGATGCCTCAAGCCTCATGCTGATAGATGAAAAAACCAATGAACTGGTGTATGAAGTCGCCCTTGGAGCAGTGGGGACAAAACTCAAACAAGAATACAGGCTTAAGATGGGGCAGGGGATTGCCGGGAGCGTGGCCCGGGAAGGAAAACCACTGCTGCTGGAAGATGCGTACACCCATCCAAGGTTTTATCGTGGACACGATGAAGCAACCGGATATCGCACCAAGTCCATGATTACCGTTCCCCTCAGGGTCAGAGGCCGGACAACCGGTGTAGCGCAGGTAATCAACCGCCTTGACGATAAACCCTTTGATTCTGACGATCTTGAACTCTTCGTCGCATTGTGCAGCCTGGCTTCAATAGCCATTGATAATGCAAAAATGCACACTGCTCTGATGGAGAAACAACGGCTTGCCAAGGATATGGAATTCGCGCGCACTGTGCAGGAAAGTTTTCTTCCGCTGCACCCGCCTGACAATGGACGCGTTCAATTCAGTACCCATTATACGCCGGCGCAGGAAGTCGGCGGTGATTTTTATGATTTTATCCAGTTTGGTGCAACTCGCATGGGAATCATGATCGGGGATGTTTCCGGCAAAGGCGTTCCCGCCGCACTATTCATGGCAAGACTGGGCAGTGACTTCCGGACGCTTCTTTTGACGGAGAAATCATCCGTGACTGGCCTGGAGAAGCTGAATGATCTGCTGGTAGAACGCAGCAGACGCGGCATGTTTGCCACACTTCTCTATCTTGAACTCGATACTGCTCACAGCACCCTGACAATATTAAACGCGGGCCATCTGCCGCCGCTTATTAAAAAATCGGAAGGCTCTGTTCACAAGCCCTCTCTGTCGGGCAGTTTTCCCCTCGGAATACTCCCTGGCATGAAACTCACGCCGGAAACGCTGATGCTGGAACCCGGCGATTCAGTGGTTTTGTATACGGACGGCATTATTGAAGCCAAGAATGCCAGGAAAGAAATGTATGGGGCCGAACGGTTTGCCGGATGTATTCAGAGCAGCGCTGCGGATCCCGGTATTTTGCAGGCAAGGATCATCGGAGACGTGAACCGCTTTACAGGTCTCTGCCCGCAACACGATGATATAACCCTGGTTTGTTTCGGGATTCTTCCATGACCGAGAAAATTACACTTGTTGTTCCCAGCCATCCAAAGTATCTGCGTGTCATACGAGGGACCTTGCAGCCTGTCGTGGCCGAAGCCGGTTTCTCAGAAGCAGAAGCCAGAAAAATTATACTTGCGGTGGACGAAGCCTGCTCCAACATCATTAAATATGCTTATGAAGGCGATTATACAAAAACAATAACGTTGAATCTCCGGAGCAACCCGGAAAAGCTTATCATTGAACTTAAGGATTCCGGCAACAAACCGGATGTATCCAGGATTGCGCCGCGAAAGCTTGATGATATCCGACCGGGAGGGCTTGGTACGCATTTTATAGCATCAGTGTTCGACGTTGTTGAGTACAATACGGACAATGAAACAGGAACCGTGCTGACCTTGATGAAAATGAAACAGGAACAGCATTCATGAGGTCCAGGGGATGAATTTGGAAATTATTACCGAAAAAGCAGGCCCGAAGTGTTTACTGAGAGTGATTGGTGATGTAGACATGAATACATCGCCGAATATGCGGGCTGTCATGCAGGATATTTTTCGAGGGGATGCCGGGGGAGGCATAAAGACGCTGCTCATTGATCTTTCCCGGGTGCAATACATGGACAGCTCCGGCATAGCAACACTTGTGGAAATTATGCAAAACTGCCGGAAAAAGAGCGTACGGCTTGGACTGTGCGCTTTAAGTCCTCCGGTACGGGACGTATTTGAACTTGCGCGGCTCGGAAGCGTGTTTGAGCTTTATCAGACGGTTGATGAGGCAATGGGGGATTCAGGCAGCAGTATGAAAGCAGCGCCCTGATATTCATCGAATGCTCCGCAGATCAATCCGTGCAATGGGAAATCCCCGACACCGGTTGGTGGAGGAATGCAGTACGTTCCGGAAGATCTTGTTTATCGCAGGACTCACCGATTCCTGCCGGGGAAACCTCATATCTTAAAATAGTACAATGACTTTGTTGAATGTACTCTTCCAGTTCCGGAGTTGTTCGTGAAGCATATATTCGGCTACCTCGGCAGAACATTTATTATTTTTTTGCGGGATCTTTCAGGTCTGTGGTACTTGTTCCGTGAAACCATCATCCAGTCGGTCGTTGTGCTGAAGGATCGGAAAAAACGGAAACAGGCAAAGCTGCTCGAACAGGTGGATCAGATCGGAATGCAGTCGCTGACTCTTGTTCTGACGGTAGCGATCCTCCTGGGTATTGCGTTGACGGTACTTATCTCCTTTCAGCTTAAGGAAATTGCCGGCTACAGTTATATTCCGGGTTTTGTGGCGATTGCAGTCTTTCGCGAGATGGGGCCGCTTATTACGGCAGTAATCATCGCTGGCAAAGTAGGCGCCGCATTTACCGCGCGCATCGGAACCATGAAGGTTTCAGATGAAATATTAGCACTTGAAACGATGGCGATCAATCCGGTTCGTTTTCTCGTCGTCCAGCGTTTTGTCGCGCTCTTGCTGTCGCTTCCGGCGCTTACGCTGTTTGCAAACTTTACTGCCGTTTTTGGCGGATTTTTATTTGGTTCCATGAGACTGGGCATCCGCCCCGACACATACCTGCGGGCGACGCTGGATGTGCTTATTTTCAAGGATGTCTATTCCGGAATGATCAAGGCTGCCGTATTTGCGGTGGTCATCGCCATGGTGGGATGCTACCGGGGACTGGCGGTCCAGGGTGGAGCTGAGGATGTCGGCAAAGCGACAATGCTTTCTGTGGTATCATCCATGCTCATGATCATCATGATCGACACGGTCTTGACGACCGCTTTCTACGGTTGATAACACGACATGATCAAACTGCACAACATTCAGAAACAGTATGGTACCCGTAAAATATTGAACGGCATCAGTTTCATAGCGGAGCACAAAAAAATAACCTACCTATTGGGGACAAGCGGGGGGGGCAAAAGCACCCTGCTGAAAATCCTGATAGGCGCATTGAAACCGGATGAAGGTGAGATTGTTTTCAGAAACCAGGATATCACAAAACTGTCGGGCAGGGATCTTGACCCTTACCGGAAAAAAATGGGCATGCTGTTTCAGCACGGCGGACTTCTCAATTCCCTTACGGTTGGAGAAAATATTGCGCTTCCGATCAGGGAACACACATCGCTGGATGAATCAATTATCAAAATCATGGTAAAAATGAAGCTGGATCTGGTGGGACTCCGTGACTTTGAACGCCTGCAACCCAGTCAGTTATCCGGCGGGATGCTGAAGCGGGTGGCGCTTGCGCGTGCCTTGGCGCTGGATCCTGAACTGGTCTTCTTCGATGAGCCCACTTCCGGGCTAGATCCGATTGTTACGTCGGTCATCACAAAGCTGATTGCCGACCTGAACAGGCTTCTCGGCATCACCTGCATCGTGGTGACTCATTCCGTGGAAGAGGCGATGCTGATTGCCGACAAGATTGTTATTCTGTACATGGGTGCCGTGCTTGCGCAAGGATCGCCGGAGGAAATACGCTCCAGCGCTGACCCCCTTGTCCAGCAGTTCATTACCGGAAGTCCGGATGGCCCCATATCCTTTCATGCGTCAAGCAGGGATTTGCGCGAGGATCTGCTGCTGGACTGAGTTTATGATGAGCAAACTATACGAACATGCAGGGGAAAGACGATGGAATACCAGCGGACTGAAATACGGGCAGGAATATTTCTCCTTATTTCTTTTATAATCCTGGCAGTCATGGTTTTCGCGATCAGCGATATCCAGAGCCTCTTCAAACAGAAAAAAGAGGTAAAAATACTTTTTCTTTACAGCGATGGCATTGAAAAAGACGCGCCGGTCAGATTTTCCGGCGTCAAAGTCGGGAAAGTTACGAACGTACGCGTCGCTCCCGAGCAGGGAGATAAAATTGAACTTACCCTCAGCATATTCAGAGACATGGTGATCAAAACGGATACCAGAGCCAGAATCATGACTCTTGGCCTGGTAGGCGGAAAATATGTGGAGCTGACGGCCGGTTCACCGAATGCACGTCTCCTGGAACAAGGCCGGCCGCTTATCGGTGAGGAATCTATGAAACTGGAAGACCTCACGAGAACGGCGCTTGATGTGATCGCAAGACTCAGGAAAATCGCCGTTAATCTTGACCATATGCTTGGCGATCCGTCCATGGCGAAATCGCTGAAAGGCACGATTCAAAATCTGCAGGAGGCTACCGCCAATATCAAGATAATGACGTCAAGCAAGGAAGAGGTTGCGCAGGGCCTCAAAAATCTGCCGGAAATATTAAAAAAACTTGATGAGAGCTCAAGCAATCTCAAAGCCATGACTGAAAAAACTGATAAACTGATCGGAGAAAACAGAAAAAACATTGATATCATGATCGAGAATTTCAAGGATCTGGCCGCGAATCTGAAAGAAACTTCGGAAGACGTCAAAGTCAATCCTTGGAAACTTCTCCGCAAACCGTAATCCTGTACCGTTTGTCGGCAACGAAAACGCTTTTTTGATCAAGGACCAATTCTCTGCAATACGCACAGATAAAAGGAGCATGCATGTCAATTCAGGCAATTAAAGGCGTAAAAGATATTCTGCCGCGCGACATCGCCGCGTGGCAGCACATTGAGGAAACGGCCCGCAGGCTTTTTGAGGATTTTGGGTTCTCGGAAATACGCGTGCCGATTTTTGAATATACCGACCTGTTTGCGAGAAGCATAGGCGCGTCAACGGACATCGTCGAAAAGGAAATGTACACGTTTGATGACCGGGACGGAAAGAAGATAACCCTTCGTCCGGAAGGAACTGCGGGAGTGGTACGTGCGTTCATTGAACACAAGATGTACGCCGATGCGCAGCTTGCCAAACTGTATTATATGGGTCCCATGTTCCGACACGAGCGTCCTCAGAAAGGCAGATATCGTCAATTCTATCAGATTGGTGTTGAAGCGTTAGGAGTCGATCATCCGCACGTAGACGTAGAAGTCCTTGCGATGCTCTATACGCTCTTCAATAGACTAAAAATAGAAGGGCTTATCCTCCAGATAAACTCCCTGGGCGACAGTGCCTGCAGAGGAGCGTATCGAGCCGCGCTTAAGCAGTATTTAGAGGCGAAACTTCATGCCTTGTGCGGTGACTGTCAACGCCGGTATGAAACGAATCCTTTGCGCGTGCTTGATTGCAAGGTAGATGCAGGAAAATTTGAGGACGCACCGGTGATGCTGGATTATCTTTGCGAACCCTGCAAAGAACATTTCCATATCGTTGAAGACGGCCTCAAACGCCTCGACATTCCGTTCGTGATCAACGCGCGCCTGGTTCGCGGGCTTGACTATTATACCCGTACGACCTTCGAACTCGTGATGGAACATACGGGAGCGCAGAATACTGTTGCCGCGGGCGGTCGTTACGACGGGCTTGTGCAGGAAATCGGCGGTCCCGCATCTCCTGGAATCGGTTTCGCGCTCGGCGTGGAGCGGGCAATCTCGCTTATGAGTACGGAATCGATTCGCGCACCCCGACCAGCGTTGTTTGTCTGTGCGTTAGGATCGGAAGCAGGGGCAATCGCACTGCCGCTTATCTATCAGCTAAGACGATCAGGCATTAAGGTCGAAACGGATTACACAGACGCAAGCCTTAAAAGTAAAATGAAAAAAGCGGACAAATCAGGTGCCGGTTATACGTTAATTATCGGCGAGCAGGAAATGGAAAAAGGAGCAGCTGTTCTCCGCAACATGCAGACCAAGGAACAGAAAGAACTCCCCTTATCTCAGCTAGCATTCGTTTTGGAGGACCTGTTATCAAACCGTGGCGAGAAGGACTAGCCCTGTCCACATCCGCAGAGGGGACGCGCTGCTGATTTTGCCGAGACCTTGCGCCGCATCGCACGGCAACTTCCTTTTAAGTTGCAAACTGGTTTTGTTTATGATATTTTTTTTACATGACGGTTGATAAAATTAAATTCGGCGTTTCCGGATGGCAGGGGGTCGTTGCCGATGATTTTACTATTCCCAGAGTAAAAACCGTCACTCAGGCAATCGCTGATCATATAGTTTCACGAGGCATGAAAGACAAAGGCGTGGTTGTGGGTTATGATACCCGTTTCATGTCGGAATATTTTGCAGAAGAGTCCGCGAAAGTCCTTGCCGCAAATGGTATCCGTGTTTATTTGTCGAACCGCGACACACCTGCTCCGGTGATTACCTTTGAGATTTTACGAAGAAAGACCGCCGGAAGCATCCTTATTTCCGCACCCCATCAACCTCCGTATTATAACGGCCTTCAATTCCTGCCAGCCAGGGGAGGGGCCGCGCTTTCCGACGCAATAAAGGATGTAGAGGCGAGAGCCAATATGCTTTTAGAAAAGAATGCACACGCGACGTTTTTCTGCGGCGAAACTAGGGAAAAGGCTGCAGTGGAAACAGTTGACCTGCGCAAAGCCTATCTGGAAGACCTGAAAAGAAAAATCGATGTTGAAGCTCTCAAAAAAGCAAAGCTCAAAGTCGCGCTTGACCTGTTCTGCGGAACCGGAAGAAATTATCTTGACACTTTTTTAACGGATGCGGGATGTGCAGTCTCGATTTTTCACGGACACCGTGATCCTTTGTTTGACGGGTGCGCCCCGGTTCTCTCGGGGAAAAACCTTGCTGGTTTGTCGGAGCAAATGAAGAAGGGGAAATACGAGTTAGGTCTGGCTGTCAATGACGCCGCCGATCAGTTCGCGATTCTGGATGGAGATGGCACCTATATTAACCCGAACCAGATACTGGCGCTTCTTCTTGATTTTTTGTGCCGAACGCGCGGCTGGAAAGGCGGCGCAGCTCGGTCGATAGCGACATCTCACCTTATTGATGCAGTCGCCAAAAAACACGGAATCGAAGTGTATGAAACCGGTATTGGGTTTCATTTTATCGGAGACCTGCTTATGCAGGGAAAAATTATATTCGGCGGCGAGGAAAGCGCGGGTTTGACGATTAAAGACCATCTCCCTGAAAAAGATGGTATTCTTGCGTGTTTGCTGGCTGCCGAAATGGTTGCGGTAGAAAGGAAAACCATAAAGGATTTGCTGAAGCGGCTCTATAAAGAAGTAGGCACCATTCTGGCGGAACGGGTAATTATTCCTCTTCCGGAAACAAACTGGAAGGCATTTGCGGGGAAGCTTAGTTTGCCTCTCATGGAACTCGGCGGAATGCGGGTTAAGGGCAAAAAAACCACTTCAGACGGCACCAAATATATGCTTGAAGACGACAGCTGGGTTCTTTTGCGTTTTTCGGATGCAGAGCGGGCTGTGCTGCTTTATGCGGAATCTTCGCTGGAAGAAAAAACAAACGAATTGATCAAAGCTGGAAGCAAGTTTGTGCTGGAGGGGTGAGTATTTAACGGAAACCGTGAACAAACTGTCTCTTCACACGCGGCCATCTGTTGATGATTGATGAATTATATCGGGAGGACATATGAGTGAAATTATTGATGTATATGCACGCGAAGTGCTGGATTCACGAGGGAATCCTACGGTTGAGGCGGACGTGATTCTTGAAAGCGGAGTGATGGGCCGCGCCATTGTGCCGAGCGGCGCATCGACGGGCGAACGGGAAGCACTTGAATTGCGTGATGGAGGGGCCCGGTATTTCGGCAAGGGTGTGCAAAAAGCGGTCAACAATGTTATCGAATTGATCGGCCCTGCCGTTATGGGCATGGACGCGACTGAACAGGCCGTGATTGACCGCACCATGATAGAGATGGACGGGACCGAGAACAAGGCAAAACTCGGAGCGAACGCCATGCTTGCGGTTTCACTCGCTGTCGCGAAAGCCGCCGCCGAAGATGCCGGATTGCCGCTTTACCACTACCTCGGCGGCCCGAATGCCAAAGAACTGCCTGTTCCCATGATGAACGTCCTGAACGGGGGCGCGCACGCTGACAACAACGTGGACATCCAGGAATTCATGATTATTCCTGCCGGTGCATCCTCCTGTTCAGAAGCCGTCCGCATGGGAGCGGAAGTTTTTCATAATCTGAAAGCCGTCCTGAAAAAGAAGGGCTATAACACCGCCGTGGGAGATGAGGGAGGGTTTGCCCCGAACCTCAAATCGAATGAAGAAGCTGTACAGGTAATCCTCGATGCCATCGCAAAAGCAGGTTACAAACCAGGACAGGATGTTTTTCTGGGACTGGACTGTGCCGCCAGCGAATTCTACGATAACGGCATTTACGATCTCCAGGGAGAGGGCAAGAAAAAATCTTCGGAAGAGATGATAGCGTTTTATGAGGAATGGATCAGGCAATATCCTATTATTTCAATCGAAGACGGAATGTCGGAAAAAGACTGGAAAGGATGGAAACTCCTTACGGACCGTCTTGGAAAAAAAATTCAGCTTGTCGGGGATGACATTTTCGTGACGAACACGTCAATTTTCACCAAGGGCATTGCAGAAGGTATTGGAAATTCCATTCTTATCAAGCTGAATCAGATCGGCACCCTGACCGAGACACTCGATGCCATCGAGATGGCGAAGCGGGCACGATATACTGCGGTCATATCTCACCGCTCCGGTGAGAGCGAGGACGCCACCATTGCGGATCTGGCGGTTGCCACGAATGCCGGACAGATCAAGACCGGATCACTTTCGCGTACCGACCGTATTGCCAAATATAACCAGCTTATCCGGATTGAGCAGGAGCTTGGTGACGCGGCCGTGTACCGGGGCCGGGAAGTTTTTTACAGTATCGAGAAGTGATATTAGCAAAAACGAAAAACAGTCAATTTTCTAACTCCCAGTTTCTATATTGCACTTTACCTGTCCTGGTTCTTTCGAATGAACCAGGACAATCTATTTTGCCATCATGAACAGAGCCGCCTTCGAAAAATTAGTTCGGCACGCGCTCCGGCAGTTGCCGCCCAGGTTCAAACAGCAGCTCAGAAATATCTCCATTGAAATAGAAACCGGCCCTTCTCCGGTGCTTCTCAAAGACATGCAGATTGAAACCGGAACGCTTTTTGGCCTGTATCAGGGAGTGCCGCTTCCGGAACGAGAATGGAATTACGGCAATGCGCTTCCAGACCGGATTGTGATTTATCAGCAGCCGATTGAAACGGCCGCACATTCATCGGAGGAAATTGAAGATATTGTGATGGACACTGTAATGCATGAGATTGGACATTACTTCGGTTTTGACGATGATGCATTGTATTCCATAGAGTCAGAGAAAAGCAGCAGACAGAAAGAAGTTGGTCGTAAAAAAGCGCAACCGGGGAAGGGCAGAAAATCGGAACATCGTTAGACGATAAAAAGGTGGGGATCGATTCGCACAAGCATGATTTTGCTGCATTTACAAAGGGGTGGGGCAGGGGATAGTTTGCGGCTATCCGTATTTTGTTAAAATTTTTTCGATAATCCCCGTAGTTGAGGCCCCTTCGATGTATCCCGTACTGATTACCGTGCCGCCCCGTTTTTCGACGATATCGCGTCCGATGATTTTTTCGACCGGCCAGTCGCCCCCCTTCACCAGAACATCAGGCAGCAGTTCGGAAATAATTCCTCCTGGATCAGGTTCATGGAACAGGACGACAAAGTCCACCGATTCAAGCGCGGCAAGAGTTTCCATCCGGTCCTGTTCGGCATTAATCGGCCGTTTGTTTCCCTTGAGCATCCTCACCGAAGCGTCGCTGTTAACCGCTACAATCAGAATGCTTCCGAACGATTTTGCCTTCGCAAGATAGCGCGTGTGGCCGGTATGAATGAGGTCAAAGCAGCCGTTTGTGAAGACAATCTTTTGTCCTACCGCCCGGAGAATATCAAGAACAGGCTTGAGCTCTTGTACTGTCTTAATTTTTTTATGCATGCAAAAATATAATATAAAAAAAGCAGGAATGCAAGCAGCAAGAGCGAAGGGGGCAGGGGGAAGTTTTGAAAACAGGATTAAATCCGCGTGTGTGCAAGGGGAAAGGGCCTGTTTTACATTTGATGGCTTTTGAAAATCTCATCAAAATCAGGGGCAATTTCGTCGAATGCTTTCAGGACTTCCGGACAGAAGTGCTCAGGATTTGTTCTTCCATCTCCTTTCGTAATAATAGAATATGCCTCCTCATGGCTGAACCCCGGTTTGTAGGGTCTCCTGCTCCTCAGGGCATCATACTGGTCTACGAGCATAACGGTTCTTCCCTCAAGGGGTATTTCCTCCCCTTTCAGACCTCTTGGGTATCCATCGCCGCACCACCGTTCATGATGGTTTAAGGCAACCGAGGCGGCAAGACGGAGCTGTGGGAATGAGGACCCGGCAAGCATTTTTTCACCGATGAGCGTGTGTTTTTTAATGATCTCAAATTCCTCAGTGGAGAGGGGCGCCGGCTTCAGAAGAACGTTGTCGGGGATGCCTATTTTCCCCAGATCGTGCATGGGACTCGCAAATGTCAAGGCTTCGACAAAATCATCCGGAAGCCCCATGGCCTTCGCAATTCTGTTTGAATAGAGACCGATCCTTCCAATATGAGTGCCGGTGTCCGTGTCACGGTACTCAGCAACGGATGTCAGCCGCCGGATGACTTCATTGCTCAGATTTTTAACCATGAGCAATGCATCTGCCAGCTCCCGGGTCCGTATTCTGACGGTATCTTCCAGCATATCTTTATAGTTTTTTTCCATTTGAAGGAACCTGGTGTATTTGACCGCTTTTTCCAGGGAGTGCAGGAGATAGTCTGGATTGTATGGTTTTGTTATGAAATCGAAGGCTCCTTTTTTAATGGCATCGACTGCAACGTCAAGTTCTGCGAATGCCGTCATCAGGATGACCGGAATCTGTGGGTTATAGTCGTGGATATTCTGGAGAAGCTCGATGCCGGTAACCTGCGGCATTTTAATGTCAGTCAGGACGAGATCGAAGCTGATTTCCTGAACCATTTTTATGGCGTCGCGGGCATTTTGACAGGTGTAAACAGTGTATCCGAATTCGGTCAGCAGCGTTGAAATGGACTCAAGAATGTACGGGTCGTCATCGACGACAAGCAGCATATACTTTCCCTGTTCATTCATATCGCTATGGTCTCCTTGATCCCAAAACGACTCTGACGGCGCAGATAACGGAAAACGACCTCTTGCAGTATTTGGTTTTTCAGGAAGGATGGCAGGACTGCGCTTTGTGCGATGCCGGACACAGGCGGGACGCCACGGAACCATCCCCACATGGGATAACTATACCACAAAACGCACGCGCCACGTATAGAAAAAATGAGGAAAACCGTGTTTTTCTGATATAATGCGCGATAAGCACCATGGAAAAGACATTGATCCTGGTGCAGGGATTTCCTTACGCTGAGGTGCTGACCATGGCCGTTCCGAGCATAAAGAAAAAGATGCTGGGTGAAATGCTGGTTGCCGGGGGGTTGATCAAAGACGAACAACTGAAGCGCGCGCTGGAGGAACAGGGAAAGAAAGGCGGCAAAATCGAAGAGATTCTCGTTGATCTTGGATTCATCAACGAACATAATCTTGCCACGTTTCTTGGCAGGCAGTTTCACCTTCCTTTTGTCGAGATAGACAAACAGCTTTTGGACCCGGAAAGTCTGACGCTGATCCCTGCCGAAATGGCACGACGGCTTACAGCTATTCCCCTGTACCGGGACAAGGACGCAGTGGTTGTCGCCATGTCGGATCCGCTGAATATCTTCGGACTCGATGATATCAAGAAGGCGGCAGGCAGGGAGATCAGGCAGGTGGTTGCCACGCGAAGTGATATTCAACGGGCTATAGACCGCTATTATGGAATGAGTCAGACAATCGAGGCGGCGACGATGAATTTTGCTGAAGAGATGGGGACGGCAATTGAGGAAGTTGCCGAAGTCTCCGGCGCCGCGGCAGAAGACGCTCCGGTCGTCAAACTCGTAAGCATGCTGCTGGCCCAGGCAATGATGGACCATGCAAGCGATATCCATATTGACCCCGAAGGGAATCACATCAAGGTCCGCTATCGCATAGACGGCATGCTGAGAGAAGTCCGGACACTGCCCCGTGAAATGCACTCACCCATTGTTTCCCGCATTAAGATTCTCGCAAACATGGACATTGCGGAGAAGAGAATCCCGCAGGACGGCCGATTTCAGGCACGCATCACCCACAGCGAATCAGGTCCGCTTGTTACGTCGGTTTTCAGTGAGCGGAACACGCTCCGCATGGATGGGGACACAACCGTGGACATCCGTGTTTCAACCCTTCCGGTGATCCAGGGTGAGACCATTGTGATGCGCATTCTCGACCGGACTCAGATCATCATGTCTCTCGACGGGCTGCGGTTTTCACCCGACATGCTGGAACGGTATCGCAGGCTTCTTGCGCGGCCCTACGGCATGATTCTGGTGACAGGACCGACGGGCAGTGGCAAAACCACCACGCTGTATGCCAGCATCAATACAATCGACAGGAAAGCGAACAATATTGTTACGGTTGAAGATCCCGTTGAGTACCAGATTATGGGGGTCAACCAGATGCAGGTGAATCCCAAGGCCGGTGTCACCTTCGCAAGCGGTCTCCGTTCCATCCTCAGACAGGATCCCGATATCATCATGGTAGGGGAAATACGGGACCGGGAAACCGCGGAAATCGCCATTCACGCCGCATTGACCGGGCACCTGGTTTTTGCAACGCTTCACACGAACGATGCAGCGGGTGCCGCAACCAGACTTGTCGACATGGGCATCGAGCCTTTTCTTATTTCCTCATCCGTGATCGGGATTCTGGCACAGCGGCTTGTGCGAAAAATTTGTGACCATTGCAGGAAACCGTATACAGCCACGCCCGATCTGCTCAGGAGCCTCGGCATTTCCACCGGTGAAACAACATTCTTCCGGGGACAAGGATGCCCGGCCTGCAAAAATACCGGCTATCAGGGCAGGGTTGCGATTTTTGAACTTATGGACATGCATGATGCGATCCGCAATTGCATTATAATGAAATCATCCAGTTCCTCCATCAAGGCTGCCGCCGCCCGGACCGGGTTCAAGACGTTGCGGGAGGAAGGACTGATCAGGGCAACTGCGGGCATTACCACCGTGGAAGAGGTGCTCAGGGTGACGCAGGAAGCGGAAGGAATCTGATCGCGGAAGCGCGAAATCATCTGATATATGCTTCGGTTACATAACGGCGCATCATGCGGTGGCTGTTGAAGTAATAAGCGTTTTTGCTCACGGCATTCTTCATCATGCGAACCCAATTGCTTTTATTCTCCGCGTAATATTTTGGAATAATCCTGTTTTCAAGTTTATCATAGAGATCAGCCGCGTCCTCCGCGTCAGAGGTCCCTGGTTTTGCCGTCTCGGTCGGCACTGCGCCGATGGACCAGCCGGTGAATTCCTCAATGTGACCCTCAATCCACCATCCGTCCAGCACGCTGAAATTCAACACTCCGTTGTGCGCTGCTTTCATGCCGCTGGTGCCCGAGGCTTCGAGTGGACGGAGGGGCGTATTCAGCCAGATATCCACGCCGGAAACAAGTTTCAGGGCGATATCCATGTCATATCCGGGAAGAAATGAGATGGCGATTTTTCCTTTCAGTCTGTCCCGGTATCCGTAAATGCCTTGAATCAGTTTTTTGCCGTTTTCATCGTGCGGGTGTGCCTTACCCGCATAGACGATCTGGATCCTTCCTTTTTTGCTGATCGCAAGCAGCCGGTCAATGTCTGAGAAAAGCAGATGCGGACGCTTGTATCCGGTGGCCCGCCGCGCAAAACCAATGGTGAGCACATTCGGATCCATGGCGACGCCGGTTGTCTGTTCCACCGTAGTGAGCAGTTTTTGCTTTGCCCGCTGGTGCGCATCCCATATTTCGGATTCAGGAATAATGCCCGACCGTACGAACAACTCCGGTTCATTCGCCCATCCGGGGATATATTTATCAAAGAGCTGCGCCATTTCGACGCACGTCCAGGTAAATGAGTGAACGCCATTCGTGATGGCATGAATATGGTACCCGGGAAACATGTGTTGCGAAACTTCCCCGTGCTTTTTGGCGACGCCGTTTATATATTTGCTCAGATTGAGCGCCAAGAGTGTCATGTTCAGATTGTCTTTTCCCGCGATGTCTTTCAGGACTTCGGGGGGCAGAATGTCGCCGAGCACCTGTTTGACCAGCGGGTAAGGGAATTTGTCGTGACCTGCTTCAACCGGCGTGTGTGTGGTAAACACGCAAAGATTGCGCACCCGGCCGATGTCCCAGCAAGACCGTTCGTCCCATACGCTCTCAATATCGCGTTTGCATTTCAGAAGGATGTCCAGGGCGAGAAAACTTGCGTGTCCTTCGTTCATGTGATATTTCTTGATCTGGAACTCGAGGGCCGTCAGCATGCGCACACCTCCCATGCCGAGAACGACCTCCTGTTTGATGCGATAGAGGCTGTCCCCGCCATACAGGGAGTCTGTAATTGTCTGGTCCTCCGGCGTATTCTCAGGTAGATGGGTGTCCAGAAAGAGAATGGGCACCTTGCCGCCGGTAGGGCTGATAACCTTGTAGAGCCATGCCTGGACAAAAACGTCACGGCCCTCTATCTGTACGGTGATTTTTTGCGGCAGCAATGTCATGTAGTTTGACGGATCCCAGGTGACCGGACTCTCTTTTTGCCATCCTGCTGCGTCAATGTCTTGCTTGAAGTATCCTTTGCGTGTGACAAGGGTGACCGCAACAAGAGGGAGTTGCAAATCTGCAGCGGATTTTATGGTATCTCCTGCGAGAATGCCGAGGCCGCCACTGTACGTTGGGATATCATTCTTGACGCCGATTTCCATGGAAAAATAGGCAATCATCGGTTCCGCGGTAAATTCATGGAGGTGGTTCATAGTGCTCCTTGGTCCGACTATCGGGGGCCCATGGGGAAACAATTTCAGGCCGGTTTAGTGTGTTTTGTCGATATGAATTCAACAGCCCATGCCGTGTAAAATTCAATCTTCAGGCAGGCGATGAGAACGTTCAAGATACTGAAGAAAAACTTTATGATATTGTCGAACGCGGCCGTGTCTTTTAAAAAAATCGTAAAAAACGGCGTTCGTTAAAAAACAGGACTTTTTGCCGGTCCCATAAAAAAACTATAGCATAAAGAAGGATGTGGAGCAAGAGGAAGAGAGGAAGGGTTGACAAAGAATTGTATAAAATCGGCGGGTGACCATCTTCTGTCAAAATGCAGCGATTATCATGGCCATTGCTCCCGCCAGGGTTGACTCTGCTGGAGCGAAATGGTAGTGTATATTCCACTATTGATTTTGGCTTGCGCCGCGTTGTTCCGGGTCTCGTTTGTGAAGGCGAAAGGCTTCTGAATGAGGAAACCACTTATCGAGATAATGTTCTTTCTCCTGTTTCTCTCTGCCTGCTCCGATGAGCAAACAGTCCAAAAAACCGAATTTATCATGGGCACGGAAATAACTATCACGGTTGTTGCCCGAAACGCGGAAGAGGGAGCATCAGCCATAGAACTCGGGATGGCCGAATTGCGACGGCTTGATTCCATGTTGTCACGCTTTCGGGAGTCGAGTGAAATAGCCAGAGTAAATCGCGAAGCCGGAATAAAGCCGGTCAAGGTTTCTCCTGAAGTGCTGGAGGTCGTGGAGCGCGCGGCGGCAATTTCCGACCTTTCCGGCGGCATCTTTGATATTACTGTCGGCCCGCTGCTTGTTTTATGGCACAGCCGTACCAAAGATGGAAAAATTCCCACAGAAACCGAAATCAGCAGGACCCTTCCCCTCGTTAATTATCGCAATATAATTATGAATAAAAAAGCCTCCACGCTCTTTCTGAAAAAAGCCGGAATGATTGTTGATCTCGGCGGCATGAAGGGATATGCGGCCGACCGGGTTGCGGATCTCTATAAAAAACACAATATACACAATGCACTCATTGCCGTCGCGGGCGATATCAGGGCACTGGGTTTTCGGAAAGACGGCAGACCATGGAAGATAGGTGTCCAGCATCCACGCGAACCAGCCAGAATGCTCACCGTCCTCGAATTGACGAATAAAAGCATCTCCACCTCGGGCGACTATGAGCGCTTCGTCATCAATGACAACAAACGCTATCATCATATTATTGATCCTCGTACCGGGCGGCCGTCGGAAGGAGTCATGTCCGCAACCCTTATCGGAGAGCTGGGTTCTTTTGTAG